>DASZDU010000243.1:0-2628 GCA_035941655.1 Pyrinomonadaceae bacterium | reverse complement strand
GTAATCGCATATTCGCGAAGGACGAGATGGGACTCGAGTCGGGATCCATTGACATGCCGGCATGATCCATCCCCGCCTGCGATTGAACTGCGGCGCGGCACGCCGCGACCGCGTTCCTCGCCTTTTCCACCTGCCCGAGTTGCAGATAACCGTATCCCAGCCAGCTCGGGTAGTGGCCGCAGCGGGCTGGTCCTCCGGCAGACTTGCGAACCCGGTCGAGAGCGGCGATTGCGGCAATGTTCGAATCCACAACTTCCGGCCACATCCCGAGCGCGAGAAAGATGTGGGAAGTCATGTGCTGCGCATGTCCGGCGTCGGGCGCGATCTTCGCGTAGATTCGTGCAGCACGCAGGCCCAGCGGCGCGTGCGCCGGATCGTCGTAGCTATGAATCAGGTAATGCACGAGGCCCGGATGATCGCGATGATTTGTCCACGCCTCTTCAAGGACACCGGCGGCGCGCATGTAGGTCGGGATATCCCGGCCGGCGTGCGCGGTGCCAAGGATCGCGAGCCCGTAGAAAGCAGCAGCGTCGACGTCGTCCGGATAGCGCGCGTGCAGTTTCGCCATCGCATCTTCGTAACGGAAGTCACGCTCCTGTTTGCTTCCAGCTCCGTACAGGATCTCAAGAGCATCGAAATATGCTTTCTCGCGTTCGGTCTTCGCCCTGTCGCGGCGTGCCGACGGGGTCGGTGCAAGTTTATTGAGCGCATCGCGCGCGGCCTTCAAATTCTGCTCCATCCAGATCGGATGATTGAAGGTCATCGCCTCTCCCCAGTAGGCCATGGCGAAACTGGGATCAACGGTTTGGGCGCGGCGAAAGGCAACGGCGGCGGCGGGATATTCGAAGTCATGGAGCAACGCCATTCCCTCGAGGAAATCGGCTTGAGCCGAGGGCGCGCCGGAGTTCCGGAATTCGACGCGACCATATCCGCCGTCCGCGGATGCTTGCGAGCCAGAGAAGAACAGGCTAAGAGTGAGCGCGATTAGAAGCATTAAAATCCTCCACAGAACCGGCACCAGGTGCTCAGTAGAATTGCACTAAGAGAATTATCACGGAGATACTCGCTTCGACCAATAGCTGGGAGTCGTTTCTGATGTGTCATGGCAGCATGACGATTTTCGACTCGCCGTAGGTGGTTAGACACATGAACATTGATTGACTTGACAGCTGCATTGCGGCGCGCATACATTCCCAGTCTCAGGCGGAAAATATTTCCTAGACAGCTGCGACGCCGCAGATGTTGTTCAATCCTTTCAACTGACAGTACGAACAAGCAGGAGTATCCCATGAAAAGAAAACTGTTTATTTCACTTACCCTCGCTATCCTCGGACTCGCTCTGGTGTGGGCGCGCCCGTTAGTTAATCACGCTAGCGCCGAACCCCCCAGCCCGACGTTAACCGCAGTGCAGAAGGGTGGAGACAAGAGCGCGGAGCGCAAAGATCGCTGCGGCACCAAGCATATCGACGAGACGGTTGCCACTCAATACCAGGCAGCACTCGATAAGTTCAACTCATCACGTAACCCCGGCCAGATTCGGAAGTCCGGTTCGGTGACCATCGGCGTCTTCTTTCACGTTATCAATACCGGCAATGGTATCGAGAACGGCGACGTGCCGGTGAAATGGCTGCACGATCAGATCGACGTGCTCAACGCCGCTTACGCAGGCGCTGACGATGCCGCCACATCGACGTCATTCAATACGCCCTTCCGCTTCTCCATGATCGGCGTTGATCGCACAACCAACGCTGCCTGGTTCAACTCCGGCATCGACTCCGCGGCCGAGCGCGAGATGAAGGCAGCGCTGCACGTCGGTGGCGCGAACACGCTCAATTTTTATGTCAACAATGCGGGCGGTGTTTACCTCGGCTGGGCCACGTTCCCATTCTGGTATGCAGCGGATCCGCTGCAGGATGGCGTCGTCGTGCTCTATTCAAGTTTGCCGGGCGGCGATTGCTGCGGCTCCCGTGTGTACAATCTGGGCGATACCGGCAGTCACGAGGTTGGCCACTGGCTCGGTCTGTTCCACACTTTCCAGGGTGGCTGCGCCGCGAACTACAACGACTTTGTTGCAGACACGCCGTCCGAGCGATCACCCGCGTTTGGCTGCCCCGTCGGACGCGATACTTGTCCGGGTGTAGGCGTCGATCCGATCGAGAACTTCATGGACTACACGGAAGACTTTTGCATGTATCAATTCACCGGCGGACAGTCAGCCCGCATGGAGGCGCTGTCGGCGCAGTACCGCGGGTTGTAAGCCGCGGGTCAGAGGTCAGGGGTCAGAGGTCAGAGGTCAGAGGTCAGACATGAGTGACTTCTGACATTGATTTCTGACCTCCAACCTTCGACCCTCGTCGTCTGTCCTCTGATCTCTGACCTCTGACCTTTGTCCTCTGTCCTGTGTCCTCTGTCCTCCGACCTCTGACGGATAGTTTCTGACGGACGTCTTCATATAGCTTTCGTTACACAGCAAGCGTAAAATAGCCAGCGCCGAACGCGAAACAAAGATGGACGATCTCAAGCAAACTAAACACTGGGAATCTGCGGCTGCGAAGACGCAGGAACTACCTGCCGTTCCAGGAACTGTCCGGGAGGATAACGAAGAGTTTCGATCGGCGCAGGATCGGA
>DASZDU010000242.1:0-3072 GCA_035941655.1 Pyrinomonadaceae bacterium | reverse complement strand
CTCAAACGCGTTAACGGCTACTGACCGAGCGGCGCTCTTGAAATGGTTTGGCGACTATGTACAGTGGATGACGATAAGCAAGAACGGCATCGACGAGCGCGAAGCGAAGAATAATCATGGGACGTGTTGGGTGATGCAGGTGGCTGCCTTCGGGCGGCTCATCGGAAACGAGGAGTTGCTATCCTTTTGTCGCGCTCGTTTCAAGACCGTCCTGGTGCCAAATCAAATCGCTGCTGATGGCAGCTTTCCTGAAGAGCTGCGGCGCACGAAGCCCTACGGCTACTCACTTTTCAATCTCGACGCGATGGCAATGGTCTGTCAAATCCTTTCAACACGAGACGACAACCTATGGAACTTCTCACTTAGTGATGGGCGTGGCATCAGACGAGCGATGGAGTACATGTATCCTTATATAAAGGACAAAAAGACCTGGCCATTCAAGGCTGACGTGATGTATGACGCTGAATGGCCCATGCGCCAAATCAGTCTTGTTTTTGCGGGCCGGGCCCTCGGGCGGCCAGAATACATCGAGTTATGGAAAAAACTACCGGGGGATTCAACTGTCGATGAGGTGGTGCGGAATTTCGTTATTCGTCAGCCGGTATTGTGGCTGGAGTAGTCGAAATCTCCACACTGCGTGACAAACATAGGTTGACGGAACTGAAATACAAACGGTTTTGCCGCGCCTATCCTTCGGGACTGAGGTCGCTGGTTCGAATCCACTTGCCCCCACGTCTGCAATGAGCGTCAGCCTGACCATACTTTGCGCGCAATGTGGTCACTCTCGCATTCCACCGTTCCGCTGTTCTACTTTCACCGCCTTCGATGTTGCTCCACCGGAAAATATAACAGGCTTGGCAGCTTTGGAAATATCGCCGCCGTCGATCCTGATGTTTCCGTTGCCTGGGCCACTTAGGTGTAGAAATGCAGCCCCGGCCGTCAACATGCGA
This sequence comes from Pyrinomonadaceae bacterium, assembly GCA_035941655.1. Taxonomy (GTDB): domain Bacteria; phylum Acidobacteriota; class Blastocatellia; order Pyrinomonadales; family Pyrinomonadaceae; genus PSRF01. The sequence goes on along the minus strand of DASZDU010000242.1, from coordinate 2,122 downwards.
CAAGCTGACAATAGAATCTCGCGCACGTTTGTGAAACGAACTAAGGATTCCGCTTTAGCATCTGACTCAGCACTAAACGCACTCACCATCGCATCGGACACATTCTCAAATACCAAAGCCGGGCGCAGATCCGAAGTGTCCACTTCAAAACGCACATTATTCAGCGCCAGGCCACGAACGTTTCGCGCATACATCCCATATGCGGGCGGAGTTCCTATCTCGAAATACTCGCCGGCGATTTTCGGCACTTCGCGCTGCGCTTCCGCAGCAGTGCCGCCGCCTTCATAAGTAACCTGGACATCCTGAAAACTGATGTTTTCGAGAAAGTCTTCACCGACTCCATTCAAGACGATGCATTGCCTTGTTTCGCCGGGGCGAAACTTCTGTGGCCACGGTAGGTCCTCGTGTTGTTTCCCTTCCGCAACGACAGTCGCACGAATACCGTTGAACTTGAGGTTGCGAATAACTCCCCGCGGCGCTGGTTGAGTATCAGCGTTTGGATTGCGGCGAGTTGAATCAAGACCAAGCGAAATCGGTCCGGTCACGTTTCTCATCACCAGGTTCGAAAAGCTGACGTTTTCGAAACGTGATCTGTCGCCGAACCTCGCCTTAATCGGACAGCCGTAGGTGTCGTAGATCACGCAGTTCGAGACTGTGATGTTCTCCGCTTCTCCGCCACCGAAGCGAAAGACAGACCAACGCGTGCTGAAGGTGCAATTCGTGACCGTAATAAACTTGTTGCTGCCAAATAGAGCACAAGCATCGTCCTGGCAGATGACGTCGCAGTTGCTGATGTGCACGTATTGCGAACTATTGATGTGAAACCCATCGTTGTTCAGATTGACGCGATTGTGAATTCTAACGGCGTCGAGCACTACGTGTTGGCACTGAAGAATGCGCGCGCAATGATAGGCACTCGCAGTCAGGAAAACGTCGCGCATTGAGAGGTTCTTACAACGATAGAAGACGAGTAGATGCGGACGTTGATAATAACCTTCGGAAGAGTTTTGACCTGGGCCAGTCATGTCGCCGCGACCGGTGAAAAACTTCGCACCATTGCCATCGATTACTCCTGGTCCTTCGATACGAATGTTCTCGGCGTTGGCCGCGGAGATCATTACGACGTTGCCGTTACCGGGCGGGATATTGTTACCCGCTCTGTAGTGCTCGATCTTTGGGCTACCAAGCAGACGTCCTTTGGCGGCGAGCTTCAGCGTGACGTTGCTCTTGAGTTCAATGGTGCCGGTAACGAAATCGCCGGCCGGAACCAGAACAGCCCCGCCTTTTTCGTTCGCGCAGGTGTCGATCGCTTTTTGGACGGCGATCGTGTTAACGGTCGCTCCATCACCAACAGCCCCGAAGTCAACAATATTGTAAACGCGCGCGCCGAGGTCACTCTGTTCCGGAGAAGGTTGAGCAGCTATGGTGCGGCGTGCAACTCCACAGACCGAAGCAGCAATAGACGATACTGACAGGTAGGCGAGGAGCTTGCGCCTGGACAGCGTGCCATCGTGATGGTTCATCCTGCGACAGTTTTAGCACAAAACGAGGCGGGGAAAATTGGTTTATTGGTTCACTGATTTGGAATTGAGTGAAGGAATCGCCAAGGTCTTTCAAGATGAGTATGTCATGATGTTTAGACACAGGAGAACGCTCGGGTTCCAAGAACATATCTGAAGTCTCCCACGTTCTTCGTGCGTCGGTGGGCTTGAAGATCTCCCGACGACTGGGAGGCAGCCATGTCACGAAGCACGGAACGCCATCATCATCTACGAGACGAAGTCTCAAGGCTACCGCGAGTTTATTAGTTGAGTCACAAGCGTTCCTTTCAATGGGAATTGTTTAGGTTGACTCGCGTTTTGGTAATCGAATTTGTTGTAAAGTTGCTGTAATCTTCCTTGCGCTGTATGCACCCGTGGGCGTTATGTTCTGCTCAAACGACTGTTTTCCCGCTGAAAATGGTTGTGTATTCTTTGGAAATGCCCGTCGCCCATCGGGGCAAACCGCTGCTGCGTGAACTTAAAGTAACCGGCCGCCGACAATCATTGCGTGCGTTTCAACTAGTTTCTTGCGATTCCTTGATCCGTTCTGCTGCTCTATATGCATAGTCTCTAGCTGCGTC
>DASZDU010000241.1:0-11371 GCA_035941655.1 Pyrinomonadaceae bacterium | reverse complement strand
AGATTTTGCGGAAGCTTCCCAGCCATTAGTTCATATTCTGGACATGAGCTCCCAACTGCTCGAAGACGTACTGCAGTACGCCCTGCCAGAGAAAGAACCACTACAATTGCCATCGCTAACCTGTTCAGACCTGCTCATGTAGACAGTCACCCACGGCCTTTCCTCAGGATAGCCAGAAGCCTGCACCTCCTTTTCCCTGGAACTGCTGGAGCTTCGACAATCAACAATTTGTAACGCTCTGCAGATGGCTCGCGTGTTTCGGAATGCGACGCTTTTTCACGTATAAGCGTACGACTGACGTTCCTATCTTGAAGAGCGGTGTCCGGCGATGGTTTTTGTAGGACTGTTTGGAATGCGTTTCGCCCAGCGACGAATGCGGCCCAAGTTTTGCAGTGTTCCGTAAAGACAATGGGCCGAGCCTGAGTAGTCGAGGGGTTGTCAGTGTCGATTCTAAACATTCTCCTGGTTTTCCTTGTCGCGGCACCGGCCGCGCTCAACCTTCATCCGATAACAACTTCGCAAACAAATTCCGCCGAGCGTTCACCTTTAACCGGCGTCTATCGAATCGACATTGCGGCGAGTGACAAACTCTATTCAGTGGTCGCCGACGCTTCCAGCAAGGTCCCGTTTCGCGAACAGCAACGTTTCTTTATTGATTTGGCGGTGAGATTCACGCCTCCCGATCTGCTGGCAATTGAGCAACGCGGCAAGCAGATCAACTTAGGTTCTTCTCGCGCTCCACGCATGACGTTTGTTGCGGATGGTGTGGTACGTAACACGCGCGCAGCAGACGGTCATCCCGTCCGCGTTCGATTTTCAGTGGAAAATAACCGGCTGATTTTCACGTCAAGTGGCAAAGGCGAAGACAATTTCACCGTCGTTTTTGAATCCCTTGATGCAGGCAAACGTCTCCAGGTAGTTCGGCACATCACGGCCGAAGGCCTGGACCAGCCGTTGATCATTCGCAGCCTCTATAACAAAGTTTCTGATGTGGCGCGTTGGGAGTTGTATGGCGAATCTCAAATTGCCACTTCGGCCACGAGTGCGGCAGCGGCTACTGCAGCAGAGTCTGCCCCGGTTACGCTCGGAGCTACTGACAACACTGCGGCGAGTTATTTACGCAAAGCCTTAACAGAATGGATCGATGCGACCAACAAGAGAGACATTGAGAAACAGATGTCTTTTTATGTGCCGCGCTTGAAAGCCTACTACCTCAGCCGTAACACACCACGAGATTTCGTGCGTGACGAGAAGGCGCGTGTGTTTGCGACGGCGACGGTTATTGATATCCGCGCGGAGGAACCGGAAATAATTTTTCAGGACGGTGGACGGGCTGCGATTATGCGCTACCGCAAAAAGTACCGGATCGAAAACGGCAGACGCAGCCGCCGCGGTCAGGTGATTCAGGAACTGAGGTGGCAACGCGTCGGAGAAGCGTGGCAAATTTTTTCAGAACGCGATATCAGGGTTTTGTAGCAACCGAGCCACAAAAACTAATACTTCGCCACTGACGGATCAACCTCATCAGACCAGGCTGTGATTCCACCCTTCAGGTTGATTAAGCGGCCCGGAAAGCCAGCCTGCTTCAGCCCCGCGATTGCCTTCGCGCTCCGCACGCCCGCCTTGCAATGCACTACCGTGTCGCGTGAAGGATCTATTTCATTCATGCGCGCCACGACCTGGGCCAACGGAATCAACTTTGTTCCCTCAATGCGTGCGATTTCATATTCCGACGGCTCGCGCACATCAATGACCTGAAGGTCTGCACCCCGATCCATCCGTTGCCGGAGTTCAGAAGCAGTGATCTCTTCCAGCGCAGTTGGTTGCTCCTGCGGCTGGTCCCGCAAACCGCAAAATTCCTCGTAGTCGATCAACTCTTTGATGGTCGCATGCTCGCTGCACATCTTACAGTTTGGATCCTTGCGTAATTTGAACTCGCGAAACTTCATGTGCCAGGCATCAAACAGCAACAGCCGGTTGACCAATGTGTCTTCCGCGCCAAGAATCAGCTTTATTGTTTCAGTGGCCTGAATCGTGCCAACTATCCCAGGCAAAACTCCCAGCACGCCTCCTTCAGCGCAGTTGGGGACCAGCCCGGGCGGTGGCGGTTCTGAATACAAACAGCGATAACACGGACCGCCGCCGTTTGGTGCATCGGCCCAGAACACACTTGCCTGCCCCTCAAAACGAAAGATGGAGCCGTAGACATTCGGCTTGCGCGTGAGCACGCAGGCGTCGTTGACAAGATAACGAGTAGGAAAGTTGTCTGTGCCGTCCACGATAATGTCGTAGTTCGCAAACAGGGCCAACGCATTGTGACTGGTCAAACGCGTCTCATGCGTTTCGATCTCAATATGAGGATTGATATCGCGTAAGCGATCGCGTGCTGACTCGATCTTGGGTCGACCGATGTCCGCTGTGCCGTGAATGATCTGTCGTTGCAGATTCGACGCGTCGACAACATCAAAGTCGACAATGCCGATGCGGCCTACGCCGGCTGCGGCCAGATACATTCCTGACGGTGCGCCTAATCCTCCCGTGCCAATCATCAAAACGCTCGCAGCTTTCAACTTCCGCTGCCCCTGCAGACCAACCTCAGGCATGATCAGATGCCGGCTGTAACGCGCGATCTCTTCGTTGGATAATGGTGGCAACGCCGCGACTGCTGCTTCACTCATGTGCTCTGCTGTTGCGCCACCGGCAATCGACGGCACGATCATCAGGCTGTCGCCATCCTTCAGCGGCGTACGCAAGCCCGATTGATGACGTAGGTCTTCATCGTTTACGTAGACGTTAACGAAGCTGCGGAGCATGTCCTGATTATCATAAAGATGCCGCCGCAGCTCGGCATGCTGTGTCGTCAGCCGGTCCAGGGCTTCGCCTGCGGTGGCTGCTTCAACCTCAACCTGCGCACTGCCGAGTGTAAACTGTCGCAGCGCTGTGGGTATGCTTATGGTTACTGGCATATCTGACTTCCTTTCCACTTTACGTAACGCAAACTGTAAGTTTGCGGGTCGCAACCACCAGGCCCTGCTTCAAACGAAGAGTTTGCTTTGTTTACCACGCCGCAAACCAACAGTTTGGGTTACGTCAGGATTTCTTCTTCAGTAAACCGTGAACGATCCGATTCCATCTCCCAGGACCGCAGATCGCCCGTCGCCACGGCCTTCACAGACACCACGATGTACGAGTACATCGGCCAGGCGTGTTCCAGATCGTACTGAGAGGGCACTGCGGGATGATCCGGATGCGAATGATAGAATCCGACCACGTTCAATCCTCTTTCTGCCGCAAATTGTTCGCCTCGCAATAACTCTTCAGGGCGAATCAAAAAGCGATTACGTTTCTCCTCTTCTTCGCGCGCATTCGAAATTGGATAAATCTCGCTGATCGACTTCAGGCTGTCAGCAAAGCTGCCGAGCAACAACCCGCAGCATTCATATGGATAATCGCGCTCAGCATGCCGAGCAATCTCGTCGCGCTGCTTTTTCTTTAGCTGAATCATTCCTGTCTGCTAAGTAGCGCGGGCAAGCCCGCCTTTCTGACCTGAGAGACTCCGCAACGGGCTCGCTAAGTTGATCATGAAAGTGTCTCCACCACTAGTTCCCTCTGAAAGCTTTTCAACGACGACTGGCCCAAATCAATTTTGGTCAGCTCAAGTTCAGGAAGGTGGGCTTGCCCCCGCTCTTTTTTGAATCAGACCGCTTCCCTGGTCTATTCCAAGTATCTCTCCCCGCCATCACAAAGTACTGTTACCACCACCGACCCGCTCGCTAAAGACAGCGCCAGACGCAGCGCCGCAAATACATTGGCGCCGGAACTGTTGCCGACCAGCAAACCTTCTTCGCGTGCCAGGCGTCGCGCCATTTCCTGACCGTCTTCAGTCGATACCTCAACATTCTCGTCCGCCAAACCGGGATCATAAATTCCAGGCACCATTGCCGACACCATATGCTTGAGCCCTTCGAGTCCATGGAAAGGCGAATCCGGCTGCATTGAAATTGCACGCAGGCTCGGGTTCAGTTCTTTCAGTCTGCGAGTGGCTCCCACAAACGTGCCGGATGTTCCCAGGCCCGCCACGAAGTGTGTAATTCGACCTTCTGTTTGATCCCAGATTTCTGCGGCAGTGCTCTCGTAATGAGCCCGCCAGTTTGCTGGATTGTTGTACTGATCGGGATAGAAGTATTTATCTGGTTCTTTAACAGCCAAATCGCGGGCGACAAGTTGTGCGCCATCAGTCGAAAGCAGCGGATCCGTTTCGATTAGTTGCACGCCATACCGACTCAGGATTTGTTTTCGTTGAAGGCCGGCGTTTTTAGGCAGGCAAATGGTAACGGGATAACCCCGCGACGCGCCGATCATTCCGTAAGCTATGCCGGTGTTTCCGCTGGTGGCATCGAGAATTGTCATGCCCGCTTGCAGCCGTCCGCTTCGCTCACCTTCACGAATCATCCACAGCGCCGGCCGGTCTTTAATTGAGCCGCCAGGATTCAGGTGCTCAGCTTTAACGAATACCTCCACGCCCGGCGGTAAGTCACGAGCAAGATTTCGCACCCGAATAAGCGGCGTGTTACCGATGCTCGCTTCAACCGAATCGCCCGCGATTCGAGTATCAAATTCGTTTAGTGTTGCCGTTGACATGACTTGAATTTTTCAGCTGGGAGCGCAGGCATCCTGCCTGCCGTGCGACGCGACCACGAATGTTGCGGCAGGCAAGATGCCTGCGCTCCCAGCGCGAAGACTAAATACAAAACCGGCCGCGAATCCTCTTTCAGGTGTCGCGACCGGCTCTTGAAAACTTGCTGCGCTTGGCTCTAAATCATCTGCTCTTCACGCCTGCCAAAGCCTTCCCGATCGCGTTCTGGACACCAGACGCAACAGGTGCAATGACAGCAGCAGTAATACCAGGCGTTGTTCATGATTTCGATTACCTGAGTGAACTATAGAAACGTACTGAAACCATGTCAAGCTGAAAACGAAATGAGGTCGGTACCACCTCGGGGTAGAGCTTGTGTGGCGATTAAGAGAGCGGGGGGGAAGCCCGCCTCCCTGACCTCGAGCTAAATTGTTTTGAGTGATTTACTGAGGTGTGAAGGGCTTTTAATGAGTTGGCAAAAGATTCCTTGGCAGTCTCTCAGGTCAGGAAGGCGGGCTTGCCCGCTCTTCCAGGTGTCACAAGTTCTACCGCGTGGTGGTGCTGACTTCATTAACTGGCACGCCACCCTTCATCACAAAGCGCACGCGGCGCAGAGCTGAAATGTCGCGCGTTGGTTCACCTTCCACGCCGATCAGATCGGCCAGCATTCCTGCCCTGACTCGACCAATCTTATCTTCCAGGTGAAGCACACGCGCATCGATCGAAGTTGCGGCACGTAGCGCATCGATGATTGGCATGCCCCAAGCCACCATCATTTCGATTTCTCGCGCGTTGTCCCCATGAGCGAAAACGCCGACATCACTGCCGCTGGCAATGGTGACGCCGGCAGCCAGCGCCTGTTTGAAAACGATCTTTTTGCGCTCAGCATTCGCGCCGGCTACTGACAACGTGGGACACAAAGCAGTGTTGTGTTCCTTCATCAACCGAAATATCTCCGGCGTCCCGCCATCGCCATGCTCGATTGTTTCCACGCCGGCGAGAATTGCGCGTCGCGCTCCTTCGGTGCTCGTGGCATGCGCTGAGACCGGGATGCCGGCGCTCTTCGCAACTTCAACAGCCAACTTCAATTCATCCATGGTAAACGTCGGATGGGCCGCGCCGCCCGCGCCCCAACGGTAATCGGCATAAACCTTGATCCAGTCTGCTCCTTTGCCGATTTGTTCACGAACCACGCGGGTCAGTCCGTCGACGCCGTCAGCTTCTTCTGCACCCTGCGGCACGTTCCACTCAGACGCATAACCCTTTGGACCATAGCTGCCCGTCGCCACGATCGCCCGGGTGGCCACCAACAGGCGCGGACCGGGAACGATTCCCTGCTGCACGGCTTGTTTAAGGCCGACATCGGCGTAACCCGCGCCCTCTGTACCGAGGTCACGAATCGTGGTGAATCCCGCCAGCAGCGTGTTGCGCAAATGATTAGTGGCTCGCGCCACGCGCAGACTCAGCGGCTCGCGCGCCACCTGATCGTTCCAAACTGTTTCGCTGTAAGGATGGAGTAAAATGTGTGAATGCGCATCGATGAGTCCCGGCATCAGGGTCAGGCCCGGCAGGTCGATAATCTTTGCGTTCGACGGAGTTTTGATTTCCTTAGCGGGGCCGAGTGCTTCAATTGTTTCACCACGCACCAGCACCACCCAACCGTCATGCAACTGCGCCGATTCACCGTCGAAAATATGCGCGGGCTTGAGCAGGTAGACAGTCTCAGGTTGCTTTTTATTGGTCGCTTGAGTTTGAGCTGACGGTGTGATCCGAGTGAAGGGACAAATGACAGTAACGACCAGCAGAATCAAAAGTGCAGATCGCATTTCGGCAACCTTTCGGAAGATGGAAATTGCGCTAGATGGTTGTATCCGCTTCAATCGCGTCGAAGGGAAACTCGGGAGCCAGCGATACTACGAGTTCTGTTAGGCAACGCCACCCGACTTGGGCTGGGCGGCACTTATCCCCACCAAAGAACAGATCGTTTTCTTGTCGAGTTTTGTGCCAATGCCGTCGCCGGTAAACACTCGGTAGACCTCGTTACTTTTAACGAGGTCGGTTAACTCGACTTTGACCAGGGGTAGGGGCTGCCGCGTGCAGATTAGCTCGATTATGTCCGGCGTTTCGTCGGGATTTTCTTCCAGATGCTCTTCCAGATGATCCTTTAACAACGGCCAGCGCAGCGAGACGATCGACCAGAGCGCCAGTTGCTTTCTCGCATTCGTATTCGTATCAAACAACAAATCCGAGCCACCAAGAATAGCCAGGTCGCGTAGCAGCGTATACGCGTTCACGAGTCGTTTCATCGCTCGCGGATTTGGCTCGGTTAAGGGCGCGAAGGGTCGCAGGAAATATTCGGTGCTTTCTACCACCTTCTGATTTGCTAATTGGCGAACGGCCGCGCCTTTCCGAATTTCGTCCTCCAACACGCTGCCAGTACTAACCTTGATCCCTCCGAGAACCTCAGGCTCCGTCGTATAACCCTTGAATTCCGCGGCTATCTTCGCTGTTACAGCTTCCACATCCGCAAGCGCGGGCAGTTTACCCTGCACGAGGTGGTCCCAATAGAGCTTCTTTCGTTCCGGTGACATTCGCGGCATGCTGATCGAAGTCTCGAACGCCTTCTCCAGGAAGAGCGAACCCAGTTGCCGGCCCGGCTCCTTCACGGCACCGACAAAATTCTCATAGATTTTTTCAAAACAAACATGCAACCAGCGTCGATCTGCGGTAATGACGTAAACCACACGTGGAGTATTGAAAAGGGTTTGCATTCCTTCCAACAAGGTAACGACATAAGTAGTCTGACATCGGTCCAGGTCGTCAATAAAGATCGCAATCGGCCTATCCACCCAGTGAACCAGGTCGATAAAGTGCTTGGCTACACGCTCCATCGGATCTCCGGATCTCTGCATGAATGCCTGTGCAGACTGGGAAGATCCGGAAATGAGTGAACGACTGACCAGCAGCAGGGTTGACCAGATGCCGCCTACCACACCAATCAATGTGGCTCCGGACTTTATCACGTCAGGCAGTGACGATGGATAACTCTTGGCCCAGTAGAACACTCCGCCAAGCAGCAGGAAGCAGATAAACATCGCGATCAGGTGATCCTTGCGGCCGGTGGTGAATCTCCACCAACGCTCTCGCAACGTAAGTTTGAAAGATTCATCCGATTCATCATAAACAGTTTTTAATTGGTCGCGCGACTGAACGTAGATGGTATCTATCAGCGACCACCACGGCGGTTCAACTCGCTGTCGTTGCCAGGCGTTGAAGTCAACAACAATCCAACCGACGGCAGGGTTATCATTGGGCGGCTGCTTCGATTTCAATCGTCTGGACTTAGGTTGTTGTAATTCCGCCCTGAGGAGATTGAGCAATGAACTCTTGCCGGAACCCCAGGCGCCATGGATGTGCAACATGAAGCTGCCCTTCGCGTTTGAGTCGCGATAACTCTCCCAGGCTCGCTTCATTCTCACCGCGAGAGTCTCGGCAAAATACTTACGTCCAAGGACGTCCTGCAACGATGGACAGTCCAGCAGCAGTTGCGTTTGATCAAGCGGCGGAGGAGAAACGTCTGCTGCCGCCTGTGAGGGGCCCGGGCCGGATTCGGCGGGAGTGCCTGGAATCATGGGCTCGGCATCAACGGCTGGCGGGAGTTCAGGCCTGAGCTTGAATGTTTCCTGATGAACTTCCATCCAGTTTTCGAGTTCATCCGGATGCTTGAGTTTCAGTATCGCAAGAAAACTGTTTGACCAATCCACCAGGTCAAAGCCCCAACTTTCGAGTTCTCGTTTATGATCGTGGTCCGAGCGATAAATGTACGCACCCATGAGGTGTCGCTCATCCAATTCGGACTCCTTATCAAAAGATGCCTCGACGCGATCGGCGCGCATCCTTAATTGGTTGGCCGCCTCAAACATACCTTTCATCGCAACGGTACGTCGCCAATCGAGATCGTCGAGATTACCAGGCTCCGCGTTCCTCGCTTCATCCAGTGCTACCCGATCTACCTTTCGCGAGGCCAATATCGCCTCGACATCGATTCGATGACTTTCAACGTAATCCTTAAACCATTGAGCGATGGGCATCCTGGAGGTGATAAAACCGAGCAGGGTTGTGGCATAGCTCAGGTCAAAGTTTTTCTCGCGGCGGGCATTTATCAAACTCGCACGAAACAAAACATCAGCAAGCTCTCGGGAGATATCTGGAAATTTGCTGCCGCTGCTGCTTGAAATTGTAGCCATAAATTCCTCCGTGAGTAGGAGCGATTGCCGTAGGTGTAGACCACCAGTATTCGCTCCGGAGTAGAGAGATCGTGTTTCGCAACGTGTAAGAAGTTAACCTCGCGCGGTTGCCATTGCAAGGTTTTCGCTTCCGTAATTAGAAGAAAATTATGGGATTAAACTTCGTCTTTTGATCCACTCACGCACCACTTCAGCCTGGCCGCGCTTCTTAGCATCGACTTCGTAGTTCAGCGCTCGCATGTCTTCGGTGGAGATCGTATGCGCCAGTTTGCCGAGGACCTCAGCCAGCTCGGACACGCGCCCCAGTGAGGCTGTTCGCGTTATATAAACGGCCTCATAAGGCGGAAAGTAGTGGCGGTCGTCTTCGAGTTGGAACAGATCCAGCGCTGCGATTCTGCCCTCGGTCGAATTACCGGCGATCAGATCGACCTGCCCCGATGCCAGCGCGATGTAGGTTAATGAGAGATCCATCTCGCGCGGTTGCTCAGCGAATTTCAAGCCGTAAGCTTTCGCAAATCCCGGATACCCATCTGCGCGCGACATGAAATCCTGACCAAAACCAGCACGCCACTTGGGCGCGTAAGGCGCAGCGTCGGAAATTGTTTTCAATTTGAGTCGCTTTGCTTCAGCGCCGCGCACGAGGATAGCAAACGTGTTTTCGAAACCCAGCGGTTCGCTGACCACGAGATTGAATTTCTCCGCGTACTCTTTTTTGACCTGATCGTAAACTGCGCGTGGATCTGTAATCGGCGAATGTTTCAGTATCGCGGTGTACGACGTGCCGGTGTATTCGGGATAGAGATCGATCTTGCCGGCAAGCAACGCATCGTGCGGCAAGTTTCCGCCCAGCTCGAAGTTTCGCTCAACCGCAATTCCGCGCGCTTCCAGCAACTGTGAGATAACCTCGGCGAGGATGGCAGACTCGGTGAAGTCCTTTGAGCCAACAACCATGCGCGTTGTTGTGGCCGGAGATGCCGGCGCCTTCACCACATTCCGCCAGCTGTAAAACGCGGCCCAGCCCACGATAATAACCAGCACTACACAGGCAAATGCTTTCAGCGTTCGCGAGCCGCGTTTCTTTTTTCTGACATCAGTTGCGAAACGACGTTCGATCAGTCCGAGCAGGAAGTCTGACAACAAGGCCAGCAACGCGGCGGGCACGGCGCCCGCCAGCAACAGATTGTTATCGAACTGCCGAATACCGCGAAAGATGAAGACTCCGAGACCACCAGCGCCGACTGCCGCCGCGATTGTGGCCACCCCAATCGCTATCACCAGCGCCACCCTGACTCCGGTAATTATCACGCTCATCGCCAAAGGCAATTCAACCTGCCAAAGCACCTGACCGCCGGTCATGCCCATGGCGACCGCCGCTTCGCGAACATTGGGATCGACGCCAAGTATTCCGGTTACCGTGTTGCGAATGATGGGCAACAGCGAATAGAGCACGAGGGCGACGATGGCTGTGCGTGCGCCGATGCCGCCGATGAATGGAATCGGAACAAGAAAGCCAAACAAGGCAAGACTGGGGATCGTCTGCATCACGTTTGCGATGCCGAGGATCGAACTGCGCAGAGATTTACGTCGTGTAAGAAGTATGCCGGTAGGAATGCCGATGGCCACTGCAATCAGAGTGGAAACAAACACCAGCCACAAATGCTCACGCAAATGCTCCAGTAATTCCGGCCAGTTTTCCTGGAGGAAATGCCAGAAGCTCATTCGCGATCCTCCGGCGAACCACTCTGGGCCAGATCGAGAGTTTCGAGGTAGGCACGGGCCAGTTCATTCTTCGACTTTCGAAACTCATCAGGCGTGTCCAGCTGTAACAGCTTTCCTTTGTGCATGAGGCCAATGTGGGTACCGAGCAACAATGCCTCGCGCACATCGTGAGTCACAAACACCGCGGTCTTTTCCAGTCGCTGCGTCAGCTCAATGAACTCACGTTGCAAACTCGCGCGCGTCAGCGGATCAAGTGCGCCGAATGGTTCATCCAGCAACAGCAATGGCGGCTCGGCAGCAAGCGCGCGCGCAACGCCCACCCGCTGTCGCTGGCCTCCCGACAATTCTCCGGGATAGCGGTTGCCAAATTCCTCAGGCTCCAGACCGACGAGCGCGAGAAGCTCGTCAACTCGCTGCTTGATTCTGGTTGGGTCCCAACGCTCGAGCGAAGGTACCAAGCCAATGTTTCGCTCAACCGTGAAGTGCGGAAAGAGTCCACCCTCCTGAATTACGTAACCGGTGCGACGCCGCAGACGGATCGGATTCCACTCAGTAGTAGGTTTGCCTTCAACCTTTACCTCCCCTGAGCTGGGCAAGAAAAGGCGATTGATCAGTTTGAGAGTGGTGGTCTTGCCGCAACCGGATTCGCCGAGGAGAACCAGCGTTTCACCTTCGTGGACCTTAAAACTGAGATGTGAAATTATCGGCGTAGTAGCTGCGACGTGAGAAAAACTGACATCACGAAATTCGACCAGCGGATTGTTGAAGG
>DASZDU010000240.1:0-8092 GCA_035941655.1 Pyrinomonadaceae bacterium | reverse complement strand
TTGATAAGCATCTCCCAAAGCTCATCGTGAAAGTCAAACAACTTTGTCGCTAGACTTTGTCATAAATGGATCCATTCTGCTCATGTTTCACTAAGTTTCATTATCCTGTTAGTTGCTCTCACATTGGAGCCTCAAATGTCTCAGCCCTTCATAGATGATGTCTTTATCAGTTATCGCCACCTGGACAACGAGCTGCTCGATGACCAAGGCAACGGCTGGATAGATAACTTCCACGAGCGATTCGAGAGTGTCCTGGGCGAGGCCATCGGTTACGCGCCTAAGATCTGGCGCGACACGAGGCTACAAGGCAACGTCTACTTTGCCGGGGAATTAGCGGAACGAATCAAGCATACGGCAGTGGTGGTTTCAATTCTTTCACCCGGCTACATCCAGTCCGATTGGTGCCTCGGTGAACTGCGGGAGTTTTGTCAGCGGGCGGAGGAAACTGGTGGTCTGCTCGTAGGCAACAACCTGCGCATCTTCAAACTCGTCAAGACTCACGTTGATCTCAAACAACATCCGCCGGAGTTTCAGAAACAACTGGGGTACGAGTTTTACGAAATAGACAAGATGACTCAGAGGCCGGTTGCATTTGGGCAGGAGTTGGGACGAAACCGCGACCCAAAGTATTGGAGCAAACTTGACGACCTGGCCTGGGATGTCAAGCAGGTGCTCTCCGTCATTAACCCGCGCGGCCACGTTCCGGATCCGGGCTCGATCTTTTCTCGCGCCCAAGTGAGCGCGCAAGGGACGGTCTATCTCGCACAAACAACCAGGGACCTAAGCGTAGAGCGTGATCAGATCAAGCGCGAGTTGCAGAATCGAGGTTACGAGATTCTGCCGGAAACGGAATTGCCGCTCATCTCGCCGAGCTATGAAGAGGCCGTGCGCGAATGTGTCAAACGCGCGAAGCTTTCGGTGCACCTCATCGGGGGAAGTTACGGCATCGTTCCCGAAGGAGCGGGCAGTCGCTCGATCGTGCGTCTGCAAAATGAAATCGCCGCCGAACGAAGCAAGGATCAGGCATTCTCAAGATTGTTATGGCTGCCTGTCGGGCTGACAGCGCAAGAGGAACTGCAAGCGCAATTTATCGAGCATCTGCGGACTGATGCCACGACCCAACAGGGAGCGGAACTGCTACAAACACCCCTGGAAGAGCTCAAGAATGTTATCCAGCTTCGCCTGAGCAGCAATGGCCACGCGCCCAAAGCTGAACCATCATGTGAGACTCCGGCAAAAATCTATTTGATTTTTGATAAACGTGATCTGGAAGGAGTTCTTCCATTAAACAATTACCTTTCCGACCAACACTATCAGGTATTGCTGCCATTGCTTGACGACGAAGGCGTGGATGATTCTCAGGGATTTGAAATTCATAAGGAGAATCTGGCGCAGTGTGATGCGGTATTGATCTACTACGGCAACGCCAATCAACTCTGGTTTGAGTACAAGCGACGCGACCTCAAAAAGATGGTCGGCCTTGAGCGCAAGACTCTGCTGGCAGCGGAAGCCGTCTACGTGGCCTCACCGAAGACTGCTCACAAACAATTATTTAATAGTCCCGATACGTTAATCATTAAGAACTTCGAAGACTTCTCCCCTGCAGTCTTGGATTCGTTCGTTACCCGCGTCCAAACTGCGGCGAAAGGAGCAGACAATGCAGGAAATTGATCACAAGGCTAATCCTTTCCCGGGCCTGAGACCTTTTGAATCCACCGAGACGCATCTCTTTTTCGGACGCGATGGCCAGAGTGAGGAGCTATTGCGGCGTCTCCGGCGAACGCGCTTTCTCGCGGTCGTTGGCACCTCGGGCAGCGGCAAGTCTTCGCTGGTACGTGCTGGATTGCTGCCCGCATTGCAGGGCGGGCTGATGGCCAGCGCTGGTTCCGACTGGCGCATTGCGATCCTGCGACCGGGCAGTGACCCCATCGGTAGTCTCGCGCGGGCGCTGGCGTCTCCGGCGGTGCTGGGGCCGCGCGACGAAAAGGACGAACAAATCCAGGCCGTCATGATGGAGACAACCCTCAGGAAAAGCAGTCTTGGAGTTGTCGAACTCGTGAGCCGTGCTCGCACAAAACTCGACGATAAGGGCCAACCGTTATTTCCGGATTACGAAAATTTGCTGGTAGTCGTCGATCAGTTCGAGGAGTTGTTTCGTTTCAAGCAACTTATTGCAGAGGAAAACTCGCAAGAGGACGCGGCCGCTTTCGTCAAGCTATTGCTCGAAGCAGTGGGGCAAGAAGACGAAAAGAAAATCTACGTCGTGCTGACGATGCGCTCCGACTTCCTCGGGGATTGCTCCCAATTCTTCGAATTGCCGGAGGCGATCAATAACGGCCAATACCTGATCCCGCGCATGACGCGCGACGAGCGGCGCGAAGCTATTAGCGGTCCCGTCGCAGTCGGACAAGGAACGATCAGCGAGCCGCTCGTCAACCAACTACTCAACGACGTCGGCGACAATCCCGATCAACTCCCAATTCTCCAGCATGCGTTGATGCGCACCTGGGAATATTGGCTGGGCCACCGGCGCAACGGCAACCCGATCGACATTCCGGATTACAACGCCATCGGCGGCATGGCTGAAGCGCTTTCGCTGCATGCCGATGAAGCCTACGCAGAATTGAATGAGAAGCAGCAAGCGATTGCCGAGAAACTGTTCAAAGGGCTAACTGAAAAAGGCAGCGACAACCGCGAGATACGCCGCCCGATGGAAGTCGGGGAGATTTGCGAGTTGACCGGAGCGAACGAAGCGGCGGTGATCGCGGTGGTTGAAGTTTTCCGGCGCGAGGGCCGATCGTTTCTGATGCCGCCGCCGAACGACGCGCTCACCGGCGCTCGCGTTAATCTGAATCGTGAGTCGCTAATCGACATCTCTCACGAGAGTCTTATCCGCAACTGGTCTCGCCTGAAAACCTGGACTGAGGAGGAGGCTCAGTCAGCTCGCATCTATCGCCGCCTGGCCGAAACCGCCATGCTCCACCATGCGCGCGAGGAGGCCTTGTTGATTGACCCGGCACTGCAAGGCGCACTTGATTGGCGCGAAAAGAATCAGCCCAACGCCGTCTGGGCGCAACGCTACCATCCAGAGTTTGAGACCGCACTAACCTTTCTCGATGCGAGCGTCGCCGCACGCAACGCGGAGATGAAGGAGCGCGAGCGGCAGCGTAAGAGGGATGTCACCTACAAACGCACGAAGCGGTTCACGGCTCTGCTCCTGCTCCTCTGCTTGATCGCCTTGGGCGCGGTCGTCTTCGCTACTTCGCAAATGCGTCAAGCTAAGAAGGCAAAAGTTGTGGCTGAGGGGGCAAAGGTTGAGGCCTTCGCTCAGAAGGAGGAAGCGACTAAGGCGAAGGAGCGAGCAGTGGAACAAGCTGCGAAGGCAGAAGCGAATGGGCGCGAGGCTTTGGCTCAGAAGAAGGCAGCGACTGAGGCGAAGGTGCTTGCCGAGAAACAAGCTGGGATAGCGAAAGCGAATGAGCTCGAGGCTTCTAAACAGAGGGCATTCGCAGAAACGCAACAGAAGCTGGCGCAAGCGGCTCTCAACCGTGCAAATGTAGCCCTAGACGATGCCCGCAGACAGACGGTCATAGCCGACGAGGCGAGAAAGGCAGCAGAGGGGCGCCTAAAAGGGATGGCTCTCGCTTCGCAGGGCTTAGAACAGGCAATGAAAACGCTGCAAAAATGCGCTCAAGGAGAGGACTGCAGACTAGAGGCACAGAGTGTCTTGCCCAAAGTCATTGCTTCCGACCCTTACTCGTTGCCAATCGGCTACTCAGACGAAATTGTTGCGAGAATCCTTAAAAGGCCGGGTGTTCCTTGGGGTTCTCACGTTCCTGACCACAACCCACAAGGCAATATTGTTGCGATTATTCTTCATACAAGCAGTTCTCCAGACAACATCGTAGAAGTGCTCCGTAACGGTCGACCAGGTCTTCAAGGTCCGCTCGCACACTGGCTGGTGAAAAGCGACGGTAAGATCGAGTTTATCGTTCCAGAGACTGTGAGAGCTATGCATGTTGGACGAACCATCAACGGCCTCACAAACTCAAACACCATTGGCGTTGAAGCTTCCGGCATTCCCGCGTTTGCGAATGAGCTACAGATCGAGAACTTGGTGCGATTGGTCGCAGATATCGCGGACCGATGGGGGGTGCCGACCAACATGATTCTTAGTCACGCGGAAGTGGCAAACCCGCCCGGCAGAAAAAATGACATGCTACAGCAAGCGCCTGCAGTCAGGCAGATGGTTGAGGCCGTTCGAAGTCGGAAATGAGCGACTGACGTAGATGACCATGTTTGAGGGTATTGTCAACTTAACTCAAGAAGCAACAACCACTAGCCACGCCGGCGAAATGGAACCACCTTCGCCAACGCGGAACAAACCAAACCATTACGGTTTGTTTTTACCGTTTGCGTAATCTGTGTAATCTGCGGATTGATTGTTCCTGACAAATTCGCTGGGTTCACACAAATTGACTGTGGACGTTGGACGGTGAACCTTCGACTATATGTTTCCCGCGGCGCGAGCGCTCTGTGATAGGCTTGCCTGCGATGGGCCTCGATGAAGCCACAGAACAAAGATACTCGCTGGCGCAAAAGCTTAAGTGGTTGATCTTTGGTCGTCTCACCGCCGCGTTGCTCGTCTTTATCGCGCGGGCGCTTTGGGTTCATGGCGGCAATACGAAAGCATGGTCGGCAACCTTACCGCTGTTAATTGTTTTTGGTCTCACGCTTGTTTACGCCCTCGCTCACTGGTTCTCAAAAGCGCTTCTGCTTCAAGCCCGAATTCAGTTCGCAGTTGATATCGTGCTGGTAACCTGGCTTGTTTGGACCACTGACGTTACTCACTCGCCATTCATCGCAGTTTACATAGTTGTCATTGCTGCTTCGAGTTTGTTTCTCGGTCCCCGCGACTCCGTTGTGGTGTCGTTGGGCTGCGCCGTGGCATTCACCGGAAGTGCGCTTGCCGTCCTCAACGGCTTTGGTTCCTTACCGCCGGCGGGCTTGCTTGAGAGCGACCGAGTACAGGCTCTTCAGTCGATCGGAATGTTCGACATTGCTTTTCTGGTTGTCGGCTTATTGTCCGCCCGGCTGGCGGACCGGCAATCACGTTCCGACGTGCAGTTGCAGGCTGCTACGCAATCACTCGCAAGTCTACGGGCCTTACACGAACGAATCGTGGAGTCGATTCGTTCGGGTGTGGTGACGACTGACTTACAGGGTCGCATTTATACATTCAACGCCGCCGCAGAAGAAATCACCGGCTATGACAAGTCGGATGTTCTTGGAAAAGACGCTTCGATCTTCTTTGGCGAACTTAGGGAAATCATCGCCGATTCGCTAGCTCATGTGGGAGCAATCGAGGCCAGCCCTCGCTTCGAAGCTGATTGTCTGACCGCGGAAGGCTTGAGGTTACGGCTGGGCTTCAGCGTCTCGCCGCTTTTTTCCGAGGTCGGCGACACGACCGGCATTGTGATCACCTTTCAGGATCTCACGCATATTCGCGCCCTCGAGGAAACTTCGCGCCGACAGGATCGGCTGGCCGCGATTGGTCGCATGGCTGCCTCAATCGCCCACGAAATTCGCAATCCACTGGCAGCGATGCGTGGTTCGATTCAGATGTTGCGCGCCGACAT
Source organism: Pyrinomonadaceae bacterium (assembly GCA_035941655.1). Lineage (GTDB taxonomy): Bacteria > Acidobacteriota > Blastocatellia > Pyrinomonadales > Pyrinomonadaceae > PSRF01. The sequence goes on along the minus strand of DASZDU010000240.1, from coordinate 2,453 downwards.
GGAGGAGGAGTCTTCGCAGACTGAGCTCATGGAGATTATTCTGCGTGAGTCGGATCGATTGAACCGGATCATCAGTGACTTTCTGAATTACGCGCGGCCGCGATCAATTATTCAATCGCAGGTGGACGTAGGAGAGTTGTTGCGACGAACATTCACGCTCTTGCGAAACAGCGCCGAGATAACTGAGAGTCACGTTATCAAGGAAGATGTGCCGGAGGCGCCGGTTTTGGTCAATGCCGATTCGGAGCAGCTGCAACAGGTTTTTTGGAATCTTGCTCGCAATGCCCTGCAGTCGATGCCCGGTGGAGGAACGTTACGTGGCGTCGTGCAGAAGGGTGCGGCGGGCGCCCGATCGCGCATTGCTTTTTCCGACACCGGCCGGGGCATGTCGCCGCAACAAGTTGAACGTTTGTTTGAGCCTTTTTCGTCGACGACCGGAGGCACAGGATTGGGATTGTCGATCGTTTATCAAATCATTCGCGATCATGGTGGTACAATTAATGTCCGCAGCCGGGAAGGCCAAGGAACGACGATTACGATTGAATTGCCCAGCGACGAAAGGGAGACAGGAGATAAAATTCAGGAGACAGAACGACCCACCCAGCAAAAGGGCATTACTTCCGGCTCCTGACTTCTCACTTCTGACTTCTAATTATTATGGCTAATCTCCTGATAGTTGATGATGAATTGGGGATGCGTCAGTTTCTCACGCACCTCTTCGAGCGCGAGGGTCATACCGTGCGCGCGGCCGCCAACGGCCGTGAGGCAATGGAGCTCCTAAGAGGCGCGCCTTCCGACTTGATTGTTTCCGATGTGCAGATGCCTGACATGAACGGCATCGAGCTGCTGCGCGCCGCGCGTGAACTTCTGCCCGAGGTTGAAGTGGTAATGATGACTGCCTTTGCAAACGTCGACAGTGCTCGCGAAGCCTTTCTGCTGGGTGCGTACGACTTTGTTCAAAAGCCTTTTGATAACGACCTGCTGAAGGAAACCGTCGCGCGTGCGCTGCAAAAAATTTCCTTAGTCAAGGAAAAGGAAGCGCTGCTCGAGGAAAACAAAGCGCTGATCCAGGGTCAGCGCACTCGCGGCAAACTGAACAACATCATCGGTCGTTCCGGCAAAATGCAAGCGTTGTATCAAATGATCGAAACGGTGGCGCAGGTGCAATCGACCGTGCTGGTGACCGGCGACTCAGGCACCGGCAAGGAGTTGGTGGCTCGCGCTATTCATGATCTCGGACCCAGAGCGGAGAAGCCATTCGTTTCGATCAATTGCGGCGCTTTCACTGAGACGCTCCTGGAATCCGAACTGTTTGGTTATGTCAAAGGCTCATTCACCGGCGCGAACACGAATCGCAAGGGTTTGTTTGAAGCCGCCAACACAGGCACTGTCTTTCTGGATGAGATCGGCGAAATGTCTCCAGCCATGCAGGTAAAGCTGCTGCGCGTGTTGCAGGAAAGAAAGTTGCGGCCGGTTGGGGCCACTGAAGAGACTACAGTCGACACGCGCGTTATTGCCGCGACGAACCGCGATCTTGCCACTATGGTTAAGGAGGGGACTTTTCGCGAGGATCTCTACTACCGCATCTCGGTCATTCCCATCGAGCTACCACCGCTGCGAGAAAGAATCGAAGACATTCCCGAACTCGCAAAGCACTTCGTTGAAAAATTTGGTGCTAACGTTGGTCGTAGCTTGACGATCACCGATGCTGCTTTGCGTCTGCTGGAACAATACCTTTGGCCCGGCAATGTACGCGAACTCGAGCATGCTATTGAACGCGCCGTGGCGCTGGAAACTACTGACTCGATTCAACCCGAACGCCTGCCTGAAAAAATTACTAATTACAATCCGTATCGCATCGCCGAGATTTTTGAGTTTCCCGAAGAAGGTCTTAATCTCACCGCTCATCTGGACCAACTGGAAAAGACCTACGTGCTGGAAGCGCTGCGGCGAACGGCGGGAAATCAAACCAGTGCTTCGGAATTGCTTTCAATGTCAGTCCGTTCGCTCCGTCACCTGTTGGATAAGCATGGGATACGAAGTCTGACTGCCCAGATGCGAGATGAGCGTCGTTCAAGTGAGACGGTCCCCAGGCGCCGCGCTTCTGATCCTACCCCCCGCCGCCGCGATGAAGACGAGTCGGAATTTGCGGCCAGCGCCGGCGAAAGCTGATTCCTGATTCTCCAACCCAGCTCTACTGCGCCTCGCGTTTGACGGAATCCGTCATGGTGCTCCTGCCGTAATTTGTCACCGCGCCGCGAACCTTTCCCACGCCCAGGTTGCGTGAGCCGCAAAGTCCAATATTTGGGTGTTTTGGCTGAAATCAATCGATGGCACAGGCCTTGTAAATAGCCTGCCTGACACTTCGCGCTTTGCGGGCATAACCCGTGCGAACGAAGCCGTTGGCGCGACAAACTTCTAAACACTTTCTCTTAAGGAGCACGAACAACGAA
>DASZDU010000239.1:0-3849 GCA_035941655.1 Pyrinomonadaceae bacterium | reverse complement strand
GAGCGCATCTTCGCCCAACAGCATCGGCCGGAATACCATCATCTCGACGTTGAAAGCGTGCGCCTGCATCGCCTCAGCGTTGGTCGAGAAGACAGGCACTCGCAAACCCTCGGGTCGTTGCTGCGCGAACCAGTCGCCATTAGCGCGTTGCATTGCGTAAAGTTCGCTCATCGCGTTTAAAGCACGCTCGCTCGAGGAGCGGGCGGAGACGTAATGTGCATTTCGTCATTCCTGTCATAACGAAGGAAAAACGAAGCGCTGAGAATTGCGCCGATGCAGGCAGCCAGGCCAAAGAGAATTGCCGCCCACAGATGTGTCGATCCTCCCTGCACGTCCACTACGCCTGTCACATCCTTGAACGTGACGAATACGTAGAATTGCCACAGCGCAATCGCCGCCAGGCCGGCCACTACGGCGACCCCCATCAGAACGCTCGTCTTACTTTTTCGCTGTCTCATCTTTCTCCGCGTTCGTTACGCACCAATGTTGGATGCGGCTACGTTGATCTCGAGCGTCACGTTTTGATTATCGCGAAAGCTCTGGATGGCCTGGTCTTCGCTTTCATAGACGTCGAGGACCGTTAAGAGCTTCGTACTCTGCATTAGTTGCCGCGTGGCGGTTGTGAGATTGAATAGCTTGAACTCTCCGCCGCCTTTCCTGGTTTCCAGGCAGATCCAAACCAGGTCTCCCAACTCTTTCGCACCAAGGACGTGTACGCCATCAAGATTCAGCAGAATGTTTTTATGTCCACTGGCAAGCAGAGCGACGATCGCATCTGCCAGAGTGACGCTGCTTCCGCCAAACCTGAGTCCGATTCTTAGTCTGCCGACGGCATCAAGAATCGTTACACTTCCCACGTGCCGCTCTTTGATTCCAAGATTGCTCAACCGTGCTCCTTCTGGTTGACCCACGTGTTTCCAGCCAACTTGCGTCAGCTAGTTACACGCTGGCATGAATCAGGCGTCGCATACGGTCCGCGAACAGAACATCCATCTTGCCCGGGTCGATAATGGCCGTGACTTCACCTTCACCAAAATGCGTATGCAGCATGTGTTGGCCGCGACGATAGGTACGGGCGCGATCGTAAGGCGCACTCACCTTGGTGGAAGCGCGAAAAGTTGCGCCGTTCTTGCGCGGGACTCGCGAGTTACAGATTGGACAACTGACGCGGCTAATTCGTCCGGTCTTGGTAACAGACGCAACGATATGGCCGCGTTCTTCGCCGCAGGTAACGCACATCTGTTCGACTCGATCCCCAACTGCGAAAATCTTTTTCTCTTCCATGGTGCTCCTTTTAATGATCTAACGATTTATCTGGCGCAGTGTCCGAAAGCCCGTCCGTTAGGGGAGGGGCAAGACTCGCTGCACGTTCATTCAAAGTAGGTCAACCTATCGATAATCGCCCTTGCTTACGCGCGGGCTTCTGACACTACTCACTATCTGGCCCGACGCGGGCGAAACGATCTGACGTTGCTGCGCGGCCGAGCAAAAGCGGTAAACGATTTAGCCGGCGTTGCCGAAACCGGAGGAATTCCTCCGAAAGCCGGCAAAGCGACTCGCTTCACCTGCTGGCCGGTCAAACGCTCGATGGCCCGCAGCGACAACTCGTCGACCGGCGCCACAATCGAGATCGCCTGGCCTGTTTTGCCTGCCCGTCCGGTGCGACCGACTCGATGCACGTAATCTTCCGGGGCTGAGGGCACGTCATAGTTGATGACGTGCGACACAGACTCGACATCCAGTCCGCGTGCGGCAATATCAGTTGCCACCAGCACGCGCGCGCTGCCATTGCGAAATTCACGCAAGGCTGCTTCGCGTTGAGGCTGACTGCGATCGGCATGAATGCGATTCACACTGTGATCGCGTGCTTTCAAGATGTGCGAAAGGCGTTCGGCGCCACGTCGCGTGCGGGTAAAAACCAGCACTCGATCAAGCGCATCGCTTTCGCGTTCTCGTTCAAGCAAATCAAGCAACAGCGTTGTCTTGTTTTCCTGAGAAACTATGTAAGCGGTCTGTTCGACCATTTGGGCCGCCTGACCACGAGGGCTTACCTCGATCAGCTTTGGCTGAATCATCGTCGAACGCGCCAGACTTTCAATGCTGTCGGACATCGTCGCTGAGAAAAGAAGTGTCTGTCTCTTGGTCGGCAGCAGCGCGAGCACGCGCCGAATTGCCGGCAGGAAACCCATGTCCAGCATACGATCGGCTTCGTCCAGGACGAGCACTTCGAGCGTGGACAGATTGACCGCGCCGCGCTCTGTCAAATCGAGCAGACGGCCAGGCGTGGCAATCAGCACCGTCACGCCGCGGCGCAGATCGGCGATTTGAGTGCGGATGTTTGCGCCGCCAATTACGATCGCGCTGCGGTTGGTTTTGAGTTGGTTAAGTTCGCCATAATTCTTTTGAATCTGCAGCGCCAGTTCGCGCGTCGGCGCCAGCACCAGCACGCGAATGCCGGGACGTGTTCGTTCGCTCAGTCTCTGAATTATGGGAAGGAGGAATGCGGCAGTTTTGCCTGTGCCGGTCTCGGCGCAGCCGATTAAATCCTGGCCGCTGAGAACAACAGGAATCGCCTGTCGTTGAATGGGTGTTGGTTCGGTGTATCCGAGAGACTCGCAGGCGCGTAATTGCGCAGTTGCAAGTCCCAATTGAGAAAATTTCATTTAATCCTTTTCTTGAAGCCGCGACTTAACGCGGCGAGTTAATTTTTGAGCGGCATGGGCTATTCCAATGTTCGCCATGGGCAACGACAAGCGCGACCGTGGGGAACAAAGGAACTGCTTTCGGCTTACTGCTTACTGGTTATTACCAGCGCGGTTCGCGTTTGTTGCCGTAGTTGCCGCCGCCACCGCCACGATTGCCACCGCCACCGAAGCCACTGCGGTTGCCGCCGGCAAAGCCGCGGCCTCCGACGCTTCGATTTTCACGCGGTTTGGCTTCGTTGACTTTCAATGGACGTCCGCCGACTTCCTTGCCGTTGAACTGATCAATGGCTGAAGTAGCTTCTTCTTTCGTCGACATTTCGACGAAAGCGAATCCACGTGAGCGTCCGGTTTCGCGGTCTTCCACGACACTCGCTGATTCAACCGTACCGGCCGTTGCAAACAATTCCTGCAGCTCCTGACTGGTGGTTTGGAAAGCGAGGTTTCCAACATATAGTTTCGTTGACATAGAGATATACCTTTCCCCTGTTGTGGGAATAAAAAGAAGCTGCGAATCGGATTGGCTTCGGCGAAACGGTAGCGGTCGAAGGACCAGGTTCGGATGCTCTCTCTAAAGAGCGGCTTCTGAAGTTTTAAACAAGCCTGCTCTCGAACTATCCAAACGTCCGGCGCTAATCGTTTTTTGCGCGGGGCGCATCACCGTTGATGCGCGAGAGAAGGATTAACCGGAAACTATGATGCGCTAGTTGTTGAAAAGTTGCAAGCTCTGGTCCATCAAAGCTAATCCTCACAATGTATGCAACCGTACAAAGCAGAGATCTAAATCGTCAGAATTCGTCAGTTCGCTCAGCTTTCCAGATACAAGGAACGTGGAGGGTACAGTCGTCGGGATCATCAGGCCGATGCCATTCACACATGGCTTTAGCCAGGTGAACGGCACCCAGCTACGACTGGAAACCGTTTAAAACGGTTTCCTCTTCTCCTTGAGCTCCCGCTCACCCGGCTGAAGCCGGGTGTGAATAAAATCCTTTGGCCATCGAAGTTTCTTTCCCTCCTTTAGGTTAGCCCGCCGCTAGCTCGATCTTTTTTCGCGGCATCAGCTTTGCTTTCACACGGGCAGTTAACGAGTCGCATTGCTGCTGTACTTGAAAGGTGGGGTGTGTCCGCGTTCGGTTAACCGACAGTT
>DASZDU010000238.1:0-27093 GCA_035941655.1 Pyrinomonadaceae bacterium | reverse complement strand
TGGCGAGTTCTATTCGGTCGCATTAACGAATCATGCGCAGCAAGCCGACACGGGAACAAAGATGATTCACCTTGGCAAAAACACGCGCTCGACGATTATTTCGAAAGGAATCGCGGCCGGTAAATCCAATAACAGCTATCGTGGACTGGTGAAGGTGATGCCGAAGGCGGCAAACGCGCGCAACTATACGCAGTGCGATTCGATGCTGATCGGTTCAAACTCTGGCGCAAACACCTTTCCCTATATCGAAGTGATGAATAACACTTCGAGCGTAGAGCATGAGGCTTCAACCTCGAAGATCAGCGAAGAGCAGTTGTTCTATCTGCAGCAACGCGGTATTTCGCAAGAGGACGCAGTGTCTTTAATCATCAACGGTTTTTGCAAGGATGTCTTCTTGCAGTTGCCAATGGAATTCGCCGTCGAGGCGCAACGACTTTTGGGAATGAAGCTCGAGGGTAGCGTCGGGTAAATAACCGGTGACAAGTTCGAGGACGGTGAATAGTAAAGCATTATCCAGCTTTTCACTTGTTACTCTTCACTTGTCACTTTTCTATGGGGAGCAATCATAAGTGTTAGAGATCAAAAACTTATACGCCGGCATCGACGGCAATGAAATCCTGAAGGGAATCAACCTAACCGTTAAGAAGGGTGAAATCCACGCGATCATGGGACCCAACGGTTCGGGAAAGTCGACCCTCGCCAAGGTGCTGGCGGGTCATCCCGCGTATCAAGTGACGAGCGGTGAGGTACTTTACGAAGGCAAGAACCTGCTCGAGATGCCGCCCGACGAACGCGCCCGCGAAGGCGTCTTCATGGCGTTTCAGTATCCCATTGAAGTGCCAGGCGTTTCTAACGCGCAGTTTCTGCGTTTGGCCTATAACGAGAAGCGCAAGCATTTGGGTGAGGAAGAACTCGATCCGCTCGAGTTCAAGGATTTGCTGAAGGAGCGTGCGAAGGTTGTGGAGATGGACGCGAGTTTTATGACGCGCTCCGTTAACGAGGGGTTCTCGGGTGGCGAGAAGAAACGCAACGAAATCTTACAGATGGCAGTGCTAGAGCCGAAGCTCGCCGTACTTGACGAAACGGATTCCGGATTGGACATCGATGCATTGCGAATCGTCGCCGGCGGCGTCAACCAACTTCATAATGCCGAGAACGCCGTAATCCTCGTTACGCACTATCAACGCCTGCTCGATTACATCGTGCCGCAGTTTGTGCACGTTCTGGCCAACGGCCGCATAGCTAAAGAGGGCGGCAAGGAACTGGCGCTGGAACTTGAACAGAAGGGCTACGACTGGCTGAAGACCACTGCGGCAGAAGCTTCGGGCGCTAGCTTGATAACAAACTAATAAAGATGATTACGGAAATAGCAACAGACTCGAACTCATTTCAGCAGGCGTTCCGCGAACTTCAGGAGCGCGAACCAGACGCGCGTGCGTCCTGGATTAATCGCTTGCGTGAAAGTGCGATGGCGCGATTTGAAGAGGTAGGCTTTCCCACAACAAAAGATGAAGAGTGGAAGTATACGAATGTCGCGCCGATAATTAAGAATGGTTTCAATCCAGCGTCAGCAGAAAACACCGGCGGCAAGGCTGCCGAGGACTTAGCAAGTTCCGGAACGCCCGAGAGCAAAGACAGTCAACTCGTTTTTGTGAACGGAAGGTTGCGCCGCGATCTCTCCTCACTATCGGCGCTGCCTGCCGAAGTAGTTGCACTCGATCTTTCTGAAGCCCTCAATGATGAGCGTTATTCACAAGTTGCGCGGCAGCAACTGGCACGACATGCCGATTACGTGGCCAACGGCTTCACCGCTCTCAACACTGCGTTTATCGGCCACGGCGCATTTATCTGGATACCGAAGGGCGTCACCATCGCCGCGCCGTTGCAGCTGCTTTTTATTACTGAAACAACTAAGGCCAGCCAGACAGTTTTCCCGCGCGTGCTGCTGATCGCGGAAGAAAACAGCAACGCTACCTTGATTGAAAGTTATATCAGTACCAGCGACTCCAAATACTTTACAAACGCCGTGGTTGAAGTGGTGCTGAAGGAAGGCGCGCGGCTCGAACACTACAAGGTGCAGCGTGAATCTGCTGATGCATTTCATGTTGCTACTACAGTTGCCGACCTCGGCGCGAGTTCAAGCTACGACGCGACCAACATTACATTTGGAGCGCAACTTTCGCGACACGACGTTCACGTCACAATGGATCACGAAGGCGCGGAATGTTGGGTCGACGGTTTGTATCTCGTGACGGCGGCGCAACACACCGACACGCATTCAGTTATTGATCATAGAAAACCGCATTGCACCAGTCATCAGCTCTACAAAGGCATTCTTGATGGCAAGTCGCGCGCGGTCTTTAACGGGAAAATCTTTGTGCGTCATGACGCGCAGAAAACCGACGCGATGCAGACAAACAAAAACCTGTTGCTTTCCAACGACGCCCGCGTCGACACGAAGCCGCAGCTTGAAATCCTGGCTGACGATGTGAAGTGCGCGCATGGCGCCGCTGTTGGCCAAATTGACGAAGAGGAAATGTTTTACCTGGAGACTCGGGGAATTCATACCGAGCTGGCGCGCAACCTGCTGACTTACGGTTTTGCAGAGGAAGTGATTGCCAAGATAAAAGTCGACTCGATCAGGAAGCAGCTCGATGAGGCGGTCCTGAATCGGCTCAATGCGAGGCTCGAAGCCTAACATGGTGAGTAGTCCTGAAAGATTGCTGGTTGACGAATTGTCCACGATTTCTTCAAGTGGCTTCGATGTTAAGCGCATTCGCGAAGACTTTCCTGTGCTGCGCCAAACGGTGAACGGCAAGCCGCTCGTATACCTCGACAACGCGGCTTCTTCACAAGTTCCCCAGGTCGTCATCGACCGCGGCAGTATCTACCTGGAAGACGAGCATTCCAATATTCATCGCGGCGTCCATTATCTAAGTCAGAAAGCGACTACGGCCTACGAAGGCGCTCGCGAGAAGGTGAAACGGTTCATCAACGCGCGCGACGCGAAGGAATGTATTTTTGTGCGCGGCGCCACTGAAGGTATCAACCTGGTGATGCACGGCTACGGGCGAAAGTTTATTGAAGCCGGCGACGAGATCATCATTTCGGCGATGGAACATCACGCCAACATTGTGCCCTGGCAAATGCTGTGCGAGGAGAAGGGCGCTCGGCTGCGCGTGATTCCCATGAACGACGCGGGGGAGCTGCTGCAGGATGAATATAATGCGCTGCTAAACGAGAAGACCAAATTCCTCGCCTTCACCCACGTTTCCAATGCCCTCGGGACAATTAACCCGGTGAAGCAGATGATCGATCAGGCCCACAAGTATGGCGTGCCGGTATTGATCGATGGCGCTCAAAGCGCGCCGCACATGGTGGTTGACGTACAGGATCTTGACTGCGACTTCTATGCGCTGTCGGGACACAAGATGTTTGCGCCGACGGGCAGCGGCATCGTTTACGGCAAGGCCGAGCTGCTGGAAAAGATGAATCCGTTCCAGGGCGGCGGCGACATGATCAGGAGCGTGACCTTTGAGAAGACGACCTACGCCGATTTGCCAAACAAGTTTGAGGCGGGAACTCCAGCCATCGCTTCGCAAATCGGTTTGGGAGCGGCGATTGACTATCTGAATTCCATCGACCGTAAGAAAGCTGCGGCGCACGAGCGGGAATTGTTGTTGTATGCGACCGAGCGGCTCAAAACCATTGAAGGCGTGCGCATTGTTGGCACGGCTCGGGAAAAAACCAGCGTGCTCTCATTTGTAATCGATGAAATTCACCCGCATGACATCGGAACGATTCTCGATCAGGAAGGCATAGCAATTCGCGCTGGTCATCACTGCGCGCAGCCCGTCATGCAGCGTTTTAATATTCCGGCAACCGCGCGCGCGTCATTCGCTTTTTACAACACCAGGGAGGAAGTTGACGTGCTGGCGCGAACGATCGAGAAAGTTGTTGAGATATTTTCATGAAGTGAAAAGTGAAAAGTGAAGAGTGAAAAGTTAAGCACTAGGCACTAAGCACTAAGCACTAAGAACTAAGAACTAAGAACTGAGAACTGAGAACTAAGTACAGAATTATTGGAATTATTCGACTTTTGACTTTTCACCTTTCACTTTTCACTATTCACTGCTTTTCCTATGTCTGAACTGAGCGAGCTCTATCAACAGGTCATACTTGACCACAATAAAAAGCCGCGAAACTTTCGTAAGTTGGAAACGGCTAACCATTCCGCGGAAGGCTTCAATCCACTCTGCGGCGATCAGCTTACAGTGTATTTGAGTCTGGAAGGTGACGCGGTCAATGAGATAACTTTCGAAGGTTCAGGCTGCGCGATCTCCAAGGCTGCTGCAAGCATGATGACGCAGGCGGTGAAGGGAAAGACGAAGCAGCAAGCGGAACAACTATTCAGTGAGTTTCACGGCATGGTAACTGGCGAACTCGATGAAGAAAATACTGCGAACAGTCTCGGCAATCTAAAAATATTTTCCGGCGTACGAGAATTTCCAGTGCGCGTAAAATGCGCCTCACTGCCATGGCACACAATGCATGCGGCCCTGAACAATCAGGAACTCGTTTCAACGGAATAGACTTCACTCGCGGTTCCACCCAATGTAACTAACGTATCTTACACGTTTACAGAAGATTTCATTCCCGGCTGGGAGAGCACACAAAAGCGGACGAAATACCGAGAGTATTCCGTCCGCCTTTTTATTGCCGGCAGCCGGCGAAGCCACGTTAGTGCACGCCGGCAAGTCAAACTCAAGCTGCTACTGCTTCGGCCCAATGATTGGCCCGTCACCTATTACAAAGTAGCCTGGAGGAGGTGCACCCCCGTGGCTTTGGGCATAAGCGACTGCGTTTGCTGCCTGGGTATTAACCGAGTTGACACTTACCGGCTTATTGTTCTTCGGCACAACCACCGTATGGTAACTGCGGCTGACGTTGCCTGAAGAGTCGGTTGCCGTGACGATGATTAAGTAGACACGCCCGTCATTTGCCTCGATACGTTCGCCACGCAATCGCAAGGTATTGTTCGGGCCAATGTCCTTTGCATCGGGCGAATGGACGACGCCTGGAATCGTGGCAGTTTGATCATCCTCGTCACCGAAAACAGTCACTTGGATCGTAACCGGGTCACCGCTATTGTCGGTAGCGCTCGCGGTCAGACCCACGTTAATCAAGTTGCTGTTTGTTGACGATATAGAGCTGACGGCCACTGACGACGTTATCACTGGAGCTACCGTGTCATTGACGGTTATGTTGACGGTAACCACGTTGGATGCCGCCGAGCCATCGTAGGCCTGATAAGTGAAACTATCAGAACCTTCGAAATTAAGCGTTGGCGTGTAGGTAAACGAGCCATTGCTTTGCAGCGAAAGAGTGCCGTGTGAAACGTTTGACACCAGCTGGGCCGAGAGCGATGGTCCGTCAATATCTGAATCGTTAGCGAGGACGCCAGGCGCCGCAACATTCAGTGCCGTGTTCGAATTCGTAACGTAGCTCTCTCCGGTTGCGACCGGAGCGTCGTTAACGTTATTGATCGTGACACTCACAGTCGCCGTATCGCTGCCACCCTGGCCGTCGTTAATGGTATAGGTGAAAGAATCGTTGCCAAAGAAGTTCGCGACCGGCGTATAGCTGACTCCCGTGCCGCCCCCCGTTATGGCGACTGATCCGTGAGTACCCTGAGTCACTGCTGTGACAGTAAGAGTGTCGCCATCGAGGTCGCTATCGTTGGCCCGAACGTCAACAGCGTTAGCACCGCTATCCTCCGCGATCGTCGCGGAGTCGTTGACCGCATCGGGAGCGTCCTGAACATTTGTCACCGTAATGGCCACGGTCGCCGTGTCAGTACCCCCATTACCGTCCGAGATCGTATAGGTGAAAGAGTCGTCGCCAAAGAAGTTCGCAGCCGGTGTGTAGCTAACCGCCGTGCCACCACCCGTAATGGCGACTGAACCGTGTGCGCCCTGCGTTACAGCGGTGACAGTAAGAGTGTCGTTATCGAGATCGCTATCGTTCGCCCGAACATCTATCGCGTTAGCGCCGCTGTCTTCGTTTATTGTCGCCGCGTCGTCAACAGCATCTGGAGCGTCCTGGGCATTCGTCACTGTGACGTTGACCGTCGCCGTGTCGTTACCGCCGTTGCCATCTGAAATGGAGTAGGTAAAGCTATCAGCGCCGAAGAAGTTAGCATTCGGCGTATAGGTTACCGAGCTGTTATTGTTCGTGACGGACCCATTCGCACCTTGCGTTACCGACGATACTGTAAGTGTATCGGCATCCACATCAGTGTCGTTGCTCAATACATCAACAACGTTGCCGCCGCTATCCTCTGCGACTGTAGCGGCGTCATCAACCGCGTCCGGATCATCATTGACAGGAGTGACAGTGATGTTGACAGTGCTGATGTTTGAATTGGTGGGGCCGTCGCTGGCCCTGAACGTGAAACTGTCTGACCCGTTAAAGTCCGCTCCAGGCGTGTAGGTGACAGTTGCAGTGCAAGTACCGCTGGAGCATGAAGCTGGACTGACGCTTCCCAGCGAACCCGAAGTTGGTCCATTCACGATCGAAAACGTAAGCGTATTGTTGTTAGCCTGCAGTGCCTGCAGAGTAACAATCACCGCGTTGTCCTCGGCCGTGTTAGCGGATTGATTAGCTGTGCCGGGAGGATTCGTTCCATTGGTACCGCCCTCAACGCAGGCCTGCACAGCCGGTGGAAGATTCTGGAAGAAGTCATAGCCGGTGAGCTGTTCAACTGCGTCCACCGTGGTCAGGTAGTTCTGCCAGGGATTATTTCGGATGCCCTGAATATTGGGCATGATGACGGCGATCGTTCGCGAACCACAGGAGACGCGCGAAATGTCGTCACCGCTGGCTTTGGGAATCACTAGCGCGACCTTCCAGGTTTGAGCCGGGACGGTTACGTTACCGCCGGCAAGGGTGGTAGTCACGCCGCCGTTGCTGCCCGTTCCGCCCACTCCGAAAGGACCGGAAACGATATACACTTCGTCACCCGGCAGCAGCGTCCTAAGATAACCCTCTAGAGCAGCCCATGGGCCCTGATTATTGTCCGGCGCCTGGGCCACCATGTTTGACATCAGGAAAGTGGCCTGATTGATCGGGATCGAAGTCTCCTTGTCGCGATCAGCGTTCGGCGTCATGTGCCCGCGGTCAAAACCGCTTCCGGAGAAATCAAATGCCTGAACGCGATACCAGGTATCAGGCACTCCGGGGTCAGGACGGAATGTGTCCACGCGAGTCAGCGATCCGATCCACTCGTCAGTTAAGTGCCAACTTACCCAGTTGGGCGCGCCCTTATCGCGATTGTAGGAGATCGTGAATTCGGGTTTGTCCATCAGAAAGTTATCCGGCTGACCGAGGTTAGCAGCCGCGCAGCCGTATGCGGTTCCGCAACCCGGATCACCCATCGTGAGATGTACGCTTGATGGGTAAGGCGGTGCAGTGCCGGTGGCTACCGTGAATGTCCAGACATAGTTCGCCGGCAAGCCGTCGGTGTTAGCCCCACTGTCATCGCCGTCTACATCGTGAATCTGGTCTTTGAAGATCGTGACAGTGCACTGCTCGCCCGCGGCGAAGTTTAGGTTTGGCGTTATGACGTGGGTTCTGTTGCCATCGGTGACGGCGAAGGTCGCAACATTGTGCTGCCCACTGGGACAAGTAATGTCGAACCATGAGCCGACGACGTCCACGGGTTCGGTAAAAGTGACATTGATGCTCGCGTCACGCGCAGCATTTGTGCCGTTCTTGCGGGGATCGGTCCTTAGAACCAATGGCCCCAGTTCCACAATCACGGCAGTCTGACGCGGGTTCGGTGAGCCAGTAACAAAGTCGCTTCCGTTGTTGTTGGTATCGGTGCTGCCACCGCCCAGACGGAAGATGGAAGTGCTACTACTTGGTGCCGGCGCCGGAGCAGCACCTTCCCTGCAATCAGGACTTCCGTAGCCGACAAAATCCATCAGCGAAGGATCGCCAAGCGGACAATTGCCGACCAGTCCATCGAAGCTATTTACCAGTGCAACCTTTCCACTGGTTGCAGCCATATTTATTTGGCCGTTTATTTGAGCCGGCGGTAGCGGTGCGCCAACGGCTCCTCCTGATCCCAGAGCGATCAAATAGTATTCACCTGGGCCAATCGTTCCCCCCAGCGGTTGCGTGCCAAAGTCCCAACTGTCCCCATCCTCCGATGTGTATTGGATCGACCAGCCAGCCGTATCAACCGGCGAAGCGCTGCGGTTGTACAATTCTACGAAATCGTTGTGATAGGTCGCGCCAGAGTTGCCCCCACCGCCATATACCTGGCTGATCAAGATCGGGCTCGTACTCGGCGGTTGTATGGGCGGACAATTGCTCGCCGCATCCGGGCTGGGGCTTCCCTGGTAATACGTGGATGTATTGCGTCCACCGCCGGAACCGTTGGGACAACGCCCGACAGAGTTCGTTCCTCCTGCTCCCTCGTTAACCTGTGGCTGTCCTGAATTCAGCAGTACCAAAAGCCCTGGATCGTCGGCATCGTCTGTGTCGTAAACGATCGCATCCTGCAGGTTGGTGGTGGTGACAGCCGTGTTATTCGGAAAGTCAGAGCCGTTTGCGGCATAGAGCGCCACCGCGTCGGCGCCGTTCTGAAAAATGTTGTCGGCAAAAACCATATCAACGCCGGGGACCCCTGCATCTCCCAACACGAAGTAGCCGTTTGCGTCGGTCGTTCTTCCATCAAGGTCAAAGGCGCCATATGACAAATCGTTACTACCGTTAAAAAGAACCACAACCAATCCGTTCAGTGACGTGTTACCCACACCGCCGTCATATAACTCTATGAATTCCGCGGTGTCGGTCCCGGGCGTGTCTGAGTCAATCTCGTTGATGATGACGTTTGTCGCGACTGGATTTGAGGTCGTGAAAGAAAAACTATAGTCCGACGCCATCTGGTCGGGCGGGTCATTCGCGTCCGTGTCGCTGATCTGACTGGCAGTTACTGTTACTGTACAGGTTGTGCTGTACGGAAGATCTGCAGTCGGATTCAGTGTGAATGTAGTATTGGGAGAGCCGCTCTGCGCAAAGGTTTGTGGCGAGCCCGTCGGGCATTGAATATTAAAGGCGCTGGCTGTAGCAGTGACACTCTCGCTAAAGTCAATGACGACATTCGAGCTGACTGAAACATTGGTCGCTCCGTTTGCGGGAGTCGTGTTGCTGACAGTGGGCGCGGTGTCGACTGGATTTGCAGTGGTGAAAGAGAAAACATGATCAGCTGCCATCTGATCGGGCGGGTCGCTTATGTCCGTATCCGTGATCTGATTGGCTGTTGTCGTCACCGTACATACGGTGTTGAAAGGCAGCGGTGAAGTCGGAGTCAGCGTGAATGAGCTGCTGGGCGACGCGCTTTGGGTGAATGTTTGTGGCGAGCCGGTCGGGCATTGAATACTAAAGGCGCTGGCAGTTGCGCTCACGCTCTCGCTAAAGTTTATGACCACGTTCGAGCTAACAGGGACATTTGTCGCCCCGTTTACAGGTGTCGTGCTGACAACCGTGGGCGCGGCATCGCCGCCACTCGCGGTCAGTGAAAAATCGTCAACTGCGAGACCGTCGTCCGCTCCGGTTGCGTCGACGTCCGTCCAGCGGATCCAGAAGCTCGCGCCGTTGGCAATGCTCAACCCGATAATTGTCGAGCTCAGGGCGATGCGGTTTGGTCCGGCGTTACCGTCGAGCGCACCGACAGTGGGGCCTGTGATTGGTGGATTGAAATCAAGCGCGTTAACGTCGATCCAGGTGCCGGTCGTCAGGCTGGTGGCGTCGGTACTGTATTGAAAGTCCATTCGCTCGGCAATCGTGCGACCAGTAGCACCGAGACGCCACTGCTCGCCAACGTACGAAACCGCGAGCGACGTAATCGTGCCGCTTGTATTGTTTTGAAATGTCCCACCGAGAGTTGAAATCGTCGTGCCGCTACGCAATTGTCCAAACGCGCGATCGCTGGGAACTGCTACCGAGCCGAAGCTGTAGGTGTCGCCCGTGTTACTCGAACCTGTTCCGGCGGTATAACTCGTATTGGCGGTATTCTCGGAGAAACCCCAGCCCGCCGGCGTATTCGCTGCCAAAGTGCCCGTGCCCGAGGATACTAGGGTGTCGAAGTTTTGTGTCACCGCGGTGCCGAAACTGGCAATGCTAACGGGAGTTGTAGTATCGGCGAAGGCGCTGGGAATAAGTTTGAAGATAAGCGCCGCACTTAACAGAGCAGCAATCACGGTAAAAGTTACGAGCACCCGGACCGTTCGTGAGGACATTCGTCCGACGGAGAGGGAAGCAATAAGCAGACAAGTACGAGAAGCGGAGTGGTGAGCATTAGGCATACAGAGGTCCTTTCAACTAGTTAAACAAAAAATCCGCAACATTGATCCGGGAAAGAATTCCAGTAAGACGAGCTTTAGGAATGCGAGAGGTTTTTACCAGTATTCTTGTATGGGGTCAAGGAAGGATGCCAGTTTTCTTGCATCAATAAATAGAAGCTTACCAAAGCTCTTGCATACCTTTGTCTAATTTGACGATGCAAAGCTGACAAACAAGCAAACGGTGGGCATAATGCTGAATTCCGATCTGCTTAAGCCTTAGACGTCTGTATGGAGTTTGGCATCAAGTGATCATCTCTTCCGTCGAACTGCGCGAAATCCGCCTGCCGTTAATTCATTTTTTCGAAACCAGTTTTGGACGCACTACCGAGCGACGCATCCTGCTTGTGCGCGTAACCGACAAGGGTGGCGGTGAGGGTTGGGGCGAGTGCACCGCCGGAGAGGGTCCATTCTATAGCGACGAATGGATCGAAACCGCCTGGCCTACACTGACCCAGTTCCTCGTTCCTTTAGTTCTGGGTAAGACTGTTGAAAGCACGACTCAGATCTTATCGTTAATGAAACCGGTGCGCGGCCACCGCATGGCGAAGGCGGCCATCGAGACGGCCTGTTGGGACCTGGAAGCGAAGAGAGCAGGACTTCCGTTGTGGAAACATCTTGGGGGCGTCAGGTCAGAAATCTCGTGCGGCGTGTCTATTGGAATTCAGAATACGGCCGAAGAGTTGATGGAGAAGATTCAAACAGAAGTCGCGGCTGGTTATCAGCGCATCAAGATCAAGATAAAGCCTGGTTGGGACGTCAACATTATCGAGCAGGTGCGGAGGAAATTTCCAGACATCCGCTTAATGGCTGACGCCAATTCTGCCTACACCCTGGCCGATGTAGCTCTGTTCAAAGCCCTGGACCAGTTTGAGCTAATGATGTTCGAACAGCCGCTGGCCCACGACGACATCTTCGATCATGCCGAACTTCAGAAACAGGTCACCACTTCGATTTGCCTCGACGAATCGATTCGCACTCGGGAAGATGCAGGACATGCGATCGCCTTAGCTTCATGTCGAATCGTGAATTTAAAACTCGGGCGCGTCGGTGGACACGCTCAGGCGAAAGAAATCGAAACAGTGTGTCGCGAAAGCGATATTCCGGTCTGGTGCGGCGGCATGCTCGAGTCGGGGATTGGTCGCGCGCATAACATTGCGATGTCGACTCTCGCCGGTTTCACTTTACCAGGCGACGTGTCAGCGAGTTCGAGATATTGGAGTGAAGACATAATTGATCCGCCGGTGACCGTGTCATCAAGTGGAACTATCGTCGCACCTGACAAACCCGGAATAGGCTTTGAAGTGAACCTCTCAAGGGTTGATCGATTGACCGTTAGGAAAGTCTTGATTGGCCCAAAATGAGATAAGGAGATATCGCGCGCGCGAAGTGATGAGGTCAGTACCACCACGCGGTAGCGGGTGGGTTCCGCTTACTTTTATAATGACTATGATCCGAGTCTCACCCAGCCGCTACCGCGTGGTGGTAGTGACCTCATGCCGTTTCCTGAGTGTTGTCATCGTTCGCCGATAGGACTAAGCATAAACTGGAGAATCAAGCGCTAGCTGCGCAGTAGTCGAAGATCACCCATGGAACTGACTGAGGCAAACATCAAAGCTTTAAGTGACTACTTTGTCGCTCGCAAGGAGGCTGTGGTTGCGTTTACACGTGCTTTGGTTGAAGCGGAGTCGCCATCTGGAGATGAAGCGGGAAGCAAGGCAGTGGTTTCGCTGCTCGCCGCTGCTGCAGAGGCAATTCCTCAGGGGACAAAGACCGAGCGGGTTGCGAGCGAGAACTACGGTGAGCACCTGCGGGTACGAGTCTGGAACGACTCGCCGAAGGACAAGCCGATCGTGATCCTGGGACATACGGACACGGTCCATCCGCACGGTTCGCTACGGCGACATCCATGGCGCGTCGAAGGCAATCGAGCCTATGGCCCCGGTGTTTTTGATATGAAGGCAAATTGCGCGCTATCGCTCGAAGTCATACGGGCCTGCGTTGAGAGCGGGATACGGCCTCAGCGTCCAGTGGTACTTTTGCTTACCTGCGATGAAGAAACAGGAAGTCTTACGGGGCGGCAGTTAGTCGAAGCGCAGGCGCGCCAGGCGCACGCGGTATTAGTGTTGGAACCGCCGGCAAGCGGAGGGCGACTGAAGACCGGCCGCAAGGGCACTGGCATGTTTTTTATCGAAGCGCGCGGGCGCGCGGCCCATGCCGGATTAGAGCCTGAAAAAGGCGCCAGCGCGATTCTCGAGTTGGCGCGTCAAACGGAGAGATTACATTCGCTTAACGGCGCGACGAGCGGCATTACCGTGAACGTCGGCGTTTTTCATGGCGGCACGCTTTCGAATGTCGTTGCTGCCGAGGCCCGTGCCGAGGTTGACGTGCGTTTCAGCACCATCAGCGAAGCTGAACGGATCGAAAGCGAGATCCGCAACCTGCGCCCAGTCGATCCTCGCGTTCAGCTGATAGTGACCGGTGGGATCAACCGTCCACCGCTCGAACGCAACGAAAGAGTTCTTGTTTTGTACCAACAGGCCCAAGAGATTGCGCGTCGACTGGATTTCGAACTCGGCGAAACTCAGGTTGGTGGTGCGTCAGATGGAAACTTCGCCGCGGCCGCAGGGGCGGCAGTATTGGATGGGCTCGGCATCGATGGAGACGGCGCTCACGCAACGCACGAACACATTCTGCTCGATGACATTCCCCGGCGAGGCGCGTTGCTCGCGGGACTAATCGCTTCACTGTAGGATCGCAATTTGGTTTTCTCTGTGTTTTCTTTGGACTTGGTGTCTCCGTGGTTAGTCTTTGGATTAGCAAATGCAGCACTGAGCACAGAGAGCAGAAAGGTGGCACAGAGGAAAACCAATTACAACGATGAAACTCGCAACCTGGAACGTTAATTCAATCATCGCCCGCCTGCCGCATGTAATTCGTTGGCTGGAGGCTGTCCAGCCAGATGTTCTTTGCATGCAGGAGACGAAGTGCACCGACGACAAATTTCCCTTCGATGAATTTTCCAGGATAGGTTACTGCGCCAGTGTTTTCGGCCAGCAAAGTTACAACGGCGTCGCCATTATTGCGCGGAACGAATGTGCGGATGTGCAGCGCGGAAATTATGAAGATCAGGAAGGAGCACACGCGCGTTTGTTGGCGGCCAGGCTTAATGGCGTAAGGATCGTTAATGTTTACATCCCGAATGGCCAGGCAGTGGGCTCAGAAAAGTTTGAATTCAAACTGGATTGGATGAAACGCTTGCGCGCGTTTTTTGACAACACTTTTGAGATCGGGTCACCGGTCATACTTTGCGGAGACTTCAACGTGGCGCCTGAAGATCGCGACGTTCACAATCCGCAGCTCTGGCAGGAACGAATTATGTGCAGCCAGGCCGAGCGTTCTGCTCTCGATGAAATCAAGCGCTGGGGATTTACCGATGCGTTCCGCCTGCATCACGAAGAGGGCGGACAGTTTTCGTGGTGGGATTATCGCGCGGGTGCGTTTCGTCGGAACATGGGTCTACGCATCGATCACATGTGGGTAAGCAAGCCGTTGGTGGCGCGCAGCCTGAACACCTGGATTGATATAGAGCCGCGCACCTGGGAGCGACCTTCCGACCATGCTCCGGTTATAGCGGAGATTGAACTTTAAACTTTCTTCAATTTGGCGGACGCGGTCGGAACACGATCGCGATTCCGATCTTTACCGTGTGAGACCCGGTCGCTACCCCGAAGCGTCGGGGTTCTGACTTTGTCCTACCGCGGGTGCGCCTGTTTCATCCTAAACAAGTTTCGGCGGCGGTTCCGATTGGATCCGCCGCCGATTTGCATGTCGGTTGAAGGGTTGATTATGGAACTACTGGAGTTGCCGTTGGGTAAGCTGGGTAGATGGCTACCCCAAAGGCAAACTGTATGATCAAGCAGATCAGGATCAAAACGGTCCAAATCAACATTATGTTCTTTATGTTTAATTGAGCCGAATTCATCCACCCCCAAATGAACGTCCATATTCCGCAGGTGATGATTCCGATAATGCCGTGAATCGGTCCTGCCGTCTGGAACTGTTTGATCAGCACCATGATGAAACAAATAAACGCCGCAAGGTTAACGATCCACAAAAGGATCAGCATAGGTTCCTGCCTCCAGATTTGTTAATTGTCGGGTTGGGTGCAACGGGGCGTGGGCCACCCCCAAAAACCGCCAGAGTGTTTTCTTAAGTTAGCGGCGGAACAATAGTGCGCTTTGTATGAACTGTCAAGAAATGCCTGTTGAAACATTGATGAGTTGGAGGCCGGTAGTTCAGAGTTCAGTCTTTAGGCTGGCATTAGCCACACTTCCAACGCAAACTAAAGTTTGAACTCTAAACTACTTGCGCCTGGTTATCGATTCGAGTCGCGCGAACTAGTTTGAAGTCAATTCCGCAGTCTTTTCGGTGATGTCTTTCTGGCCCCACTCATTGTCGCGGCTCGCTTCGCCTGCTTTAGCACGCTTGGCGGCCTTCATCTTCTGGACCAGGTCCATATGTGTGGAAAAGTACGCCAGACTCTTGCCGACAATCTCCTGGACCGAGGTGAAGCCCTTGTCGGTCATGAATTTCTCGAACCCTTCCTTTAATTCGTCAACCATCTTGACGCCGTGAAGCATGACACCAGTACAAAGCTGAACGGTTGACGCCCCCAACAACATAAATTCAAGAGCGTCGTGAGAGTTTTCAATGCCACCGATGCCGCTGATCGAAACGTCCTGCGGCAAACCCAGCGCGAGCTGGCTCACCATGCGCAGAGCAATGGGTCGCACTGCTTGCGAAGAATAGCCGCCCGGCACCGTGTGTCCTTCTACCGTGGGCATTGGCCGAAGTGTATTGAGATCGACGCCGATGACGGACAGGATCGTATTGATGGCGGAGATACCTACCGCGCCTCCGCGCACTGCTGCCAGCGAAGGCTCCTTGATATTGGTGATGTTAGGTGTCATCTTCGCCCAAACAGGTATGTTTGAAACTTCAGTTATCCAACTTGTAACCTGTTCACATAGATCCGGATGCTCACCCATTTCCGAACCCATCTTGCGTTCGGTCATGCCGTGTGGGCAGGAAAAATTTAACTCGAAAGCATCGACGCCGGTCTCCTGGACCAGGCGCGTGAGCTCCTGCCAGCGGCTCTTCTCATATTCCTCCATGATCGACGCGATCAGAATATGTTTTGGATATTCCTTCTTGATCTGGCGAAACTCTTCCAGCCAGACATCGATTGGTCGATCGGAAATCAGCTCGATATTTTCAAAGCCGATCACTTCGCCGGAAGTCTTTGAACGCAGCTTACCGTAACGCGGCACCACGTTTACGACTTTGGCTGATTCCAGGCTGACGGTCTTGGCCACAGCGCCACCCCAGCCGGCGTCGTAGGACTTCGCGATAACTCGCGCATTCGTTCCCGGCGGGCCGGAACCCAGCAGAAAAGGATTGGGGAAGGTGATTCCGTTAACGACAATTGACAGGTCCATGGATTACTCCCAGGCTTTCGTTTTTGTCCAATATACAATGTCCAACGTCGTTCAAGCAGTTGAGAGTTCAAGCTTTAGCTTGCTTCTTGTCAAACGTCGGACAAACTGAAGTTTGAACTCTGAACTGCTTGAAGCACGTTGGACATTGGACTGCTTTAATCCGCCACCAGCGCGCCGTAAGTATCCGGCCGGCGATCGCGGAAAAACTGCCAGGTGTTACGCACTTCACGGATCATATCCAAATCGAGATCAGCGACTACGAGCGCATCCTGATCGCGCACAGCTTCTGCGACAAACCGTCCGCGCGGATCGCAGAAGTAGCTCTGCCCGTAAAACTCACCGATGTCCCACGGTTGTTCGTGACCGACGCGATTGATAGCGCCTATGAAGTAACCATTTGCCACCGCATGGGCGGGTTGCTCGATTCGCCACAGATATTCCGAAAGACCGGCAACGGTCGCAGAAGGATTGAAAACTATCTCGGCTCCGTTTAAACCGAGAGCGCGTGCACCTTCGGGAAAGTGACGGTCGTAACAAATGTAAACGCCGACGCGTGCGAACGCAGTATCGAAAACCGGATAACCCAGATTGCCTGGCCGGAAATAAAACTTTTCCCAAAAGCCCGGATTAACGTGTGGAATGTGGTTTTTACGATACTTCCCGAGATACTTGCCGTCGGCGTCGATCACTGCCGCCGTATTGTAGTAAACCCCTGTGATCTCTTCCTCGTAGATCGGCACGATGATTACCATGCCGTGAGTCTTCGCCACTTCCTGCATCAGCCGCACTGTGGGCCCGTCGGGAATTTTCTCGACAGCTTCATACCAACGCGTCTGTTGTTCCGCGCAAAAATATGGCGTGGTGAAAATCTCCTGCATGCAAAGAATCTGCACGCCCTGTTTGGCTGCCTCTTCAATAAAACCCAGATGTTTCTCGATGTTAAGGCGTTTGACATCGTCGATAGGCAGATCAGTTGGGGCAGCGTTCGAGCATTGAATGAGTCCGCACTTAACTGTCCGTGGCATTTTTGTATATGTCCTTATCAGTAAAAGATCTGTTGTCAGCTGAGTCCCCGCGTGGACGGCATGTTTATAGCATTGAAGCGGCTTTTTTCTAAGTCGCTTGCTGGTAGAAATCAGCTATCCGGCGCACGAAGTGGCGGCGTCGAGGGCGGAAACGCTCTCATCAGTACCAGGTAGGCAAGTGCCGCTCCGCCAAAACCTACGAACCACGCATAAGGATAAAGGTTCAACAACCAACCGACAGAAATTCCCAGCCATTCAAGGATCTTCCCGCCCCAGGCCAACCCGCAGCCAAGCAATGTGGCAATGACGGCGCGCCAATTCCAACCCGCGCTATAGGAATAGTTGCCGTTGGTAAGATACAGATCGGGAAGAGCAAGTCGTTTCTTCCGGACCACCCAATAGTCGGCGATGAGTACTCCGGCGATTGAACCAAGACCTCCGGAATAGCCCACCAACCAGGCGAAGATATATCCGGACGGATCAGCCAGCAGCCGCCATGGCTGCATAAGTATTCCGATAATTCCGGTGATCAGTCCACCGGTCCGAAAAGAAATCCATTTTGGAAACGCATTGGCAAAGTCGTTCGCTGGAGAAACAACATTCGCCGCAATGTTCACAGCCAGCGTTGCTACGACTACTGTGAACATCGAAATTGCAATGACCGCGACACTGTGAAACTGGCCCACCAGTTTCATTGGATCCCACAGCTCGTCCATTTTCATATGCGGATAAATCACAACAGCTGCGGACGTGATCATCACACCCATAGCGGCGAAAATTGTCATAGTCGTCGGTAACGCGACGACTTGCCCAACCACCTGATCGCGCTGGCTCTTACCGAACCGCGTGAAGTCCGGCATGTTCAGCGACAAAGTTGCCCAGAAGCCGATCATCCCGGTGAGCGATATAATGAAAGTTGGCCAAAATTCTTTAAAGTTATGAAATTTGCTTTGCTGGGTAAGCAGGTAACCAAGCCCATTTGCCTTCCAGATGGCCCAGCCGAGTAAAAGCGCCGTCATCACCAAAACGAACGGAGCCGCCCAGTTTTCTACTTTCCTTAGCAGATCCATACCACGGTAGATGATATAGATGTTGAGTCCCCAGAAAATCACGAACGACAACCACTCAGTGGGGGCATGTCCGCCTACTGGCCCACCCAGCAAGGTGTTCCAGCCAGGAATGATGGCGCTGAAGAAAGTGTGCAGGGCTTCGCCACCAATCCAGGCCTGAATTCCAAACCAGCCGCAAGCGACAATGGCACGCATTAAAGCCGGAAGATTGGAGCCGTAGGTTCCGTAAGCGGCGCGGGCAAACACCGGGAAGGGAATCCCGTATTTCGTGCCGGGATGTGAATTGAGCAGAATCGGAACCAGCACGATCGTGTTGCCCAACAGGATGGTGATGAGCGCCTGCCACCAATTCATGCCGGCGCTGATTAAACCAGACGACAGCATGTACGTCGGAATGCAGTGCGCCATGCTGATCCAAAGCGCAGCGTAGTTGTAGGTAGTCCAGTTGCGTTTAGAAACTGGCACCGGCGCGAGATCATGATTGAAAAGAGGGCTTCTCGTGATCTCCTGAAAGGCCTCTGGAGCTAATTCGACTCGGCCGTCAGGATGTTGAATTGTTTCGCCCGAGTTTTTGATCGCCACTATTTTTATAGGCTCCCTATAACAATAATCGGTGAGAGAAACGGATTATCGTTGACACGAACAGATCGGGAAGTGAGGTAACCTTTTCCTATTGCAAAGCGAAACTCACACTGACACTGGCCGTGACTGTAATTTGACCAAAAGCGATTGTGCCTTCATTGGCTGACGCCTCACCGGCCTGACTGGAGACCTGCGACATCACGTTACTGCCGTAGCCCTGGCCGCCCCACCAACTGTAGGGGGAATACCAGCCGCCACCGTATTCGGAGATTCGAATCGCCGGTCCGACTTGCCTTCCCAGTTTACCGGCGAGCAGTGCAGCTTTTTCCTTCGCCGCTTGAATTGCCATTTCACGCGCATGGTCGCGATGCTTGCGCAGTTCAGTGGTACGAAACTGAATGCCATGCACATGATTGACTCCGCCCTCGAGTGCGCGCGAGAGCAACTCCTCAAACTTCCCAACATCGCTTAGCGTTACGGCGATGTTTTTCCGTACCCGGTATTCCAAACGCATAGTTCGGTTTTCGTCGCGCAGTTCGTGTTCCCAGGGCTCAATGCTGATGAAGTCCGTTTGCACGTACCTGGGATCGATGTTCAGCTCCTTCGTCAATGCGAGCAGTTTTTTGATGCGCTCGTCGTTTCTGGATTTAGAAACCGTAAGGTTGGGATCTGATGTCTCGATGCCGAAAACGATAAAAACCTGATCGGGGACTACTTTGACGTCAGCGGAGCCCTGGACGTCGATCGCTGCACGCTGTTGCGCTTCCTGTGCTATACCCGCCATCGGCATTAGCATCAAAAATAAAGCGAGCGGCAAGAGTCCTGGGTTAAAGCAATTTTTCATCACTTAGTTCTCCTGGGATGAGGCTACATTGAGACGCAGGTGCCGCGCTTCAGAAACTGTCCGTCGCCGGGCTTGCCTTTGTATTCGCCATTCTCGATCACGACTTTGCCGCGCGAGAGTACAGTTTCAACCACCCCGCGGATCTTCTTACCTTCGTAAGTGTTGTAGTCGACATTCATGTGGCTCGTCTTCAGGCTAAGCGTCTGCTCCTTTTCAGGATCGAAGATAACGATGTCGGCATCGGAGCCGACGGCGATCGTTCCCTTCTTTGGAAACAAGCCAAACATCTTGGCGGCCGCCGTCGAGGTAAGTTCGACAAAGCGGTTGAGGCTGATTCGATTTTCAACCACGCCGCCGTTGTAAATAAGCGGCACGCGATTCTCGACACCCGGCGCGCCATTCGGGATTTTTGAGAAGTCGTCGCGGCCGAGTTCCTTCTGTTCTTTCATGCAGAATGGACAATGGTCGGTTGAGATAACCTGCAGATCGTCCATCTTCAGACCCTTCCATAATTCAGCCTGGTTCGCCTTGTCCCTAAGCGGCGGTGTCATTACATACTTGGCGCCGTCAAATCCCGGCTCGTCGTAGTTGTCGAGCGACAGGAAAAGGTATTGCGGACACGTTTCGGCAAAGGCCGGTATACCACGATCGCGTGCCTGCCGAACCTGGTTAAGGGCATCAGCACAGGACAGATGAACGATGTACACCGGCGACTCTGCCATTTCCGCAATCGCTATTGCTCGATGCACGCCTTCAGCTTCCGCAATCGTTGGTCGAGTTAGCGCGTGGTACTTGGGCGCGGTGTGACCTTTTGCGAGTGCGTGCTTAATGATCTCGTTTATGACGATGCCGTTTTCCGCGTGCATGCAGATCAGTCCACCTCGTTCGCCGGCGGCAGACATGGCGCGAAAGATCGTCGCATCGTCAACCAAAAACACGCCCGGATATGCCATGAACATCTTGAAGCTGGTGACCCCTTCGTCCATGGCTGTGTGCAACTCTTCGATCTGATTATCTTCGAGTTCGGTGGTGATCAGGTGAAAGCCATAGTCGATTGCGGTCTTGCCTTCAGCTTTCTTGTGCCAGTTGTCGATGCCCTGGATAAGCGACTCGCCTTTGTATTGAACGGCGAAATCGATGACGGTGGTGGTACCGCCGTAGGCAGCAGCGCGCGTGCCGGTAAGAAAGTCGTCGGACGCCTGCGTCCCCCCGAAGGGGAGCTCCATGTGCGTGTGCGGGTCGATGCCGCCGGGGATAACGAGCTTGCCGTTGGCGTCGATTACTGTGTCTACTTCCATCTCCAGCGTCGCGCCGATAACGGAGATTTTCTCATCCTCGATCAGGATGTCGGCTTTGTAGTCGTCAGTGGCGGTGATGACGCGCCCGTTCTTGATTAGAGTTTTCATTTTGTTATCAGCGAATCGGTTCAAACGCACTAGATTCTGTTTCCTTTGGCCAAATTGCAACGGCGACACAACAACCGAATGTTGCCGATCGTGCTCGCGCCTCCCTTGCTGAAAGGAATGTCATGGTCAAATTCAAGATAGCTTGACGCACTACATTGAACGCATTTTCCTTGATCGCGTTGCCAGACGGCCACTTTGACGTCATGAGGAATTCTACGACTGGCGTCTGAAGCGGACATCACTAACTCGCGTTTGTGCATTTTTACAATTGTCGTCAGTACGGCTTCAGCTATATTTGGATCCGTCACATCATAGTGTCCATTACCTTTTTTTGTAGAGAGTTCAAGATAGACGCCTCGACTATTCGGCTCAATCCTCATGATTCGCTTCCACTGAATATCCCAACCGCCAAGCGGCGAAAGAAAATTCAGTTTCTTACTCGTAGCAACTAGCCGTCCTGATATGTAGCCAACCGATCTCGGATTAACCTTGTGATAGGTGGAGTCCACATCGAGATGACATATTTCATCAGAATCTAAATGTAAATTGTCCTGCGGCTTGACTATCGGCAGATTACCTTCTCGTATTCGAGTTATTCCCCGGAGATAATTTAGTCTTTTGAGGGTAGGAAGCATCAACTCGGCAGGGATGTTCAATGCCGACTGCCATTTCCGTATACGAGCCTCCTCTTGGCTGGTTATCATCCCGTCCGCAGCAGCGAATGCGAGTTGCCTTTCCATAAAGTTGAGGGCGTCGCCCCTCACACATAGCCTAAAGCTCCCTGCCAATCAAGCTGATATTTTCGCGCAATACCCTGTAGTTGAGACCATTCTTCCGGAGAAAGAATTCCGTCCCGACAAAACTCGTTGAAGATTCGTCGGAAGTAATCGTAGTAACTTCGTACCTCTTTCTCGCATTTTCCACAACGTTCTGTGAGCCTGTTGAAATTCAACAATCCTAAAACGCTGACTTGCGAGTTGCAACGAATACATACTGGCATAGTGGGTAGCCCTGTTCGCCTTGTGGGAGGCGATGTTTACAAAGGAATCGCGCTTTTCGGCTCTGCCGTCTGATGTGCGGAAAGGCTATGCCTTTCCGGCCAGTCCTTCTATATCATGAGGCTATGCCTCTTCTCCAAGCGATGCGATCCAAATCGACCTTGAGAGGTTCATCTTCGAGCGGGCAACGCTTCCACCAACGAACACTCGACCAGCGATAATCCTCCGCCTTCTCAACAAGACCAGCCCTCACGGGATTTTGATGGATGTAATTTACTTTCTGCATCATCATATCTTCACTGTAGATTGAAAACACATTGCTGTGATGGTCCCACAATGAATAGCGATAGCCGCGTTCTTTGGCTTCGATCTTGAGCTTCTGGAGTGAGGCATTATGGCCGTGCTCTTTCAGATGGTCAATAATCCGGCGGCTGATGATGCCGTTAATATAGCGAAGAGTCTCAGAGGGTTTTCGATGGCTGTCAGTTATGACATGGAGATGATCTGGCATGATGACGTAAGCGTAAATTGAAAGACTCGCGGACTTTCGGGCTTCATCGAGGGCGTTGCAAGTTATGACCTTGATCGTGTCGGTGCGAAATACTGGAAGGCGGTCTTTGGCGACAGCAGTGATATAAAAAGCAGGATCGTCGCGCGAAATGATATGCATGAGGCTTAGCCTCATGAGGTTAAGTGAGGCTTACGGAAAGGCAAAGCCTTTCCGCACATCAGGCGGCAAAGCCGAAAGCAAGGAATCTTGTAGCTGGAAGACTTTCGTCATTCCAACCAGTAGAATAGAACCAGATAGCATATGAAAAAATTGGCGGCGGTTCGTGAGAACCCGCCGCCCTGTCTTGTTCCGAGTTAAAGGCTACGCGTTACTGCGTCAATTCAGTCGTCAGTATCGCGCCATTCAGTTGCGTCAGCACCGCCGTCATCTTGAGCACTGCGCGCGAGTCTTTCGCAATCCACACGATCGTTTTACCGGCCTCATTGTCCGCAGACGTTAGTTCCACCTTGTACGCTTCAAAGGTGCCGGCCGGCACCGTCACACTCTCTATGCCCACTACTTTCAGGTTCTTCAACTCCAACTTCTGCTTTTCCAGATCCATGTTCCGGAAGCTGATTGCATAGCCCTCGGCCAGCGGCAACGCGGCGAGAACATCGAGGTTGCCCGCGCCGTCGGCGAAGATTGTGCCGCCTAAATCAACCGCGATCGGTTTTGCCTGGCCGTTCATGGTCATCGACCCGGTCGCTTTGTTGTCTTTGAAGTCGACATCGAACACGACTGGACCCTGGGTGTAAACGCGGTGCTTGAGCACCAGTGTGCCTTTCTCAATCGTGGATGTATCGGTGATTTCTCCCTGGGGTGTGCCCACCGTTTCTGTCACCACCCACGCTCCGTTTACTTCCTTCGTTTCGCTTTTGACAGTCAGCGGAATATTCTGTCCGCCGAGAGCGATCGATGCCTTGTAGTTGCTGGTCCCCGCCTTCAAATCCATTGCAGGTTTCGGAGCCGCGGCGGCCGCCGGCTCCATCTTTTTCGGCAAAGTAACGGTCTTCACGTCCACCGTGATCTCCTTAAGTCGCTGTCCGACTTCGGGTGTCATGGTTTCCTGATAGCGGCCGCCCAGATGCTTCGCCAGAAACTTCTCAGTCGTGGCAAACATAGCCATGTTGTTTACGGGTCGCGCAAAGCCATGACCTTCATCCGGCGCTACCAAATACTCGACCGGGTAGTTGCGATCGCGCAGCGCGATCACAATCTGATCCGCTTCGCGTTTGTTGACTCGCGGATCGTTTGCTCCCTGGATCACCAGCAGTGGCGTTTTGATCTTGGCGGCGTGATTCAGCGGAGACTGACGCTCGAGTTGCGCTTTGCCTGCTGCCGTTGCCGGATCGCCCATGCGAGCAGCAAACAGTTTGCGAATCGATTCCCAGTATGGCGGGATGGTCTCGAGCAGCGTAACCAGATTCGACGGGCCAACTATGTCGACGGCGGCTGCGTAGAGATCAGGTGTAAAGGTGACACCGGCCAGCGTGGCATAGCCGCCGTAGGAACCCCCCATGATACCCACGCGTTTCGGGTCGGCGATTCCCTGGGCGATCAGGTATTTTGCCCCCCAGGTGACATCGTCCTGCATCTTCTGACCCCATTCATTATTGCCCGCGTCAAGAAACTTCTTGCCGTAGCCAGTGGACGCACGGAAGTTCGGCATTAGCACAGCATAACCACGGTTTGCGAGAAACTGCGCAATGCTGTTGTAGCCCCACGTATCGCGTCCCCACGGTCCACCATGTGGAAGCACAATCGCCGGGAGGTTCTTCCCAGAAGTACCTTTCGGCAGCGTTAAATAGGCGGGAATCTCGAGACCGTCTGACGACTTGTAACGAACGGCAGTCATGGGCGCGAGGTAATCGCGATTGAGCTTCTCCCGAATCCGATACTGAAGCGTCAGCTTTTTCGTGTCGCGGTCAAACAGGTAACGTTCGCCCGGTTCGGTGTCGCTGCTGGCGGCAATCAGGAACAGACGCTCATCCTTCGTACCTGAACCAAAGTTAATCTCCTTGCCGGGAAGTTGTTTTTGCAGCAATTTGTAATCGGCTTCGAAAGATTTGTCTTTCCAATAGATCCGCTCGCGCTCATCGTAGTAGGAGGTGGCGATGAGGTCGTCGCTGAGTTCAGAAAAATCTGCGTTGCCGAAGTCGACGCGGTTCATCGGATCTGATTCCACCAGGTCTTCTTTGCCGGTAGCCGGATCGAAGAACTCGAGTCGAGTCAAATCGACGTTTGCTCCTTTGTTGGTCTCAAAATAAACGCGCCGCCCGTCTTTGTGGTAACGCACCACACCGCAACTTTCGAAAACGTTGCACGAATAAACTTTAGTAAAACCGTTCTCGTCAACGCGCAGGATCTCCGTGTCGCCATTATCGGCGGCGCGCGACGCCAGACGCAGTTGATCCTTCAAATCAAAGATCCAGTTGGTAATGCGCTCGGTATTCTTGCGCACGAGCGTGCGTTCACCCGTTGAGATTTTCACTTTGTAAAGATCGTGCCACGCGCGATCGCGATCGTTCAGGCCGATGTACATCATGTCCGGCTCACTGCGAGGTACGGCATAAATCGCTGCGCGTACGCCCTTGGCGTCAGTTAGATTCCGGGCTGGCGGAACGTCCTCACCGGCTGCGGGATTCTCAGCCGGATTAACCGCATAGACCAGGTAGTTTTCGTCGCCGGCCTTGTCCTGGACGAAGAGAATATATTTGCCGTCGCGGCTCCAGAAATACTGCGTCACCGGCCGGCTCTTGTCAGCCGTCAACGGCCTCGCCGCGTCGAATGACTCTGCGGTACGCTTCACCCAAATATTGCGTGTGCCTTTGAAGGGCTTCACGAAAGCAATGAACTTGCCATCAGGCGAAATCTGAGCACCCGAGATTTCGGGATCGCCGAAGAATAGCTCGCGGTCGATAATTGGGGGCTGGGTTGAGGTTTGTGCAAAGGTCGACGGCGACGAGGCGGCAGTCAACCCAATGCAAAGAATGGCGAACACAAATGCCAGCGATTTGCGGTAGAAACTTGTCATAGAACCTCTTTCATTGATTAAGGAAATATTAGAGAAAATCGCGACCGAATCGCTTAGTACGAGCGTGATGCGCTGCGAGTTTCAAGGGAATCTGATAATTAACGCTGATTTCGGATAAACGCAGGTCAGGACAACGACAATTCAGGAAAGGTTTTTTCAGATTCGCGAGTTCCGCGTAAATCCGCGACTGATTTCACTTCCATTCAACCACGGACGCAGGTACTCAGTACAAATTCCCCTCGCGTTTGCGCCCGGTGTAGTCCACGTATACGACTTTCAACTCCGTATAGAAATCCAGCGCAGTCGAACCCTGTTCACGATCGCCGATACCTGTTCCTTTTATCCCGCCAAAAGGAATGTGCGCTTCGCCGCCCGTTGTCGGCGAGTTAATGTGCGTCATGCCGGTTTCGATCTCGTCAACAAACCGGAAAATACGCGCAGCGTCATTGGTGAAGATCGACGAAGACAAGCCGTACTCGGTGTCATTCGCAACCTGCATCGCCTCTTCAAAATTCTTAACACGCAGCACCGACAAAACCGGCCCGAAAATGTCCTCGCGCGCGACGCGCATGTCGGGAGTGACGTGATCAAACACAGTTGGATTTACAAAGAACCCTTTGTCGAGCCCGTTGCCGCTCGCGCGCGAGCCGCCGCAAACCAGCGTCGCTCCATCTTCGCGTCCGATATCGATATATTTCAAGACAGTCTTAAATTGTCCTTCATCAACGCTCGGACCCATTTCAGTATTCGGATCCATGCCGTCGCCGATGCGCATTGAGCCCGCACGTTTGCTAATGCGCTCGACGAACTCGTCCGCCACATCGTTAACGACGACTGCTCGACTCGTAGCAGTGCAGCGTTGTCCGGATGATCCAAATGCGCCTTGCGCAGTCGACTCGACGGCCAAATCGAGGTCGGCGTCTTCGAGGATTATTACCGGGTTCTTGCCGCCCATCTCGCATTGCACTTTTGCACCACGCCGGGAGACCTCTTCGTAAAGACGGATACCCACCTCGTTCGAGCCCGTAAAGGAAACCGCTTTCACTGCCGGATGATTGATAATTTCGTCACCGGCTTCCGAGCCCGAACCTAATACCAGATTCAGAACTCCCGGCGGAATACCCGCCTCCGCGAAAAGCTCGACGATGCGCACTGCGGTCGCCGGTGTGAGTGTCGCCGGTTTGAACACCACCGTGTTACCGGCAACGAGCGCAGGCGCAATCTTCCACACCGGAATCGCGACCGGAAAATTCCAGGGAGTGACACAGGCCACAACGCCCAGCGGTTGTTTGATCGTATACGCGAAGTTAGAAGGCAACTCAGACTGAATCGTCTCGCCATTCATGCGGCGGGATTCGCCCGCGCAGAAATCCGCGACATTGATCGACCGCTGCAACTCTCCGCGCGATTCTGCCAACGTCTTGCCTTCTTCGCGTGTGAGCATTTGAGCCAACTCTTCCTTATGTTCTTCCAGCAGGCGAGCAGCCTTAGCCACGATCTTGCCGCGCGAAGGCGCAGGCGTGCTGCGCCAGTCGCGAAATGCCTCGCTGGCAGCTTCCACGGCTCCACGCGCCTCATCGCGCGTTGCCTGTTTGACTGTGCCGAGCACGTCATCAGTGTTGGCAGGATTAACGTTTCTGGCGATCTTCGAGGAAGCGGATTCGATCCATTCGC
>DASZDU010000237.1:0-13560 GCA_035941655.1 Pyrinomonadaceae bacterium | reverse complement strand
TGCTGAGCTGGTGTTTTGATGAAAGTAAAACGAGGCCAGGCTGGGGAACTATCGCCGAAGATTGGGGTGGCTATAGCTGTCATGGATTGGTCGGCAGCATTACGGATGGTGGCGGCTATGCTTTTTCCATGAACACTTTTGCAAGCGCCGGCGCGCTGGTGCCTCTGGTTCGTTATGATGATCGTTATAGTCGGGCAATCGGGAAGTGGATGCTAAATGCGGCCAACAGCGCCCGGCTGTTCTATCGGGACGCTCTGCCGGACGATCATCAATCAAGCGCGTCTTGGAAGGGCGATGGAGGTGTGATCGCATATGAGGGACTTCGCAAACAATGGAAAGGTCGAAGCCCTTACGCCACGGGCGATCCTGTGCGGCTTGGCTGGGGCCCAACTGACTTAGCTCTTTACGGCGGCTCTTACGTCGGATTCTTTGGTGGCATCGTTAGGCGCACCAACATCGAAATGATCTTGCAACTCGACTGTCTGGCGACAGACTTTTTTCACGATCGCGCCTATCCGACCTATCTCTATTACAACCCTTATGACGTGGCGAAGGAGATTCAGATCGACGTTGGCCCAGAGTCACGTGATCTCTACGACGCCGCCACGGATAGTTTTCTCAAAAAGAACGTCAAGGGTGTATCTACTTTCTCACTTGCTGCCGACACGGCAGCGCTAATCGTGATCGCGCCGGCGAGAGGAACAATCAGTCGCAAAGGTAACAAGCGACTTATCAACGGCGTGGTAATAGATTACGTCAGGTTCGGAAGTGTGTAACGCAAACTGTTAGTTTGCGGAGGTTGCGGGGGAGGCCACTGCAAAACCAGCTGGCAATGTCGCGATTGGTCCGCAAACTAACAGTTTGCGTTACTTCTTCATCAACCAGTCCAACATCTCTTGGATGTTGCCATACGCAAGAGCAATAGATGAATCGGCAGCCCCATAGTAAAGGCGGATCTCAGCTGTTGCTTTATCTACGACCTGACCGCAAGGAAATACGACATAACCGACATCGCCAATAATCTCGTATTCTTCGCGCGGGCTCAAGACCCATTCATCGCCGCGTCGAATGACGCGCGTCGGATCTTCGAGGTCGAGCAGTGCCAGTCCCACGCGGTAGATCACTCCAGCGCCAGTGACGCGTACACCGTGATAGATCAGTAACCAACCGTCGCTGGTCTCGATGGGTGGTGAGCAGAGTCCGATTTTGTTCGCATCCCACCAGTTACCGCGCCGTGACTCCAGCAGTAACGTCCGGTCGCCCCAGTGTTGTAAATCAGTTGAAAACGAAAGGTAGATGTCTGCGGTTGAACCGGGTGTGACGGGCCGGTGAATAAGGGCCCATTTCCCGCCGATGCGCCTGGGAAAAAACGCTGCGTCCTTATCCTCCGGCTCCATAATCATGCCGCGGCGCTCGAAGGTTTTGAAGTCAGGCGTCAGCGCAAGCGAAACCAGCGGACCGCGTGCAGAGTACGCCGTATAAGTGATTGCATGCTGCTCAAGTTCCGGCAGGTAAACGATGCGTGCATCTTCGACGCCCCATTCTTCCTCCGGATAATTTTTTGGCTCAGGTGCGAGAGTTGGCTGAGAATCGATTTGCCAATTTGTTACCCCGTCATGACTGCGCGCCGCTGTGAGGTGCGAAATGCCGGTGCGGTCTTCGACGCGTGCCAGCAATAGCGTCTGACCATCGGGCAGCTCAACTGCTCCTGGATTAAACACAGAGTTGACCTGATAGGGCCAATCTGCCGCAGTCAGAATTGGGTTTTTTTCCTCGCGCCGAAATAGGTCAGTGAAGCGGGGGTTTGATCCGTAATTAGTGAACACTACTGCTGCTTTCTGGCGACTTGTGGATTTGGGAACAGGCGAGAATCAGTTTTTCGTGGCCTCACAGCATTATTGGGTAATGGTATTGAACCAATTTTCTCTGTGCAACCTCTGTGTTCTCTGTGTCTGTGTGGTGAAGAAACTTCCGACAACCACTTACCACAGAGACACAGAGAACACCGAGGTTGCACAGAGAAGAACAGCGAACCAAGTTCCTACCGATTATTGATAGGGCTTCAATTTTCTCCGATCCTGGTCAGACGCGGGCTTAAGACTGATGGCAGCGCCGCCCCCACTCACTAAATTGATTTTCAGTGCTGTTTCGTTGTTCACCAAAAAACTTTGAATCAGATATGACATCGGATTGTTTTCCCAATGGGCATTGGCAGCATCGGCGTAGAGGGTGGCCACATACCAGCGCTTTGGAGTGAGATAACTCAAAGAGATGTTTGAAGTGCGTGGCTGCTCATCCGTGATCGACCCGATATACCATTCGTCTTTGTTTTTAGCTTTCCGGGCGATAGCCAGATAGTCACCCGGCTCTGCCTCCAGGATCCTGGTATCGTCCCAATCAACTGGCAC
This sequence comes from Pyrinomonadaceae bacterium, assembly GCA_035941655.1. Taxonomy (GTDB): domain Bacteria; phylum Acidobacteriota; class Blastocatellia; order Pyrinomonadales; family Pyrinomonadaceae; genus PSRF01. The sequence continues at coordinate 11,152 of DASZDU010000237.1, read as the reverse complement.
GTCCTTGATGAACTGGAACGCATCTAAAAAGCGCTCGTAGTTTTCCGGTAAGTCGGCTGCCATTTGTAAGGGGCTGTACATCGTCACATATAAAGCCAACTGCTTGGCCAGCGTGGTATGCACCTGTTCCTTCTTTCCCGCCTGGTAGTGATCCAGTTTGATCTGAAAGATTCCTGGTGTGTAATCCATTGGCCCGCCCATCAAGCGCGTGAACGGTAAAATCGTTTCATGTTCAGGAGGGTTGCCTGCACTCCACGCGTTAAACTCGTTGCCCCGGGCTGCTTCACAAGCAAGCCAGTTTGGGTAAGTACGGTGCAAGCCTGTCGGGCGGACCGGCTCATGAGCATCCAGCATAATTTTATTTTGGGCCATCTTTTCTGCGACCCGGACATAGTGATTTACCATCCATTGACCGTCATGATGCTCGCCGCGCGGAATGATCCTGCCCACGTAGCCTGTTTTAACCGAATCGTAACCGTGCTGCTTCATGAACCGAATCGCTTCGTCCAGCCTGCGCTCATAGTTTGTCACCGATGCTGAAGTCTCGTGGTGCATGATAAGTTTGACGTGCTTCGCGGAGGCGTACTGCTGGAGTTCGGTGACATTGAAGTCGGGATAGGGGGTCACGAAGTCAAACACATCTTCTTTCCAGTTACCGAACCAATCTTCCCAGCCAACGTTCCAACCTTCGACCAGCACGCCGTCGAATCCATGTTGAGCGGCAAAGTCTAAATAGCGCTTCGTGTTTGCAGTAGTGGCGCCATGTTTGCCATTGGGTTTCAGGCTTGCCCAATCTGTGTCTGCCAGTTTTATGTTGCCCACATCGGCGTAATTCCAGCTGGCTTTGCCGACGTGCATTTCCCACCAGATGCCGACATATTTCTGGGGTTTAATCCAGCTCACATCTTTGATTTTGGAAGGCTCACTCAAGTTCAAAATGAGCCTGGAAGCCAGAATGTCTGCGGCCTTGTCGCTCACCACAATCGTGCGCCAGGGAGTCTTAGCCGGAGCTTGTAGATACGCCTTGTTGCCGACTGCATCGGGCACCAGGTGTGAAGACAGCCCAAACATCTGTTTATCCACCATCAAGTTCATCGCCGGGTAATTAACCAGAGCCGACTCGTGAATGTTGATGTATAGACCATCAGAAGTCTTCATCATCAACGGCGTTTGCACGGCAGTGCCCGCGATGACCCAGCGGGCGGTAATCTCCTGAGCGGCGTTTCCCTTGGTCGAGTCTATCTCGCTAAGCTTGCTGGTTGTGTAGGCATACTCATTGGTGTCGTAGTCGCCTGGAATCCAGAAGGTTTTATGATCGCCGGTCAGATTAAACTCGGTCTTCTCATCCGAAACGATGAAATACTTCAAGTCATTCTGCTCAGGAAACTCATAGCGAAATCCCAGACCGTCGTCGAAAAGGCGGAATCGGATAATCATCTTTCGGTTGTTGACGGACGCTTGTTGCAGCGTGACTGCCAGTTCTCGGTAATGATTCCGAATCTGTTTTTCCTGTCCCCAAACCGGCGACCAGGTTTCGTCCAGCTGGGATGGGTCGGCTTTTAGAATGGTGAAGCCTTTGGTAAAAGCGGGCAGGTCCTTCAGTTGAATCCCGAGCCTGCTCTTTTGAATAACCGGCTTCCCACTGATGGAAAGCGTGTACGTAGGCTCACCTTCACTGCTCAACGCGAAAGACATGGACAATCTTCCATTGGGAGACTCCACGTTTTGAGCAAAAGTATTGAGGCTCAAAAGTAAGACAAAAAGGATGAGCAGACCAGTGCTAGGTACCACTGTGCGAACGCGCGTTTTTCTCATAGGTGTTTTTTATTCCTTTGCAATTACGCTGAAAGCGTTGGCTAATTCCAGCCCAGGGTTGCAGCAACCCTGGGACCTATCAATCCCTAAAGAAATTTTACGCTGAAAGCGTTAGGCTATGGCTGCGCAGTCGAACTCCGCGAACTCTTTCAGAGTTCGCGACTAATAGTTGGAGCTGGAATCCCAGGGTTGCTGCAACCCTGGGCTGGAATTAGCCAACGCTTTCAGCGTAATTTCCTCTCGAGTTTTCTTTCAACGTAATTCACTTTCGAATCTTTAAGAAATCTACAACCGATAAACTCTCGCTTCCCAACCTTTCAAATTCACTGCCGTAGCATTTTCTTCTTTGGTGTCAGAGTTTGAAAGCGCCAACTGACCTGTTTTCAAGCCTTCGGGCAGCGTGTACGCCACATTGTCTTTTGAAAGATTTAGAATGACCAAAATCTTGTCCGCTCCGAGTGAGCGCGTATAGACAAAGATTGAAGGATGTTGCGGGTCGAGGTCCTTGTAATCGCCATAGATCAAGGCCGGAGTTTTCTTCCGCAACTCGAGCATGCTCTTGAAATAGTTATAAACCGAGTTCTGGTCTGCCAGGGCTTGTTTGGCATTGATCTCTTTGTAATTTGGATTAACTGCAAGCCATGCTTTCGCGCCCGTAGTAAAACCTCCATTGGCGGAATCGTCCCACTGCATCGGCGTGCGAGAATGGTCGCGGCCAGTCTTGCGCAGGTGATCGATATATTCGGCCGCGGGGACTTGGCCGGTCAAAACCTCAGCCTTCCAGGCGTTCTTCACTTCAATATCATCAAACTCTTCAATCTTCGTGAAAGGATAGTTAGTCATCCCCAACTCATCGCCCTGATAGATGAACGGCGTACCTTTCTGCGTCAGCAATATCGTCGCCAGGGCTTTCGCCGAAGCTGCGCGATACTGTGGCGAGTCGTCACCGAAGTGAGAAACAACACGCGGGTTGTCATGGTTGGACAAAAACACCGTATTCCAACTATGCACATCAAGAGCCTTGTCGTAGCGAGTGTAGATCGCCTTGAGGTCGGTCCAGGTCCATGGTTTCTTTCGCCAACGGTTACGGTCGATGCCGACGACGTCGAACTGAAAAATCATATTCAATTCATTGCGTCGTTCGTCCACGAGCAAAGGTGTCTTTTCCAGCGTCCAGCCCGCAGCTTCACCCACAGTCATCACGTCATACTTTGACAATACTTCCCGATGCATTTCCTGGATGTAGTCGTGGAGTTTCGGTCCCGAAGCATAGACTTTGCCGAAATTGCCGTCGTAGTCCTTAGGAAAGTCCGGGAAGCTCTGGTCCTTTGAGATGAAGGGAATCACGTCCATGCGGAAACCGTCCGCGCCTTTATCGAGCCAGAATTTCATGATGTCGTAGACTTCGTGGCGCACTTTCGGATTTTCCCAATTCAGATCGGGCTGCTTTTCGGCGAAGAGGTGCAAGTAGTATTCGCCGGTTGCTGGATCCTTCTTCCAGGCCGGACCGGAAAAGTAGGAGGTCCAGTCATTGGGCTCTTTGCCATTTTTGCCGGGACGCCAAACGTAATAATCGCGGTAGGGATTGTCTTTTGACTTACGGCTCTCAACGAACCACGCATGCTCGTCGCTTGAGTGGTTCACTACAAGGTCGAGAATCATCTTCATGTTGCGTTGTTTGACGCCCTTCAATAGCTCGTCAAAATCGGCCATGGTGCCGAACTCCGTCATTATTTTTCGGTAGTCGCGAATGTCGTAACCATTATCTGCATTGGGTGAGTCGTACATTGGACTCAGCCAGATAACGTCCACGCCTAAGCCCTTGATGTAATCGAGTTGTGAAGTAATTCCTTTCAGGTCACCGATGCCGTCGCCGTTGGAGTCCTTGAACGAGCGGGGATAAATTTGATAGACGACGGCTTCTTTCCACCATTTTCTGGTGTAACCATTGGCGGTGGTGTTGCTTTGCGAGCTGGCGGTTGGCGTGTTGTTGGTGGTTGTCCTATTTTCCATTTGACAAGCCCCCAAGGTGAACGCAACGGCAAACATCAGACTTAACAAATATGAATGTTTCATTTGAGCCTTCCTTGCGGCTTGATTTCATAGCTCCAGTTTTGAGTTTTCTCTGTGCAACCTTTGTGTTCTCTGTGTCTCTGTGGTGAATAATGTACGGCTATCACGCACCACAAACACACAGAGAACACAAAGGTTGCACAGAGCAAGAAATTAGGACACTACCGTTGGTTTGGCGCACTCGCACATCTCCGTTGTTGCAGACATTGCAACAGCAATACTGCTGCTGATTTATTTCATCCTCTTCCGAAACGGTATGGTAAGTTCGCGGCGAACATAGGTGTCAGCCGGACCTTCAAATTGCACCACCAACTCCTGATTGGCGTCACGGGGTGTTACCTGGACTCCCCTTATCTCAACGAGCTGATGTGGGCCGCGGACATGCAAAGGGTAAGAACGTCCACCCAATCCTTCGAGAACCAGGTGTAAACCTGTAACATCTGCCCGTGAACGCAAAACTCGTAGGCCCTGGTTCATGGTTCCTGGCCCGGGAATTTCCTGCTCTGTATAAACATCAGTGCCTTCGTCGTATCTGAATACTACTTCCATACTCTGCTGGCCCACATCGATGGTGACCGGGGCCCTCTGCGCGTCGCCGGTTTGAAATGTTTCAAACTTCACTCGGCGCCCCTGGACAGTGACAGCGCGAACATGTGCATCGAGCGGAAATGCTGGCCCGATCGTAAGTCGTATTTTGGCGGGCGCCGCTGGCGCAGCCACAGGCTTTATCGTAATCGTCAGACGACCAGCGGCCCGTGAAAGATTGAAATCGTATTTGGCATTGCCCACGGCGACATTTCGTACTTCAACCCGGTCCCAGTTGGCCGGCAACTGCGGCTCAAAGCGAAGCTCTTTTCCGCCCGCCCTGGCTTCAAGGCCCAGCAATCCGCGAATGGTGGGGGTGACGACCATTGCCTCTGACCAAACCTGATGATGCGACGAACGACCAAAGGGCGCATTGAAATCGCCTGACAATAACTCTGTGACGTAACCGAGTGCGTTTGAATAAGTAAGCAATGCGTTTGCCATTAATGCCTGGTAGGCGACATGTGGGCGACCATAACGGTAAGCCCCGGTGCTGGTCCAACCGGTGAAGAGCGGCCACACAGAGCCATAGTGATAAGAGAGTGGATCGTAAAGTTTGCTCTCATTCGAAATGATTCTCGATCCCCAGTCAGTCGCCATCCGCCCGCTGCCAAGGTGATCTATCTCCAACTGGGCGCGATCATCCGACATTGTGTGCCACCAGAGAGGCACCGCCGGCAAGACCGTGTCCTCATCGATGATTGTGGCTTTGCTGAGTTCTTCCATGCGCGCCTGGCGGCGGGCGCGGTTTGGACCAGGATCGGCTTTAGGCGGGTCATCTGGTGGGCGTTTGGTTGCGAATGCGTAATAGGATCGATCGGCTAGCCAGTAGGTTTGCTCCATCGCCAGCCGTGTTTGCTCAGCATTTGTACGCCCTGCCGCGGCGAGCGGAGCATCCCCGACAGCATCCGCCATCTCAGCCAGGTTGCGGGATGCCTCGATCCAGAGACCTTGCATGTAGATTTCCTCGTGTGGCGGATAGAGTCCACCACCCTCAACCCAGCCATGGCCGAACTTCGTTTTCGTTGAGTTCTCAATGAGTTGATTACGGTCCGTATCAGACGCCGCAGAGAAGCGATAGGCTTTGACGATCGAATCCCAGTTTGTCTTGAGAAAATCCTTATCACCCGTTGCCCGCCAGTAATCGCCGTGGCCAATGACATAAAGGGGAGTGGCATCGGCGCTGTTCCAGGGAAATTCGTAATCGGTGAACCAGGGGATCAGTGATGCGCTTTGCGAGATCTCGTGGGGAATCTTGCCGTCCGCTCTCTGAAACTTCTTCAGAAATTCCAAAGCTGTTTTGGTGGTTCCGAAGTCGCCATACGAATTAATGGCAAAGGAGGTCCAGAGAGCGTCGCGCCCAAAGAACCAGGCAAAGCCTGGTCGTTCACTGTCGCCCGAGGTGCGAAAACCTGCAATGAGCCCGGTTCCCAAAAAAGGATTGGTTGCTACTCCTTTATCGATCCCGACCTTCGCCCAGGCGAAGGCCCGGTTCAAACGTTCATCGGGTGTGGAGATATTGGTTGTCTCGTTTTGTAAGCGCTGATAGTAAGCGACATTTTTTACGTAAAGAGCTTCGGCAGAAGCCAAAAGGCGATTGTAGTTCTCCGTCGCTTTGTCGCGCCCTAAAACGCTTCCGGTAATAACAATCGGAATGAAGTGTGACTTGAGTGCTTCCGCAGCCGGCTCTATGGCCAATCGCACGGGCACATCGCGGGGTTCCTCCTGGTAAGGCATAACAGATATGTCTCGCGCAGCCGGCGAGCCAATCATGCCCACGAATCGTTTCGACTCTTCGGTGATGTAATAGGCATGCTGCTTCTCATCCCAGTCCAGATTTCCAGTCATCAAGCCCGCAGGCCATGCGAGTTTTAATCGTGGTCGAAATGAGGCTGTCACGGTCATTGGCAAGACAGTCTTCACGTCGAGCAGCATGATGATTCCAGGCTCATCAACCGGAGCATAAATAATCTGCCGCACGGTGAACGCGGCGTGCGAGTAAGTAAATGTTGTCGCTTCGGGACGGGCGTTGATCTGGACTGCAATGTCCGCGCCGCGGAACTCGAGTGGGTAGCCCTCTATAGTAAAGGAGAGCTCAAAGTCGTCGAGGATTTTCAACGGATAGACCCACGCCTCCAGCGACCGGTTTTCGTAACCCAATACGGCTGACTTATGGCCTATGACGTCAAAAAAACTGCCTGCTTGTGTTCGCCGTTCCAGTTCCAGCCCGCTCTTCTTAAGCTGAAACTTTGTTATCAGGCTTGACTGAGTGGAAGCCTGCGCGTTGATGGATGCAGCGCTGGCGAGAATGAAGATCCAACAGAAAAGTGCGTAGCGCATCAAATTGTCCTTCACGTATGTCCTGGCGTAGGCAGGCATCATCCGACAGAAGCGTCTGCAATTCAAGTCGATTTCGATCTGCCAAAGCGACAGCAGGAATAGGCTTTGACCTCTGAGCTTTTGTTCTTTTTCAGTAAGACGTTGTCGCTTGACGCACTATCGTGCCGCTTATAAGGTTGGGAGCTATTAAACTGTCGTACCACTCGAGCCGATTATGTCAATAAGTCCGCGTGCCGCCATCAACTTAACTTATCTCCAGCGCCTGCGGCACAAAAGCCAGATCTGGTTGGTTCTCACTTGTCTGTTACTCTGCGCCTGCGAGTTTTACGGTCAGACGCTGACCCCGGCCAGGACTCACGACCCGCTCGGGGTGAAGTTCACAAACGTAGCCCGGCAAGCAGGTTTAATAATCACGACCATTTACGGTGACGAACATAAAAACAAATATCTCCTGGAGACCACAGGGGCTGGTGCGGCGTTCATCGATTATGACAACGATGGCTGGCTGGATGTTTTTCTGGTAAACGGAACTCGCCTCGATGGATTGGCGCCCAATCTAAATGCGACGAACCGCCTCTATCGGAATAATGGCAATGGAACGTTTACAGATATAACTGAGAAAGCCGGCGTTGTTCGCACGGGGTGGGGACAAAGCGTATGTGTCGGCGATTATGATAACAACGGATACGACGACCTATTCATCAGCAGTTATGGCAAGAACGCGCTCTATCGTAATAACGGCAAAGGTACTTTCACAGAGCTGGGTGAAAAAGCCGGAGTCGCTAACAACAGCACGCGCTGGGGTTCCGGCTGCGCTTTCGTCGACTACGACCGGGACGGCTCGCTCGATCTTTTTGTTGCCAGCTACATCGACCTCGATCTGAAAACGGCCCCGCTTCCTGAAACCGGTCCATGTCTTTACAAAGGTGTCATGGTTGCGTGCGGTCCGCCGGGGCTAAAGGGCGGTGTCAATGCTCTCTATCACAATAACGGAAACGGGACCTTTGCGGACGTTTCAGAAAAGTCGAGTATCACGAAAACCAATGGCACATATGGTCTTGGAGTCCTGGTAGCAGATTTTGATAATGATGACTGGCCAGACATTTACGTAGCCAATGATTCCGCGCCCGCGGCGCTTTACCATAACAATAAGAACGGCACTTTCACTGACATTGGTGTTGAGGCGGGCTGCGCTTTCAGCATCGACGGCAAGCCGCAGGCAGGAATGGGGGTGACGGCGGGCGATTATAACCGCGATGGTTGGCTCGATATTTTCAAAACTAACTTCTCCGGGGACACGTCGTCTTTGTATCGCAATACAGGCAAGACGTCGTTCGATGACGTCACTTACCCGGCAGGAATAGGATTGTACACACGCTGGCTGGGTTGGGGCTGTGGGTTCGTCGATGTGAACAACGATGGTTGGCCCGACATCTTTTTAGTTAATGGCCACGTCTATCCGGAAGTGGAAAAACTGACGACTGAAGCGGGCTATGCTCAGCGCAAGGTGCTCTATCAAAATCTACAGGATGGTCGTTTTGCGGACGTTTCCAACGAGGCCGGTGAGGCGGTTCTGCTCCCGAACGCTTCTCGTGGCGCCGCTTTTGGCGACTATGACAACGACGGCGACACGGACATTCTGATTAATTCGGTGAACGCTCTGCCGGAGCTCCTCCGTGCCGATTCGACCAACGAGAACAACTGGATCAAGATTAAGACCATTGGCGTTAAATCGAATCGCTCTGGTATTGGAGCACGCATTCGGTGCGTGACAGCAGATGGCAGCCAGATTGATGAAGTGCGCAGTGGCGGCAGCTACTACTCTCAGAATGATCTTCGCATCCATTTCGGCTTGGGTAAGAACAAGGCTGTCAAGACGATTGAGATTCGCTGGCCCAGCGGTCAGATCGATACGTTTAACGATTTGACTGCCAACCAGCTTATCATTGTGAAGGAAGGCTCCGGCATTGTACGAAAAGTATCCTTCAAGAAATAGACCGGCATTGATGAAATACCGTTTTCCAAAACAGTCAATTCAGTTCGGGTTGGTGCTGATTCTTCTTCTTCTGCTTGCACCTGCTCCAGCGTCGCCACAGCGCCGAAGCCCATCACGTGGAGCTGAACAACATTATCAAACTGGGACGCAATTTTTAGAAAGGCAGGAGTTGGACCAGGCAATTACAGAGTTGTCGTTGGCCACAAAGCTGAACCCAAAGTTTGCTGCTGCTTACAACGCGCTTGGCACCGCGCTGGCCAGGAAAGGCGAGCTCAACGCGGCCGCAGAATCGTTTCGTAAGGCTATCCAAATCAATCCGCGCCTTTATGAAGCGCATCTCGGACTTGCCACCGTGCTCCAACACTCCGGCGATTTTGATGGCGCTATCGCTGCGGCTAACAAGGCCATTGCACTGAAACCCGAGGAAGTAGAAGCACGCTTATTACAAGGTGTGGCTTATCAACAGAAAGGCGATCTCGAGTCGGCGATTACCCGATTTCGGGAAGCGGTCCGGCTAAAGCCGAACGCCGCCGAAGGCCATTCGTACCTTGGCTTCGCGCTTGGCGTGAAGGGCCTGCTTCAGGATTCGATCTCAGAATTTGAAACAGCGGTTCGCCTCAAACCGGACCTCGCCGAAGCCCAATACTATCTTGGCGCCGCCCGCTGGTTTTCTAATGACATAGATGGCGCTGTAGCTGCCCTGGCGATCGCGGCGAAGCTCATGCCCAACCACACCAACGCTCACTATTATCTGGGACGGGCGTTGCAGAAACAGGGAAAGCTGGAAAGTGCAATCAACGAGTTTGATACGGTTATCAAACTGGCGCCGGACATGGTGGAGGCGCACCACGCGCTGGGTCTCGCCTTATTGCAGAATGGGGATCCTGACGCCGCTATCGAAGCCTTTCGTGCCGTCATTAAGCTGAAGCCTGACTTTGTCCCAGCGCATAACGATCTTGGTCTGGCGTTGGTCCAGAAACGTGATCCCGAAGCAGCCATCAGCGAACTTAGGATGGTGCTGCGGCTCGATCCAAACAACCTGGTGGCCCACCACAACCTTGGCATGGCTCTAACACAAAAAGGAGACTACGCGGCGGCCGTAATCCAGTATCGAAATCTGGTCACGCTTGCACCGGATGACGCGGAAGCCCATTACGGCCTGGGGCTTGCCCTGAAGCAGAAAGATGCGTTGGACGATGCCAGCGCGGAATTACGAAAGGCGATCGCGCTTCAGCCTTCATTGCACGAAGCCCATTACGTTCTCGGAGTTATCCTCTTACAACAAGCAAGGCTTGCGGAGGCTGCGACGGAATTCCAGGCAGCGGTCACACTGAAGAAAGACTATGCCGAAGCTCATTATGCTTTGGGAACGGTGTTGCAGCAGAAGGGAGACTTGGATGGCGCGATAGCGGCTTTCCGCGCCGCGCTTCAGTTTGCGCCCAATGCGGCCGAGACTCATAACACTCTCGGCAACGCCCTCAGGCAGAAAGGAGACCTTGAGGCAGCTCGGGTTGAGTTCCAGGAGGCTGCCCGACTTAACAAACTAAGGTCGAACCAGCAGGCTGGAATTTTTGCGATGAATACCGGCCTGGCCCACCTCAAAGACGGCAAAACTGATGCGGCGGTAGAACGACTCCAAACGGCCGTTCAACTCGATCCCACAAACGCGCAGGCTTTCTATTATCTTGCCCAGGCGCTTCAACAAATGGGACAAAGCCAGGCCGCCCAGGCTGCGTATCAAAAAGCAAAAGAACTCAATCCGCGAACCAAACCTTTGCCCTAGGCTATTGGTCACTCTTACCATTTTCAACGGGCTGAGTTAACTCAGTCTCCCGGATTAGTCTTGCTTAGCAACAAAATCTATCGAATATATCGCGCGTCCCTTGCAGCGCGTTGGGGAAAGGAGCCATACCGCACCTCCTTTTAGGGCGATAAGGTTGAGAGCTTCGCGGACTGTGACATTAGTGGCGCTCAAAGAGAGTTTCTCTCTCTCATCTGGTTTAGCAGCTTGGCCGAATCCGTAAGCAAAACCCTGTATCAAGCGAGAACCAAGATAGCGCTGCTCTTGTCTTCGAACTTCAGGTATTTTCAGCAACTCATTTAAGGCATCACGTAGCGATGCTGCTTTGTTGATTTCCACCTTCGGAAGCATGGTCTGCAAGAAGCTGGAGATGCCGTCGTTTGAATTCACGTTAACCACGCCGTTCCTGGCCTCCCAAGTGTAGCCAGGTTCAGACCCGCAAGTCTTCGTCTTTTGCTTTCAATGTGATTGCGGTTGACATCTGTTCCTTACCTAATCACACCAGCGCCTTCCGTAACCGTGACGATTCTATTAGCTGCGAT
>DASZDU010000236.1:0-3931 GCA_035941655.1 Pyrinomonadaceae bacterium | reverse complement strand
CCAGTCACCGTTTCCAAACCTGACTCCGGAGGACAGACTCGACGTGCGTTTTTTACCATCGCTCGCGCTACTGCTCACACTGATGTACGTGCCCAGTCTCGTGCCTCAAGATCCTGCGCGACCCGTGCCAGCACAGGCGCCGTCACCCACGCCCACGCCCACTCCCACGCCAACACCGCTGCCGCCGCCGAGCATCAGGATTAACGATTACCGCGCGCCTGCTGGACGAATCATCGGCGCAGCGTTGACCAGTAACAAAGCTTACGAGCGGCTCAGTTATCTGACAGATCGAATCGGTCATCGCCTCAGCGGCTCGAAGAGTTTGGAGCGTGCGATTGCCTGGGCCATCGTCGAGATGACCAACGACGGCCTCGACAACGTGCACTCGGAAAAAGTTATGGTGCCACACTGGGTGCGCGGGGAAGAGAGTCTGGAGATGACGAGTCCCGGCTCGCAGAAACTGGCAATGCTGGGATTGGGCAACAGTGTAGGCACTCCCGCGGCGGGCATCACAGCCGAGGCGGTGGTGGTGCGCAGCTTCGACCAGCTCGACGCATTGGGCGAGCAGGTGCGCGGAAAGATTGTCGTCTACAACGTTCCGTTTACCAGCTACGGTGAAACAGTTCGTTACCGTGGGTCTGGTGCTTCACGCGCGGCTGGGCACGGCGCAGTCGCTGCCCTGGTTCGCTCGATCACTCCCGTGAGTCTGCAGACGCCGCACACCGGCGCGATGACTTACGAGGAGAAACTACCAAAGATTCCCACGGCTGCCATTACCATCGAAGCCGCTGAATTGCTGCAACGCCTGTACGATCGCGGCGACCGTCCCACCTTGCGGCTAAAGATGGAAGCGAAATTCCTTCCTGATGCCGAGTCGGCAAACGTCGTCGCGGAAATCAAGGGCTCAGAGAAACCCGAGGAGATAATTCTCGTTAGCGGCCACTTCGATTCCTGGGATGTGGGCCAGGGTGCACACGACGATGGTGGCGGCTGCATCATCGCCTGGGAAGCGGTGAGACTACTCAAAGAACTCGGGCTGCGACCACGCCGCACGATCCGTGTTGTGCTCTACACTAATGAAGAAAACGGTCTGCGGGGCGGCAACGCCTATCTGGAGGCGCATCGCGTTGAGCTGTCGAAACATGTAGTTGCTATTGAGGCTGATTCCGGTGTTTACCGGCCCGAAGGGTTCGGCCTTGCCGCGGCAGCTCCGCCGCAAGCGCGTGCCAACCTGCAGGAGATTGCCAAACTGCTCGCCGGCATTCGCGCGAACCGCATCGCGGCAGACGGCAGCGGCGCCGACATTGGCCCACTTATGCATGAAGGTGTAATCGGTGCGAGCCTGGACGTAGATGGCACACATTACTTCGACATTCACCACACACATGCCGACACGCTCGACAAGGTCAACCCACAGGACCTGGCCCTCTGCGTCGCCGCCATGGCGGTGATGGCCTACACCGTCGCCGACATGCCGCAAGCGCTGAAGTAGTAGGACAGACATTCCTGTCTGACGTCACTAGTCGGTCGCAACCCTTCTGGGTTCAGCTAATGAATGCGCGTCTTTGCCCCCGAATGTCTACGCTGAAAGCGTTCGCTAATTTCCAGCCCAGGGTTGCGCTTTGGCAATCCTGGGATGACGGATGCAATTGAGAAAAGACGCAACCCTGAAAGGGTTGTGTCGGCGGTGTTTTAGTGGTGGTCGATCGCAACCCCGACTCTTGTCGGGGTTGCGAATAATTGAATGTGCGCCTTCGTGCCCCAGGGTTTCAAAGCAAACCCTGGGCTGAAATTAGCAAACGCTTTCAGCATTGGCCTGGAAGCTGATCTGCGAATCTGTGGATGATTTCTTTAGCGCCTCTTAGGACGCGCTAATATGCTGATATTTTCTGCCCGGAGAAACCCATGAAAATAACAACGGTGCTTCTTTTGCTGTTCAGCGTTTGCTTCAGCTGCCTCGCCCAGACGCCTCCGTCTGAGCGCCAACAGTTCATCCGCGTCGAAGCGCCGGTGATCGCGCTCACTCATGTACGCGTGATCGATGGAACCGGCGCTGCGCCGCGGCCGGATCAAACCATCATCATCGCTGAGGGCAAGATCAAGTCGATAGGGTCAGACTCCGATACTGAAATCCCGGCCAACGCGCGGATACTCGATCTCAAAGACTACACCGTCCTGCCGGGTTTAGTTGGCATGCACAACCACATGTTCTTTCCTATGGGTGGATCGCCGCCAATGTACTCGAACATGGGCAGCAGCTTTCCGCGTCTTTATCTCGCGCTCGGCGTCACCACCATTCGCACCACCGGCAGTGTCGCGCCGTTTACTGATTTGGAGATCAAGCGGCTCATCGATAGCGGCCGGATGATTGGACCGAAGATGCACATCACGGCGCCCTACCTGGAAGGGCGCGGCTCATTCACTCCGGTGATGCACGAACTCACCGGGCCCGAAGACGCACGCCGTATGGTGAACTTCTGGGCTGATCAAGGCGCGACTTCGTTCAAAGCCTACATGAACATCACACGCGACGAGCTGAGAGCAGTTGTTGAAGAAGCCCACAAGCGGAGGCTGAAAGTTACTGGGCACCTCTGCTCAATCGGCTACCGCGAAGCAGCAGAGATTGGTATCGACAATCTGGAACATGGACTGCTGGCCGATTCGGAGTTCGTAGCTGACAAACAGCCTGATAAATGTCCGGGCGCCGCAGTGGGCCTGAGCCTGCGGCAATTAGATCTGAAAAGTCCTGCGGCCCAGGATACGATCCGAACCTTGGTCGCGAAGAATGTGGCTGTCACTTCAACGCTGCCGGTCTTCGAGGCCGGCGCTCCACTAACTCAAAGCGGGATTGGAACCGCGAGCGCTGTCCTGAATCCTCGCGTACTTAACGTAATGAACTCCGATGCGCGCGTGCGTTACCTTACCGCCCGATCGCGCATCGCTTCTGATTCACCGGTCGCCACACTGGTGCGCAAGTCGATGGATTTCGAACGAGCTTTCGTCGCCGCCGGCGGTTTACTAATAGCCGGCCTCGATCCCACCGGCAACGGCGGCGTCGTTGCCGGCTTCGGCGACCTGCGCGAAGTAGAGCTCCTGGTAGAGGCGGGGTTCACTCCAGTAGAAGCAATAAAAATCGCCACCTTCAACGGCGCCAAGTTTCTTGGCGAGGACGCGCGCATCGGCTCCATCGCCGCGGGCAAACAAGCTGACTTAACGATCGTGAAAGGAAATCCCGCTGCGAATATCAGCGACATCGAGAAAGTCGAGATCGTTTTCAAGGACGGCATCGGCTACGACTCGGAAAAGTTGATCCAGTCGGTGCAGGGATTGGTGGGGATTAGATGAGGCCGTGTTTTGAGCTGAAGGATGAAGGATGAGGGATGAGGGATGAAGGATGAACGGGAACTAACCCATGTCTTTCGTATTTCATCCTTCATCCCTCATCCTTACTTGCGCTACCGACGTGTCGCTTCCTGATTTTGCCTATCTGCTTCGGCCCAGTCTTTCGCCGACACGAATGACCGCTGGTCATAGATGAGGACAATAGTTCCCAACGGCAGCAGTTCACTCATCTCGACTGCCGCTGACATGGGAATTCGTATGCAGCCATGACTTTGAGGTGTTTGAGGAACCGAAGGATTTCCATGGATCGCCAGTCCACCGCTGAAGTAGTTGGGGTAGTAAAGCAATCCGAGCGGCGATTTCCTCCACCCCGAAATCTTCGCCTCAATTCTGAACCGGCCTCTGGGGGTATAAGCCAGACCGCTCATGGTTTTCTCGCGATACTGCAGGTTGCTGCCGGAAGATACCGGAAGAATTCTCATGACCGCTCCGTTATCGTCCGTCAACAGAAGCACCTGTCGATCGAGATCCACTTCGACGTGTCTATACCCGGCGTCCTTCGCCCGCGGCGCAGCGGCACTCATGATTA
>DASZDU010000235.1:0-9029 GCA_035941655.1 Pyrinomonadaceae bacterium | reverse complement strand
ATTCCTCCTGCGTCTGGCCGTTGTAGATAATGCCTAGCTGATCGATTGTGTTCAGGTAAGTTTCACCGGTCACCGACGCGCGGTTAGCCTTGAAGAACATGTGCTCGAAAAGATGCGACAGCCCATTCAACTCGGGTGGTTCCGTAAAAGATCCGTTTCTCACGGCGAGCTCGCAGGTGACGAGAGGAATTGAATGATCCTCCACCACGATCATTTCCAAACCATTCGCCAGTTGCCGATTGAGAAACTTAGTCTGCGGCTGGGGCGCCGGAGCAGCGTCCGCCCCACTCTGCGCGGTTACGCGTCCAGACGCTTCTTGTTGTTTCTGGCCGGCAAAGGCAGCCGGATTGATAATCGAACACGCTAAGAGAATTAATAACAGACTACGCTTCACTGAAAACTCCATTTATCGAGCGTTATAAATTTACAGGTATGCATATCGACGAACCGATTCGATGTCGCGCCGCCCCAATTGGATGTCAGGCATCACCCTCGAAGGTCTTCCCTGTGCAACCTTTGTGTTCTCTGTGTCTCTGTGGTTCATAAAGCGCAGAACAACAACCGAAGGCACAGCTCTTTCTCAACCCCGGTACGACTCATCCTGCTCGATACGCGACAGCACCCAATCAAACTCTCCCGAGGTTATCTTTCCCCCGCAGAATTCACAAACGCCCGCACTGTTTACCCGCAGCGGCGCGGCACAATTAGGACAATTCAAGTTGGCGGCTGCGGCCTTTGGCCTGGCGTTGCGGCTGCGAATAAACGTCCAATATTCGCTCCAGTGCCGCATGACTGTATTGGATCCGCTAACAACATTTTCGCGCTCGTCAACGGTGTAATCGTAGCCCTGCGCGCCTATCCTGAGCGTTATCGAAATGTAAAACGCATCCTCCTTGATCTTCACCGGTTGTAGCGCGGTAACGCGGCATTGGTCGAGCACGTTACGCAGATGTTGACGCTTGTAAGCATCGATCCAATATTGATGCATCTGAAATAGGTTATCAGTCTCGTGCGGACGGGCGCGCTCCCAATTGAGCGTTGACCACGCAGCCTGCAACTCATCAAAAATCAGGCGAGCACGCGCCTGAAACTCGCCCCAGGAGAAGCTCGGATTGTTTTTCTCAAACTCAAGCCTCAGCTCCCTGAAACCCGGTTGGACCACACTCGGCAAGTCCGTGCCGACCTCAGGCACGTCGGATGTAAGCAACGGACCTTTGGCGTCGCTGCTCAAAATTGAGATGGCACGCACATACCATTGAAACTCACCGCTCTCGACCTTTGTGCCACAGAAGGCGCAAGCGCCAACTGTATCTTTCTGCAAGGGTGCGCCACACTTTGGACAGTGCAGCGCCGTAGCCTGGGCCGGAGCGGGCGACAACACATCACGTTTGCGTTCCAGCTGCCAGCGCTCGCGAACGTAGTAAGTCATTTCGGTTGCTGAACCGTTCGTGTTCACAACTTCCGTGTAGTTGCTTTCGAACAGCAAGGAGACCTTTACAAGCGGCGTGTCCAGGCCACGTATGTCCACGATGTTCATCGCGCCTACGATGATTCCTTTCACCTCTTTCAAACCCGTCGGGTTACGCTGCAGCAGGGCCTTCCGCGCTGCCTCGCTGAGATAGGGTGAAAATTGATCCAATAACTTTTGACCGTGGCCGCGCGCGTCGTGCGCCTTCCCGTAGAGTGCGTAACAAAAATCCGTAAAGACGATTTCCGAAAAGTTCGGGTCAAACTTTCGCAGTTGGGTAAACTCGCGATTGAAGCCCTCCACAGGCGGCGTTGCGTCATGAAGGCCCAGTGGAAACGCCATCACCCCTGTTGACGTACCCGACAAGGTAAGCGGGCCCGACGAGAAAGCTTCGGCCGTCTTCTTGCCACCTCTCGCAAAGCGATAAACGACAAAGCCAACAACCGCGATATCCACCGGCACGCCCACTACCGGGTATTCCACTGTCAGCCAGAAGAGTATCCTGACAATGGCTACGATTGCGCCTGCATCTCCACCGCCTCCACTGCCGCCGCCGTGACTCCCGCCGCCGTAGGATTGCCCGCCGCCAACACGACCGAAAACTTCCAGTGGGAGCAGCAGCAAAGCCGCGGCGGTTACCCACAGCCAGGGCGATCCGATGAGCCTGTAAAGCGGTTTTGAAAAACGCCTGGAACTCATTTCAATTCGAAGTGCGGAGCGTCGCAGAGTTCATTAGGGTTCTCGCCAGTTGCCGGCAAATGTTTCGCCAGCAAACAACCGAGCTTTTGCAATCCGTCGTGCAATGATTGCGGCTCCGGCTTGCGGCCGGCTTCGTGCAACTCAAACACAACTTGATTCCACTCAAGCGCGTTCACGCCCTTCAAGACGCCGCGGTCAGCAATCAGTTCGAGCCGGCGCTCGAGAATGGATAAATAAATGAGCACTCCCAGCTCGGCGTTGGTGTTGGCGATGCCGGCTTCGTAGAACATTGCTGCAGCGCCACGACGAACTGCTTCGCTGCGAAACTTTTCGGAAGTTAGCAGACGGCGAACGACGTTGCTTCGCGACGAAATAAAAGCTCCGCCTGCAAACAAGAGCGCGACATCTATCGGAACCCAGTATTGGTGGAAGTCGAAAGGCGAGAAGAGCAAAAACAAAAGTCCGGCAAACGCGAGTACAGCGCCGAACAGATAGTCAGCATGTCGATAGGAACCCGAGCGAGCACGAACGATCAGCACCAGCTCCGCATCTGTTGTGGTTTCAATCTGCTTTACGCAATCGGTGAGGGCCACTTGCGAGGCTTCATCGAATTTAGCTCGCTTCATATTTGTCGTGGCTGGCCGTTGATGACTTGCGCGCTCGCGCTGCTGTTCGGAACGTTTGGAATCCAGAATATCTGGCCGTCGACTTCAACCTGTTTCAGGCCGTGCTTCGGCAAGTCTTTCTCTTTCAATCCGAGAAAGGTGAAGTGTGGCAAGTCGCTAAGCACGGTTTGAAACCAGCCGTGCTTTGCCAGAATTTCCCGCACGCGCGGGTTATCAAATTCGGTCACGTCAAACGCCAGCATTGCGATGTGTTGTGAAGTCCCGGGCGCGGCTATCGAATAAAGGATCGATTTGGAAAGGTCTTTGCTGAAGTAGATGCCGCTTTTTTCCAGTTCCAGCACTTCGGCAATCTGACTGCGCAACGGCAAATTCTTCAAACGAGCCACTTCTGCTTCGGTTAGCCTGCCCTGCGCGAGCCAGTACTCCAGGGCTGGCTGGAAACGCGTATCCCACAGTTGCAAGCTGTCTTCAAAACTGCGGCGCGCCGCTTCGGCTCCGTCGCGCGGCGTTATGTCAAGATTTTCCTTTTGTGCTTCGGCGCGTGCCTTCAGCAATTGCTTCATCGCCTCGGGTTGCAGCTCAACTTCGTCATACCCGATAAACTCCGTCGCGTAACCAGCTTTCTCCTGAAACTGCACCACCTGCTCATCGCTCGTGAAGACGCAGACGGGAGGCGGCAACACTTTCTTGGCCAGAAATATTGCGCCATAGTCTTCCAATACGCGTCGGGCTACGGCGTCGGACGCAGGGCAAATGGTCTCAATATTTGTCTTCCGTTTCTTTAAGGATTTGCGCAGAACTTCGTAAAACAGGGCCGGCGAGCCGCCATCATCAGCGGAAGGTGGTTTAGTCATCACTCGGGAATCGTTTCCTGTAATTATTGCCAAAGGAAAATAGCGTGGACTACGGGCTTGTGCCGGCGACGTCGGTAGGACCAGGCATATTAGTAAAACTGATAAAAACCGGAGCGACGCGCGGACTGCGAACAAAGCTTTTATCACCACCTTCGGAAACAACCGAGCAGGAACTGGGGTGACGGCAGGGATCATAGTAGTCTACGCGCGCTACGGTCAACAAAGCCTAACGCTGAATACTCATGTAGTTCAGAGTTCAAGCTTTAGCTTGCGTTGTCAATTGACAGCAAACCCGCAGCCTAAAGGCTGAACTCTAAACTGTTCGCCTCAAACTGCATCAGGTCTCACCCTGCGCGGCCACTCGCTCACGCTATATACTGTGCGTAACATGTAGCTTCGTGAGCGCGCAACCCAATGAACTATCGCAACCTTATCAACGAAATCGTCGGATCTTATATCAAGCATGGCTGGCAGCTGCGGCGAGTCCTGTTGCGCCCCGAGACTCGCACAAAGATTGACGGTGACATTGCGTCAGGTTCGTTACCGTTAGGCGCTGTTCCCTTGCGAGAGGCAGCCGTCGACGGATTATGGTTTTCTCGCGATTCCCATGAGGGTCGCGAAGCCTGGGAGCTGCGGCTCGTATCAGAGAATCCTTTTGCGTTGTTTGAGACGTTTGAGGCAGACGAAAAGGAAGAAGAACGAGAAGACGTGCGTCGGGAAATGGAAGCGCGTTTACTGGAAAAGCAGTGAAAGGTGAAAAGTGAAGAGTGAAAAGTTCAGAGTGGGTAGTTCTCCCTGCTTACTTTTCACTCTTCACTTTTCACTCTTCACTCTTCACTGCGTTTTTCCCATCTTGACGGGAATTTCTAAACGCTCAGTGCCGCGCATCAAAACCACCTTGATGGTCTCGTAGGGGATTGCGCGACGCACACGCGCAGCGAGTTCTTCAGGCGTCCGGATCGGAATACCGTCAAATTCAATGATGACATCGCCGTTCTTTACGCCTGCCATATCGGCAGGCAGGCTGGCAGAAATTTCGTCGACCCGCACGCCGAATAATTTCGTACCGGCAATCGGCACGCGCTCAGTTTCATCATCATCATAGCCAAACCTGCCTTTGCCCTGGGGTCGCGCAGCAAACTCGTCGTTCAGTCGATCCATCTCCTGCCTTGATATCGTGGTCATTTTCGTAGTCTTCGTTTCACCGTCGCGGAGGTAGATAACCTCTACGGTATTGCCGATAGGAATGCGTCGCATTATCTCGGCCATCTCGTCATCCGAATGAACCGGCTGGCCATCAACCGTGGTGATGATATCGCCGCCAACCAGCCCGGCCCGGTCCGCCGGCCCGCCCGGAGTATCAACGTTTTCAAAGGTCACACCGCCGTCCGTTGTTTCAAAGCCATTGACACCAGCGTAGGAGCGAGGTGCAGTTACAACCGTGACACTACCCGGAAACCCTGACGAGCGTCGCTTGACAACGGAAGTAAAGACCGCAGCGACAACGAAGAAGAGTATCAGTGCCATGAACAACTTCGCGGTGCCACTGATTCGTTTACGGCGTTTGGAAACAAAGCCCTGCGATGGCGCGGTCATCGGTCCGCCGGCATAACCAAAATTGCCGGCGTGTGTCGCACCAGTGCCAGGCAAGGTTCCGGGAGGGGCATTCTGAAAGCGAACTGTCTCCGTATACTCAGCCGCACCTTCGCCCAACCGAAAACCGCAATTTCGACAGAATCTCAGTTCCTTCGGCATCGGCAATCTGCAGTTGGCGCAAGTGGTGGCGCCGGCATCCATTTCGGGCTTCATAGGCATTTCACGCTTCGCTCAATCAACGGGGGTCAGACTCTGGAATCAAAAGGATAGCAGATTTCTATACGTGAAATGGAGTGGTTCGGTTGCATGAGCCTTGGACACAGATGGAGGATCTGATTTCTGAATTCAACCCGTGAAAAGGAAAACGCCGCCTGCGCACCTGATGTTTGCATCACGAATCACTCTGACTGGGGTGTCCACGGCAACCGTCTCTCCGAAAATCAACCTGTCGGTTAGACAACCGCGATAGTTCGGTGCAATATCGTTTCAAGTCTAGTTAACGTCATCCGTGAAAGCGGCTGAACGTTGGAGGAGAAAGTGGAAGTTACCAAAGCACTTGCTGCCCTGCGGCCCCTTTACGGCAGAGACAATGTCGAGATTGTGACAATAGATGGACGCCGTGTGCGGGGTGTCGTTCGGAGCATGAAGACCACTCAAGCCCTCACTGCACCCAGCGTGAAGATGGAACGCGCGGATGGCGAGATAATCAAGATCCCGTTCTCTACCATCGCCGAGATCAAGGATCACAATGGTCAGTAGGGCAAAAGCTGGAGAGCCAGAAAGCAAGACGATGTCTGAACTTTCGGCTTCTAACTTCTGCTCGATGCGTATTTCTTTGCGCAAAGCGTACTGTTTTTCCCGTTCATCATAGCGTATAGTACGCCGTTCAATTTTGGGCTTGGCCCTTGTTCCGGAGAGTTCATAGAGTTGCCGATAACGATGAAAGACTTTGGTGGCCGCCTCGCAAGTGTTTGGTCGGAACTTAGACCGACGACTCGCGGACTGGTCGAACGCGCCTTACAGACGCCCAGCGGTCCGCCTGCAACTACTCGCAACCCGAATGTAGCGAACGCGCCTTACGATGCGCGCGCCGACCACGAATTGAGCCTCCTGCTGGCAGCTCTCGACGAACGCGCGCTGGAAACCGGCGTTTCCCTGGAGACCGAAAAGGAACGCCAGCTCCGACATATGGCCGATACCTGTGCCACTGTCTTGCAGGAAAAGACTCGCTCTGCTGAAGTCTTTGCGCAGCTGGTGCGGCGCGCCAACGACCGGCACGATTACGCGCGTATCGACACGCTGGCAGATGCGTTGGCCGGCTTTGCGCCCAGCGAGATTTGCGAGTTAGCGCGATCGCAGGACGTGGTTGTCAGGGCGCTGGCTAATGAAACGCTCGCTCAGTTTCCGACATCGGCGTTGGTGGGATTACTCGGCGATCCGGTCGATTCCGAGATTGCGCGGGATGCATTGCGCCGGCAGGCGATTGACTACGGCTCAGAAGAGGCGCGGCAAATCGTTAACGCTTTGGCCCAGGTTGATGCGTCTGAAGACTTCTAGCTAACACCACTCACACTGCAAACACATTCCTGGTTTTTCATTTTCCTGGCCACAAAATGACAAATGAAAACTGATAAATTATATATGGAAAATGTTTTGAGTTGACTATTGGCAAACGGCTTTCTCACCAAGCTCGTGCAGTCGCTTTACTACTTGATCGATCAGCCAGTTCGGAGTTGAGGCCCCGGCCGTAACGCCTACGCGTTTTGCGTTGAGAAGGTGAGCGGGATTTATTTCGGCGGGTGTCTCTATCAAGTAACTCTGCTCGCATTGCTCCTGACAGACCGCCAGCAGCTTGACGCTATTGGAGGAGTGGCGTCCGCCAATCACGTAAAAAACATCTACCTCACCCGCCAGACCGCGGGCGGCATCCTGCCGATCGCGTGTCGCCGAACAAATAGTATTTACTACTTGAGGTTCAGCATCCGACTTCGCGCGCACAGCTTCAGCCACTTCGAGAAAGGTCTGCAATTTGATCGTGGTTTGGGAAACAACGAGCGGAGAACGCAACTTGGGAAGCCCGGCGACTTCGCTTGCATCGCGCACTACGTAAGTATTTTCCGGAGCATAACCAACTACGCCGATCATCTCCGGATGATCAGGGTTACCGGCAACGACGACATCGCGGCCATCTTTCGCGGCGCGTTCCGCCAGATGTTGAACCCTGGTCACGAAAGGGCAAGTCGCATCGATCACTTTTGCAGCCCGGCCTTCGAGATCACGTTGAACCTGTGGCGTAACGCCGTGCGCGCGGATTACAGCGATCGTGTCGGGCCCTGCCTCGCCTGGCTCATCGATTGTCGACACGCCAAGCTCTCCCAGCCGCTCCATTTCCTGAGCATTGTGGATTAGCGGTCCCAGCGAACGAATCGGACGCACTCCCTCATCGAGCGCGTCTTCTACCATTTCAACAGCGCGCTCAACGCCGAAACAAAATCCGAATTCCTCAGCTAGTAAGACTTCCATGTTTGCCCGTGTGTTAGACGTATTCGATCTGTACCGCAACTCGTCAGTCGCGTGTGCTTGCGTGAAGCTCGCAGGTTTCAGCAGGCGTTAGCTTATCGGTTCGGGTGCGCCTTCCGATGTCTCTCGATTACACTTCTGCTGCCACTCTTCCCGCACTCTGTCGCCACCGGCCACCCGGGCGTCGACCCACTCGATGTCTTTGTCAATTAAAGTGCGAATCGAAGTCAGGAACGACTTTTTTAGGTCCGCCAAATTATGTGCGACGTCACGCGGCAGTATTGCGTATGAAACGTCGCCGATGTAACGCACGGCGTCACACAACTCGTTAATTACATTGCTGCATTCGTTTTGCGCCTGCGATTCGGTTGTTTCCTGCATGATTAATTCCTCCCGACGGGTAAAAGCACGGTTAGTTCCTGGGGCATGGATATCTTAGCACTAGTCAAATACGACCGCACGGCCCCGACCGTTCCATCCAAAGTTGCTGCCGTGCGGCTTCGAATTCATCTGCCTCGGAGATCTTGCGGCGAAAGCCTGCGCTTCAGTTTATCGAAAAATGAATCTGCGGTGTAGGTTGAGCGTGAAAGCATCCGCAGTTTGCGAAAAGAGCACCCATTGATCAATCCAGATCTATCGATCAACGCCGGCTCGCTGTAATATTGCTCAAACAGTCTCCCCAAAGGAGTGGTTCATGTCTTTAACACGTCTAAGTATCCTGCTGGTAATAACGTTGCTCCTCACTGCGAGCTCTGTTTCAGCGCAAAGGCCTGGTCCGGAGTTTCGCCGTCCGCTCGCCTGCGAGCCGTTTGAGCCACGAACAAAGCTTGAGGCTATCGAATGGCGTTATGAGCGAGTTCTGGTTAAGGGCTTTAGTCAAATGGCCAACTTAACCGCCCGCGGCGTCGACGTGCGGGTTGACGCAGTCGAGCTAAAGGATACCGAGGCGGCTACCCGCGCGATTGGAATCGTGATTGTCCTACGAGAGCCCGGTGAGAACCCTCGCGAAAATAGAGCGTTGGTGGACTATGACGAAATTGATCGACTATTGAAGGGCTTGGATACGGTTGCGAAAGTAAACGAATCGATTACCAAACTGGCCAGCTTCGAAGCTCGTTATCGAACGCTGGGGGATTTGGAAATCAATGTCTTTCGACAAAGTCGCAGCGGCATCGCTGCATCCCTGACGGCCGGCATCTGTGACCGGGTTACGGCCTTGATGACGCTCGATGAGTTAGACCGATTGAAAGCGCACATCGTTGAAGC
>DASZDU010000234.1:0-3065 GCA_035941655.1 Pyrinomonadaceae bacterium | reverse complement strand
GCCCTGTATCAACCTCCTTGCCTGACTCGTCGACAACACGAACGTCGATACCAGGACAGGGACGCCCACATGACCTCAACCTGTCCTCGGTGTGCTCGCTATCCGTTAGACCGGTGAGAAAGCCGGTCTCGCTCAGCCCATAGACTTGAATGAGCTTGGCTCGAGGCAGGAGCTCTCTGGTCCGGCGGATCAGTTCGGGAGCCATTGGCGATCCCCCGTAGCCAAGTTCCTCGAGGCTGGTTAAGTCATACTTCCCGATGTCCCCGAATTGAGTGACCAGATTGATCATCGTAGGGACCAGGACCGTGCGAGTGACTCGTTCGCGTTCAACTGTTTCGCAGAAGGCTTGAGCGCTGAATTTCGCAATCGTGACCTGACTGGCGCCGAACGCCGGCGCCGCGAAGATTAGTGGAAAATCCGCGACATGAAACATCGGCGCAGCATGGAGGTACACACCTCCTTCTTTGTAGGGCAGCCAATAGTTGGTGTTGTTTACAGTAGCCAGAATATTTTCGTGCGAGAGCATTACGCCCTTGGGGCGTCCGGTCGTGCCGCTAGTGTAGATGAGAACGAGTATCGCTTTGGGATCGTAAATAGCCTCCGGATAAGAATCAGCGGGCGCATCCAGTGGTTCCTGATCGAGAACTCGTTGGAGCGGGGGCTGTACTGTCGGCGTCGGCAGTGAAGAATGGCGAACCAGACCTCGCGGCGTGGCATCGCTGAGTATGTGATCGATTTCGGTTGAAGACAGGCGTATGTTCAATGGGACCACAACCACTCCCAACCAGGCACACGCGTGAACTAATTCGAGGTACTCGGGTTCATTTGGAAGGAGAATGGCCAACCTGTCTCCCGCCTCAAACCCGAGTTTTTTTAGGGCAGCGGCGATTCGTCCGACTCGATCGTGAAGCTCGCGAAAGGTCAAGCGTCTGCCGACTGCCGCCACCGCCGTCTTTTCCGGATAATAACGAGCTGCTCGACCAAGAGAGTGGGTGTGGATCATGCCACGTACTCCGTGGTTTCGGCGGACGGCGCGGAATCACTCGTAATGAAAAAGTTTTTAGGAAGGGTCGGGCACGACGGATAAATTCCCTCAAACACTCCCACCGCACCCTCAAAGTCGAGGTCAACTCGGTATCGCGCTAACTCCGCAACAGTGATCATTACGAGGCCGTGTTTCTTGCAGAACTTTTTCAGATCGGGCACCCGCGCCATGCTGCCGTCATCATTGACTATCTCGCAGATCACGCCGGCGGGATAAAGCCCGGCGAGAGTGGCTAGATCGACTGCTGCTTCGGTCTGCCCGCGGCGTTCCAGAACGCCACCCTTGCGAGCGCGAAGCGGGAAGATGTGTCCCGGGCGACCAAAGTCTTCGGGAAAACTGGTCGGATCGATAGCGGCCTTGATCGTTCGGGAGCGATCGTAAGCAGAGATGCCAGTTGATACGTCATAGCCCTTCACATCAATCGAGACGGTGAATGCAGTTCCACCAACAGCGGTGTTATCCGGCGCCATTGGGGCGAGCTGTAACTCATCGAGCCTTTCACCGTTCATCGCCAAACAGATCAGGCCGCGACCGTGAGTGGCCATGAAGTTGATGGCTTCCGGCGTAACCATTTCCGCAGCCATCGTCAGATCACCCTCGTTCTCGCGGTCCTCATCGTCGACTACCACGATCATGCGTCCGGCCTTTAGTTCAGCCAGCGCAGCGTCAATATTCGCAAACTCAAAATCGTCCTCAACGTTCTCGCCGTTCGTTTTGGTATTCGTGTCAATTTTCTGCAGAGTTAGCGCGTGGCCCATCTTCTCTTTCTTAGTTCGCAGGTAGGCAATTGAGTCTGGAGTTGGCTCAACTTCGCAACCAACTCGACCGACAACCTCGATTCCCGCAGCAAGCAGGGCCTTTGATTTCTGAAGATTATTCGTAAGCAGGCGAACTCGGCTAAGCCCAAGCTCATGCAAGATTGCTACGGGCAGGCTGAAGTCTCGGCAATCCGCTTCAAAGCCCAGGGCATGATTTGCTTCCACTGTATCAAGCCCTTCGTCCTGGAGCGCATAAGCCTGCAACTTCGACATCAGTCCAATGCCGCGGCCTTCCTGGTGTTCATAAATCACCAGGCCGCGGCCCTCTTCAGCTATAGTGCTCAGCGACAGCTCCAACTGATCCTTGCAGTCACAGCGGAGCGAGCCCAGCACTTCACCGGTGAAACATTCAGAATGGATACGAAGCAAAGGCGCGCCGCCGCTTAGATCGCCGAGAATAACCGCCAGCGCAGTTTCAACGC
The DNA here is from genome assembly GCA_035941655.1 of Pyrinomonadaceae bacterium. Taxonomy (GTDB): domain Bacteria; phylum Acidobacteriota; class Blastocatellia; order Pyrinomonadales; family Pyrinomonadaceae; genus PSRF01. The sequence goes on along the minus strand of DASZDU010000234.1, from coordinate 780 downwards.
GCCCGCTCCTATTCGAAGTCTCGCGCTCAAAGCCTATGGTCTGAAACACTCCCCATTTGGTCGGCAAGCGAGTAGTAACTACGCGTCGAACGGTGTTTTCTTTTGCCGCTATCAACATGATTCGTGCCACTCTTTCTCAGTTCATTTGGGGCTGGAATTTCGGCTGAGCCACGCCTGCGGTCACCGGTGATTCACGCTCCGGCCAAACCACCGACATTGCCACCGCGACGACGATGCCGATCGAGACCTCAACAAAACGGTGAATCGCAACGAACCAAGCGGGCTCGGGCCGCGGAATCAGGATTACTATAGTGAACGCGACTCCCGCATAGCGGTAGGCTGTTCGATCGAGACGATCACGCAAGTACGGATGGGCATAACCGAGCGCTCCACATATCAAACCAAGTAAGAAGATACCGGCGCCAAACGTTAATAGACCTCGGGGGAAATACCCGCCTAACACTGCACCCAGGCCAGCTCCCAGGGCCGTGCCCAGAAATTCGCGTCCCGCAACGGGCAAAGACGTGCCGAGGGCTGATTGCATTACGATCAACGTGGCGATCGCTGCCCAGTAGCTTTCCGCGAGCCCTGATAGATGCGCCACCAACACCGCTGCTACCGTCGCCACCGCGGTACGCGCCGAGTGCTTCAGCACCGGGTGTGTTAACCGGGATCGAACCCAGTTCGTGAAGCGCGTGGCAAACACAATTCGTTATCTCCCAGGTCAGTTATTGCCGCGATTGATCCCGGCGTACCCTCGCAGCCGTTTTTCATGGGGGG
>DASZDU010000233.1:0-9589 GCA_035941655.1 Pyrinomonadaceae bacterium | reverse complement strand
CCCAGGTAAGTAGCCACCATGTTTGTGCCAGGGTGCATGTGACAGGTCATGCACTGTGAGGTGGGGATCTGACTGGTGAACTGATGCTTGATGGGATGACCAGACTCATTCTTCGGAATATTGGCATCGCTGGTGTGCGATGTGCCGGAGTTGCCGGCGCGATGATATGCAGCAGAATGCGCGGCATCGCGATCGTTGGCATAAATCACATGACACGCGGAACAGCCGGAGGAACGATAGTCGCCCGGATGATCGTTGCTCCCGAGGAAGTTCAAAGTCGGATCGTGAAGACGCGTCTTCTGTATTCCGAGGAAAACGGGATCGGTGCGTTGAGCTGTGCCAAAACCGCGGGCACTCAGACCCTTGTCCGGTTTACCAGGATCTTCTTCTTTGTCGGGCAACCCTACTTCGAGACGCCGCTTTCCTCCACGCTCGAAAACGCGGAGCACGTTGCCGGGCTGCGAGATCTCCCAGCGCGGTATGGGATCGATGAGGTCGAGTAGGCCCTTCGCGCGTTTCTCGTCCGTCGTTGGCGCGGGAGTTTGAATCAACGTCTGCGGGGCGCCGTTTTCGCTATAGCTTTCGCCAAAGCGCGTGTCCTTCAAAGGAAAGCCGCCGTTGTTGTAGAGCGCCGCGCCCCACAACATGGCCCCGTGCGTCATCATGCTGCGGGCGACGTTCTTTGATTCGAGATCGTGGCAGGCGCTGCCACCACAGGTCTTCGCGGCTACGCGCAGATCGCCAGGATTAATGAAACGAACAAACTCCCAACTCTCGCGCGCCAGCAACGTGTGGGTGCGTTCCGGGTTCGCGCCGGTGTACTTGCCGTCTCGCTGCCACTCGCCGGGAAAGTTCGCGCGTACGTGCGCCTCATTCTTGATTTGTTGGATCGACTTGGGATCGTTGCCTGTTTTGCGCGGCACCGGGTTGCCTCCGTGGCAGCCCGTGCAGGTAAGACCGACGGCGTCCTTGCCGTCGTTCAACTTTTCGAGCGTCTCAGTCGTGCCGTATTTGTGCATCGGCTCGATCTCGCCGTGACAGGTGACGCAGCCGTCGAGCTTCGCAGCCATTGTCGCTTGTTCTTGTGGTGTGCTCACCTTGTTGTTGGACGCTGCGGCGAGACCCACTGCCAAGCTAAGCGACGCAACAATGATTGTTAGGACAAGCCGCGTTCTACTCATTGGTTTTGTGAATTCAAACAGGCGTCCACCCACGGAGACACAGAGTACACAAAGGATGCACAGAGATTAGTTGTCAAAACCCATGATCTTCCTGTGTATCCCATCCTTAAGCACCACCACGTTGAAATTGATTAGTAATCCAACTCGCCAACCACCAAGCCTGAGATAGGTGAGAAGCTGCGCGTCATGAATTGGCGCGAGAGCCTGGACAGATTTCACCTCTACTGGAACAACACCGCCAACCAGAATATCGACCCGGTAACCGCACTCCAAACGAATTCCTTTGTACTCTAATGGGAGTGGATATTCCTTCCGATACGGAATACCTCTCAACATTAACTCTCGACGCAAACATCTTCGGTATGCCGACTCAAGCAAGCCAGGCCCAAGCTTTCTGTGAACTTCTATCGACGCTCCGATCACTTCATGGGTCAAATCATTAATTGAAGAATTCATTCTACGCTCACCTCGTCATGTCTCTGTGCAACCTCCGTGTTCTTTGTGTCTCTGTGGTGAGCCTATGTTCAGCCAGCTTCAATTACAAGACGTACCCTCCTGCAACTATCGTCAGCAAGATGCCTGAAAACTTGTAGTTCCTCCTAAAATACCAGCTTCAATTGCGCGAACAGCGAATACAGCGGCTTGCTCGGGTTGATCACATCCGGCTCACAGAAATCGCCCACATTCGGCGGACAGTTGCGCGCGCGATCCGTAAAAATATCTCGAAAGCCTCGGCCCGTTTGTAGGGTGGCGGCACCAAACGTCATGGTCACGTTATTTATCAGGAACGGCCGGTAAGCGACGCCAAGACTGTAATCAAATCCAATGTCATGCCGAATCCGATTCTGGAACAACACGTATTCCAACGGCTCGGTTCGATGAAAGCGAAGATAGTTAACGTTAAAGACCGTCTTGATTCTCTGCGTCACTTCCACGTCGACACCGGCGTTGTATATGAAGATTCCAGGGTTCACGAAATTAGCCTGGCCTTGCGTCTTGCTGCTGCGCAAACTCGGCAGGATGCTGTTCGGCTGTACCAGGCCAACGCCCGTCTGCGTTAACCGAATGCCGTTGCGGTTCCAGTAGGAGAATTGTCCGCCTACGAAATTCGGATCATCAAAGATCGCATCGAACCCCGTCGCCTTATCGTCAGTCGGATTTGCATCACCCTGTGCAAAAAAGAATGAACCCTTGAACCGCAGGTAGTCGCGATCGACAGACGCCTCAACCGCCGCCATGCTCGATCTTACTTTCACGCTGCGGCCGGCAATTGGATTTCGATCGTCGCGACCAAATGCGTAGTAATAAGCATGCGTCAGATTGAGCTTGCCGAAATGCCCGTCACCGCTTAGCCCAGCGTAACCAACCTTGATCGAATGCGGACGAACGTCGCCAATTAGAGCCGGCCGGACCAGAAAGCCGTTGCGGTCATACTCAACGCTGCGGCGGTCGTCGTTGTAGTGCGCGCTTCCCTGAATTGTGAATCCCTTACGCAGGAAATCCTGGCGAAACACATTGGCGACGTAAACGTTTTGATGACGCGTGTCGAAACGGTTGAGTCCGCTGTTTGTATCCTTCTCAAGCATCGAAAAGTATGCCGCGTTAAATTGAATGCGATTGTTATCGGCGGCGCCAAACAAACGCGCGCCCAGATTGTTATCGGAGAAAATGAAGCCACGAAAATCCGATACGAACGGCTGAATGCCGGCGCGCACGGAAATAAAATCATAGTTTGCGTTTACGTCCCACAGTTTCACTTCGGCAAACGCCTCTTCAAATGAGATGTGCGTGTCGGTGCGATTCGTGCCGCGCCTGACGTCAATATTCACCACGCCATTCTCACGAGCGTTTAGATAGTTTGGAATGCTGAAGGTCGGTGAAACTTTGATGGCCCAATCGCGTGGTTTGAAGGTTGAGTCTCCGTGGAACAATTCGAAGCTAAGCTGGATAGTTTCGCTGGCCGCAAGCTGTTCCGGCTGACCGAAAAACTCCGCACTGCCGGGCTCGTCCGTGCTCACGTCGGATGGAGTAGGCGCGCGTCTTTGTTCCAGGCCGGTGGTGCTGACAGCCGACAGGATCATGAAGAGCTTATTGCCCTTGATCGGGTAGTCGCCTTTTAGTTTGCTCTGGTTGTAAGGGTCCCACCAACGACCGCGCTTGAAGGGAATATCGCGTCCGCGCGCCGCACGATCGCCATAGCGGTCGTATTCGGGAAAGCCGATACGCCAGCGATCACGCGCTTCACGTCGCGATGGATCTGTTTGTGGTTCGGACGTAACAGTATCTCGTCCGGCATGTCCGGTTGGCCTGTTTAGTTCACCGCGCGGTTCTCCCGAAATTTCTTTCGCTTCAACCTGATCGAGCGGAATATCAACGACCGTGTCTTTGCCGGCCTCGACAATCACATTCTCCAGCGCCTCGCCGCGAGGCAGCGCAAAGTCGCCGTAGTTTTTGTCCTTATCAAACTTCGCGACGTGCGGCGGCGAGATCGTTATGCGATAAGCACCGGCGTGCAAACGAAATGAATAACTGCCATCAGCGCTGCTGCGCGTGCGCTTCCACTTGCCGGTAACCTGATTGGTGACGACCACGATAACGCCCGCCGCCGGCGCGCTCGAAGCGACGCGCACCGTACCTCTGAGACGGCCTGATTCCTGGGCCAACACCAAAGGGCTGACAGCGTGCAGCAACGCGCCAAAGGCAATCAAAACTAGAAACTTTTTTGTCACTTGGAATCGGAGAACACTTGTTTGCCTTGTAACATACGAGTCGTAGGGAGGCAACGGAAATTACAGAACCGAGCGCCGTAGCGCCGGATCCTAAAGGCAACTCCGTAACAAGTGGTCCTGTTATGCCTGCAACTATCAGTAAAGTAGACGCCAGGATCCGGCGCTAGCGCGCTCGGTTCTGTAACGCCTGCGCTAACGCCACCGCAAACATGAATCTACAGCGCACGCAGCCTTTGTGATACATTGACCGGGCGGTTACCTGGTGTCGTTCGACCACTCTTCGCGATGGTTGTAGGTTCACATTCCCATTTCCGCTCGCGGCGCGCGCTATGGCTTAGCGCATTTCTGATCGTCACTGCACCTTTCCTAAGTCAAACGGCTACGGCACAGTCCACTGGGCCGATTCTCATCAGTCACGAAGACTCGACACGCGCAATTTCCTTTGAATCCGTAACGCAGCAACGCGAGCCTTTCTCAACCACAGTTCCAATAAGGTTTGGCGCTGACAACCAAACGCGCATCATGCTGTTCGTCATGAATCTGACGTTGCAACCCGGCGACACGGTGACGTCAATCACCGTCGAAGCCGAAGATTTTGAACATCGTGTGCACCAGTTGCCGGTTGAATTCATTGGAAGCGTTCCGGACCGGCCCTGGGCAACTTCACTCGTGGTGCGTCTTAACGAAACCATGAATGACATCGGCGACGTGTTGGTGCGAGTCAGCTATCGCGGAGTTGCGAGCAACCGCGTTCGCGTCGGCGTTGGCCACGTGGGCGGTGGTCTTCCGGATGATGAAGGCGCAGTGCCAACTCCGGGCACGCCCCTTCATATTGTGCCGCCGTCGACAGCGGGCGACTTAACGACAACCGAAGTGCAGACGATCATTAGTCAGGCGGTCTCCGCTGCTGCGTCGTTGAACCGCGCGGTAACTGTGGCCGTAACCGATCGCGAAGGTAATGTGCTCGGTGTGTTTGTGATGACCGGTGCTCCCGCTAGCACGACTATTCGCAGTGTTGGCACGCCTGGTCGAGGCCTTGAAGGAACAGTAGTGCCCGCCTCGCTCGCAGCGATCTCGAAAGCGGGAACGGGTTCACTTTTCAGTACGAGTGGAAACGCATTTACTACGCGCACCGCCGGATTCATTATCCAGGAACACTTTCCGCCGGGTGTGCAATTTCGCTCGGGCGGTCCGCTTTATGGGGTGCAGTTTTCGTCTCTGCCGTGTTCAGACATTAAGAAACCAGCGTTGCCTTTGGGACTGTCTGCGGATCCTGGCGGGTTGCCGATTTACAAAGACGGCGTGGCTGTGGGTGGAATTGGCGTTGAAGGTGATGGAATCTACACCCTCGATCGCGATCCGACTGACTTCGATCAGCCGGTTGAAGAATTGATCGCTGCCTCGGGCGTGCGTGGTTTCGAAGCGCCGGCGTTGATACGTGCTGACAACATTCTCGTTGACGGTATTCGACTTCCCTACTCGAACGTCACAAATCCACCGGCGCTTACCACTATTCCGTTTGGAAGTTTGCCCGGGGTGGTGCCAGGTGCGTTTCCGATCCTCGGCGCTCAGGTTTCGGCGTTTGTGCCGGCGAGCGTTGGTGGGATAGGTGGCGAAGTCGACACACGCTTCTCTCCATTTATCGCGGGTACGGCTCCGGCTGGGCCTAACGCCTTAACCGCGTCTGACGTGCAAACGATAATTGCTCACGCAGCCCAACAGGCGAACATCACGCGCGCCGCTATACGCCAACCACTCGGCAGCAATGCGCGTGTCACGATCGCGGTTGTAGACGCCGCCGGAAAGGTGCTGGGCGTTTTCCGACAACTCGATGCGCCCGTGTTTGGATTCGACGTCTCGGTACAAAAGGCCAGGACCGCGGCGTTCTATTCAAACGCCAGTGCAGCGACGTTTCTAAACGCCGCCGGTTTTGGAAACTATGTCAGCCGCGCGTCTGCCGATGGTTTGAGACTCGACGGTTCCATCGCTTTTACAGATCGCGCGATCGGCTTTTTGCATCGGCCGTTTTTTCCCGACGGCATAAACGACACCGCCGCCGGGCCGTTCAGTACGCCGCTAAGCGAATGGAGTCCTTTCAATGTTGGGCTGCAGCTGGACTTGATTCAAACGAACTTGTTGGCGGCGATTGGGGGCGCCAGTGTTCCCTGCACCACCATTCCGAACCTGCCGAACGGGATTCAAATCTTTCCAGGCAGTGTTCCGCTTTACAAAAATGGCGTACTCGTCGGCGCGATTGGTATTAGTGGCGACGGAGTGGACCAGGATGATTTGATCGGCGCAGCCGGGGGCAATGGATTCTCGCCGCCGCCGTCTATTCGTTCTGATCAATTTTTTGTCCGCGGCGTTCGGCTGCCTTTCCTGAAGTTTCCACGCAGCCCGAATTTGTAATTTGAACTTTGTTCTTTGATTGGCCGCCTCGAAACCTCGTTGTGATCAGTTAGTGTGATTTCGTTTGCCTTTCGTGTAGTTTCGTGGTCCGTGTCCATGCTACACATAAGGACACAAACCACGAAATAACACGAAAGCAGACCGAACTAACACGAACCAGATCTCCAACCGCGGACCCGCAGTTTGCGCTACGCAAGATAGAGCAAAGAACAAAGCTCAAAGCACAAAGTACAAACTGGCATCTTGTTTCTATGAGTCAACCCGAAGCGATCAAGATAGTCCTGCGCAGTTTGATCGGCATCGTCGTTCTCCTGCTGCTGTTTTTTTATTGCCTGGGCCAAACTCCACCCGCTCCGGCGACTGCTGGCACCGTGCTGCGCTTGCGAGTAAGGGTGAAGATCGGCGATTCCACCAAAGGGCTTGCTCGCAAACGCTTCTTTCTCACCAAAGGCTCACTCGAACAAAACCGGAGCTTGGTTGAAGAGATAGAGCAGCGCGTGCTTGTTTCGCGTGATTGTTATTACCGCTCCGCGGGCGCCAGCGAGGCGTTGATCAAATGGCTGAACGAGAGCGACTGCGAATCTGTTTATTGCCGCGAAGTGCAGCCAGACGATATCGAAGGCGCGGGTGCCGTGCCGGAATTCGTGTCGGCTGTTGCAGTTGGCGAGAAACAATTTGGTAGCCGTGAGCTGGCGCGCAAGTGGTTGACCGTCAACCTGCCAGAACAACTACGGAGTGGCTTCTACAACAATCGTCAAAATCATTTGCATATAAGTTTGACGCAGGCCGAACAGACTTCCGGCGCGAAAGCGCTTTCAGTTATGACGGACCGAAACGGCACCGCTTACTTCACCGATCTCGAACCCGGCACCTATACGCTTTCAAATATTCTCCCCACTGAAGTCGGCAATACGAATTTGATCTGGAATTGCGAGGTCCAGGTGAAACCTGACGAACGCGCTTTTGAGAAGCCGTATCTGCTTATGAATCGTAAAGAGAAGAATGTGAAGTGCGTCGCTGTGGAAAAACCGCTTCCAATTTGTGAGGCGGCGCCGAAATGAAAATCAATGAACTCTCTGTGTATTCTCTGTGTTCTCTGTGTCTCTGTGGTGGATCAGGTGCAAAAGATTCACCACGGAGACACAGAGAACACAAAGGATACACAGAGAATGGATTGCCTATTCACCAATGAACCCTACCGTCCGAACCGCAATTACTATCCTGGCAACGACTATTTTTTTCGTCGTCACCATCTGTCTCTGCCTGGGGAACGCTTCGGCGCAGAAACAGAGGCGCAGAACGCCAGCGGCTTCTCGTCCAGTCAATCGTTCCGGGACGATCGATTATTCGCGATTTTCTCACGCTACAAAGAAACACCAAGCGGGCTGCAACACTTGCCACCAGGCGCCGACGGATAACTGGAAAAAGGTAAGAGATTTTCCTGACGTTGCGGATTACCCCGGCCACGAGGCCTGCGTCAGCTGCCACCGCCCGCAATTTTTCAAAGGTGCGAGGCCGGTGATCTGTTCCATCTGCCACACCAGCGTGTCGCCGCGTAATGATGTTCGTTTTGCGTTTCGCAATCCGGTTGTTCCACGACAGTTCGTCATCGAGTTCCCTCATGACAAACATCAGGACGTGATCGCAGGGCTGCTCCGTGAGCTGCAAGCAGCGCAGCCGCCCTTCCGGCGCGCTTCGTTTACGTCAAACAAGACGGATGATAAAACGAAGCACTACAACAACTGTGAGATCTGTCATCTCCCGCGGACCAACGCCCCAGCCGCGCCGCCTGCAGGTTGGCCCGACTCATTTATTCCCGATGCCGCGTTTTTCAAAGCTGCGCCCGTGAGCCATGCCGCGTGCTTCAACTGCCACTGGACTTCTCAACAGCCGACAAATGCGAACTGCGGTGGCTGCCATAAACCTGTGGACAAGTCTTACCTCGCCGTTGATGCGCCGCATCGTTTCTCAATGAAGTTTCGTCACGCGCGCGAGCAGCACGTGGCGGAATGCACAACCTGCCATATCAACATCACCAAAGCGTCAACGCTGCGTGGGCTGAAACCGGATGTACCAATCACGGCCTGCACCGAATGTCACAATAAAGATGGACTAAGACTCGATGTCAGCAAGGAGTTGGAAGCTGTAGACAAGAATCGAGATTTTGCTTGCAGTTATTGTCATACGTCCGATGTGGGGCGGCGCGATCCGCCGTCGAGTCACTATTTGATTGCCGGCCGCGAAGCGCTGAAGCGTAAGGACGTAAAGTGAAGTTTCACTCTATTGTAGGCGGACTCCTGTCTCTGTGTTGCCTCTGTGTCCTTTGTGTCTCGGTGGTGAAAATAACTGCAGCAGTCACCACAGAGACACAAAGAACACAAAGGTTGCACAGAGAGTTCCTGCTTACCGCGGCGCCGCAAGGTCCAGGGCTGGACTATTCCATTTTCAAGCACACTAGTCAGCGCCATGCCTCACTTGCCTGCTCGTCGTGTCATCAGCGCAATGATAATTCCGCGACGCCGCGATTCCCGGGCCATAAAGCTTGCGTTAGCTGTCATACCGGCCAATTCGTGACAGCGAATGTTCCGATGTGTGTCATCTGTCATACAGACGTTAACAACGCCAACCCACCGCTTAAGAATTTTCCTGCAAAGTTCAACGAAAGCTTCAACGTCAAGTTCGATCATGCGCAACACATGACCGCTTCGGCTCGGCCGGCGAATGGATGCTCAGCCTGTCATGCGCGAATGGGTGGGCGAGCGGCAGCGTTGTCAATTCCTGCGGGCATCGCTGCTCATAACCAGTGCTACACATGTCACACACCGAGCAGCAAATCGCAAGCAGGTCGTGAGCTCGCCTCATGCGGAGTCTGTCACGATCAGAAAGCCTTTGCGCGGACCACGACGAATGCGCGCTCATATCGCTACGCTTTCAGTCATGCAAAACACGGCAGCGGACAACGACTCGCGTGCGCAGATTGCCATACGCTGACTGCGGGTGCGTCGCAGTCTCGTCAGGTCAGCTCGCCGGCGCCGCTCGAGCATTTTGCTTTGACGCGCGGTAAAACTTGTCTCAGCTGTCACAATGGTAATCGCTCCTTCGGCGGCGACCTGGCATTTAAAGACTGCCGGCGTTGTCACACGTCATCGACTTTCAAGATGCCCCAGTGATCAGCCCGGGGGATTTGGAGTGCGCTGACCTGTCAGCGCTTTGGTCCGCGGCGGCTTGACGCCGCTTCGTCGGAAGATTCAATTTTAATCATGCTGCGAC
>DASZDU010000232.1:0-18461 GCA_035941655.1 Pyrinomonadaceae bacterium | reverse complement strand
GGCACAATCGCTGTATTTGCCACCGACGCCAGGGCGGCACGAATGAAATCCCAATGGATCTCCGTACCGGCCGTGTTGAAGTACTTCAAGCAGAATTCTTTTTCGCGTTCGATCTGCTCAGCATCGCGAGTCGAGCCTGCACCGGCCACACTACTAAACCAACCGACGGCCGTGTCGTTATCGTGTGTGCCGGTGTAGACAACAACATTCTTGTGGTAGTTGTGCGGCAGATCAATGTTGTTTGTGTCGCTGCTGAAAGCAAACTGCACAATCCGCATTCCGGGAAAACCGAAGTCGTCGCGCAGGGATTCGACATCCGGCGTAATGACGCCCAGGTCCTCGGCAATTATGGGTACCCGTCCCAAAGCGTTTTTGATGGCGGTGAATAATTCTCGTCCAGGCGCTTCAACCCAACGCCCACGTTCCGCGGTTTTATCCCCACCCGGAATCTCCCAACAGGCAGCGAAGCCGCGGAAGTGATCAATGCGCGCGATGTCGAATATCTCGAGCGTTGCCCGGACGCGATTAATCCACCATCGAAATCCGTCGACACGCATTTGGTCCCAGTTGTAAAGCGGATTACCCCAGAGCTGGCCCGTGGTGCTGAAGTAATCAGGGGGAACGCCCGCCACAACAAGCGGATGTCCAGCCTCGTCTAACTTGAACTGATCCGGATTTGTCCAGACGTCAGCCGAATCGTGCGCTACGAAAATCGGGATATCGCCAACCAGCTGAATTTCGCGATCGTTACAATATGACTTGAGCGCGAACCATTGGCGGAAAAAGAGAAACTGATAAAACTTTTGCGCCTCAATTTCCTCTTCAAGTCGCTCCCGGGCAACTTTCAACGCTGCGAGTTCTCGTGTAACTAGTTCGGGCAACCAGCCGGTCCAGGCGATCCCACCATGTTCGTCTTTTAAGGCGCGAAATAAAGCGTAGTCTTCCAGCCAGGCCGTGTGTTGATCGCAAAACTGACGGAACTCGCCGCTGAGTTCTTGATCAGGTCCTCTCTTAAACTTGATAAAGGCACTGCGCAAAATCGAGTCTTTGTAGGCGTGGACCGCTGCGAAGTCGACTCGGTCGCTTGAAAACTCGGGCGCATTCGTCAGTTCGTCCCTGGCAAGCAAACCAATCGTGACAAGCTCTTCGGGACTGATGAACAAAGTGTTTCCGGCAAATGCTGAGTAGCAGGCATACGGCGAGTCGCCGTAGCCGGTTGGTCCGAGTGGCAACATTTGCCAAATGGTTTGCCCGGCCGCGTCAAGAAAATCCGCGAAGACGTAGGCTTCTGGTCCGAGATCACCGATACCGAACGGTCCGGGCAGCGAACTCGGATGAAGCAGGATACCGCTGGCTCTGGGAAAGTTCATTACAATGTTTGCCCGCCGCTTAGAGAGCGCACTTGTGCGCCTAACGTGCGCTGAATTTAACTCTTCTTCGCTGGCCTTATTTGTTTCCGTTTAGAAAGCGCACTTGTGCGCCCCGCATGCGTTAAACTCAACTTGTCTTTGCTGGCCTTATTCTCTTCCCGTTTAGAAAGCGCACTTGTGCGCCCACCGTGCGCTAAACTCAACTCTTCTTCGGTCCACAACCAACGTTTGTCTACTTCAATTGGCACACTACCGGGTTCATGAGGCAAATACGCGGCATAGCTAGACCAACGCCACTTTCCTGGATGGTCGCACAGCCCAGCACGCACCGGATTCACGTGAATGTAGTTGAGTTTCTGACGGATGAACCGGCGGCTCCAGATATCAACCGCCGAAAATTCTCTCATCCAAACTGCGTGAGTTTGCCCTGACTTGAGCTGTTTTGGCAAAGCCAACTTGGCGAGCGATAACAAATGCCCTTCCTCTCGCAGCCAACTTAGTATCGCAACTGCCGCTCTGCCTTTGATCCTTCCGACGATAATACTGATATCAAGGTTAAGTGGATTCGCAAGCAGGTGAAAATGATCCGGCATTACAACGTAACCTATTAACTTGAATGGTTCCTTTTCGCGCGTAGTAGCCAGAGCATCGATGAGAAGTGAGCAGGCGTGATCATTTCGAAAGATGGGCACGCGGTTGAAGGTAACTGAGGTAGCGTAATGAACGAGGTTAGGCTCTCGCGATTTGAAGAGGTGCATTTTGCCGCGGCGCTTTATCAAGGTTGATTCGCTCCTCTTTTCATTCGCGTTAGGAACGTTGGCGCACAAGTGCGCTTTCTAAACGGAACGTAGACTTGTTTTTCGCCTAGCCGGCGCACAAGTGCGCTTTCTAAAAGGTCTACTTAACGAGCTATGTATGCAACAGCGGACTTCGGCGGAACGCTGATGGTTGCATTGCCTTTCGCGACAGGACTGCCGCTGGCCGTTGCAATCAAAGGCGTCAGTCCAGTTCCATCCTTCAAGCCAAGCGCGCTAGCTGGGATACTTACTTGCTTTTCCTTCTTCGCGCGGTTCATCGCAATGATCACAGTTTCACTCTTATTCAGCCGCGCAAAAACATAAGCATCATCGTCGTAGTAAAGATCGATTAGTTGTCCGTCCCTTAGCGCCGAATGATCGCGGCGCAGCCGAATCCAATCGCGCGTCCACTGCCACATACGGGTTTCATCACGCGTGCGGCCGTTCGGCTGAAAAGCGTTGCGAGTATCGTCCGGGAAGCCTCCGGGAAAATCGCGACGATTGTCAGGATCGTCCTTCCCTTCCATCGCGATCTCTTCGCCGCAGTAAAGCTGCGGGATACCGCGCACGCTCAGCGTAAACGCCACATGCATCATCGCGCCTTCGAGGGTTGCGTCATCGAGAGACATAAAACGCTTCGTGTCATGATTGTTTGCAAACGTCGTAACTCGTGCAGCATCAGGATAGAGCGCGTCATACTTCAACCGGTCGCGCAGCGCACGCATCGGCGCCTTGTTGGTGAATGCCAGCAGCGATGCGTTCCATAAAGGAAAATCGAAAACAGAATCGAGGTGAGTGTCGAGGCCGTCCCAACCCTGGTGGCCGCCAATAAAGAAAGACGTATGCGCGGCGTCATGGTCAAAAACTTCACCAACCATCCACAGCTTCGGATACTGCCGGTGCAAGGCGTCGGAAAGTTCGCGAATGAATTTACGCGGCATGTATTGAATCGTATCCTGGCGAATGCCATCGATTCCGGCAATCCCCACCCACCAAAGCGCGTTCTGTATTTCGTATCGCGCCACCTCCGGCTCTTCCTGGTTCATGTCCGGCAAGTCCTCGCTAAACCAGCCATCAAGGGTGTTACGGAATTCAATGGAATTCGCATGCGGCGAAAGCAGCACACTATTTTGGAAACGGTTGAGCGAGTGTTTGGCCTGCGTGCCATGAAACCAATTGTCGAGCGGCGGATCCGAGACCCACGGATGACGCGATCCCACGTGATTAGCCACCTGATCCTGAATAACCTTCAAGCCCAGCGCGTGGGCTTTTTCGATTAACTCGCGCAGCGTCGCCAGATCGCCAAAGCGATCTTCAACGGCGTAATAATCGATTGCGTGGTAGCCGTGGTAATAGGTGTTTGGACACCAGGGCTTGTCGCAGGTATTCACTCCATTCCAGTTGTCGTACCAGGGATTCAGCCAGAGGGCTGTCACTCCAAGGTCTTTGAGATATCCGAGATGATTGATAATGCCGCGCAAGTCGCCGCCATGATAGGCGCGTGGATTTTTGCGATCGTTCGCGGCAGCCGGAGCGTCTGCGGGCGCGTTGTTTGACTGATCGCCGTCGGCGAACCGATCGGGCATGATCAAATAGATCACATCGTTCCGGTTGATTCCCTGGAAATGTGTATTGGCGGCGAGCGGTGGTTCAATCGTAAAAGGGATGGTTGCACTCCCTTGAGGCGTAATCAATTTCAAAGGGTAAGATCCCGGGCGCGCTCCAGGCGATATGGTCACATTTACAAAAACATAAGTGCCACTGCGGTTAACAAGGACCTCCGAAGTTTGGGTTACGGGACTAGTCGAGCGAACGCGCGCGCCGTTTAGATTCTTGCCTCGCACCAGCAGCCGTACTGGATTAATGCTGTGGCGCGCCCACCATGACGGCGGCTCGACTTTGGTTACTGACGGAAGGTTGGTTTGAGCCGAAGCGGAGAGGCAAAGCAAAGCCGCCAGGACACAGGAACAAATCGCCAGTCTGAAGATCAATACAGAAGACAATGCACGAAGAAAAGCAAAGGGGTCGCTCCCGGCGATACTTTGCGGATTGACTTTGTGCACTTTGCGGTTAGCTCTTCCTTTCTATTGTTTGCCAGTGGCGATGACAGGTCGTCATTACGATCCGCAGAGATTTGGCTCTCCACTGATGGAGCTCGTCGGGGCGGCCTTGTTTAGAAAGCGGACTTGTCCGCCTCGCTCGGGGCACAAGTGCCCTTTCTAAACAGGAATGAAACACTGAGGGTTAAGGCTAGAAAAGCAGCTGCCCGTTGCGCACCAGTCTTGTAACATCAATCCGGAAATTTGTAGAGATATTTACCTGATTGTTAGTCAGATTAACAATCACTTCTTTTGATTCGGCAGTAAACAGCGGTGTGCCTTTCTCGTCAAAGCGCGGAAAAAACAAAACCGTCTCCTCGCCCGGTGCTTTGGGAGGAACCAGGTGAACCAGCTCGCGGCGCTCTCCGCGTTCATTCGCAATGTAGATGTATCGCTTGACGTCATCGATCCTGGCACCCTTGAAGGTTGAATAAACGGCGTCAGCCCCGGGACTGTTTCGGGATTTGGAGCTGAGCGTAATCACATAATTGTTCTCACATGCGGGACAGTCCAGCAAACCCTTTACCTTCGCATCAAAGGCCGCCTTCTGCTTTTCATCCATGGCATCGTACTTTGCGTCCAGCTGTTTTAGCCGCACGAGGGCTTCCCGAATCGGCATGGCCGAACGCAATCGAAGCGTGAAAATGAAGTCGATGGGAAAATCAGTTCCACCACTCGCTACCGAGTTGGTTTCGTCTTTAATCATCGATGGCGGGGCTCCAGCCACTCTTTGGGCCTGCCCTTCCCTTTTGATTCGCACCTCCTGGTTGCTTACCCAGGGAGAGTCGTTAAGGACTTTCTCCGCCTGGGCCCTCGACCACCTGTCATAAGAGCTGTCTATCCCGTAGGTCTGAGCAGATACTAATAAGGCGCCGCCAGTCAGAATTAGTGCTATCGCTGGCTGAACAAATATCCGATAAGTCGATCTCAAGTTAACTCATCCCTCCTTGCCTCCAGTTTTTTACATAGCGGCTTTACCGGACCGTCAGTCCAAGCATCTGTTGGCTGCGCAATTGTTCATCCAGAATCCGCTCTTTCTCCACCTGCTTCTCCAGTCCCTCGAGCCGCTTGAACTCAGCCAACTGGGCCTTGGCCTTCTCGGTCTGCTTTAATCGTGAGTACGCCAGAAAGAGTTGATAATGAGCCTGCGTGAGCGTAGGAAGCTTTGCGATCACTTTTTCCAGACGGTCCACAGCTAAGGTGTAGTCGCGCCGCTTGAGCGCGAGTCGGGCATAGTCGTAAAGAACAGGCACATCTTCGGGAGCGAGTTGGAGGGCGCGTTTCAGTGGTGCCTCCGCCGCCTCAAGATTTCCCTGTTCTATTGCGACGTAACCCAGACTCTCAAGAGCGTCGACATGGTCTGGATGAGTGGCAACAAACTTCTCGAGTATTTGTCTCGCTACTTCAAAGTTGCCGCCCGCGCGGTGTGCATAGCCCCGGAGGTAATCAATGTTTTCGATTGTCGGATCCAGCTCGGCGGCCCGATCAAAGTCAGCGGCGGCGGCGGTCCACTCGCCTTTGCGGTAATTGGCATTCGCACGTGCGTAAACGTAGGCCGCTTCCTTTCCATTCAGCTCGATTGCTCGCGTGTTTTCGGCAATGGCTCCGTCCCAATAACCCGCGCGCGAGTATTCCCGCGCCAGCAAAAAATGAAAATTAGCATTTTTTGGTTCTCGTTCAATCGCGTGCCTGAATTCCTCGACGGCGTTTGGATGATCGTTGCGAGCGCTCGCCACCAGCGCGAGGCGAAAATGGGTTTCGGCCGGCCCCGGATTCAGGTCCGCAGCCTCAGCCAGATAAGTCGCTGCTTCTTCGTTCCGATCGAGATTGAACAACGAAATTCCGAGATTGTAGAGCACCTCGAAAGTGCGGGGCGTCAGTTCGTTGACGCGACCAAACAAGCGGGCTGCGCGTTCGTATTGCTTATTTTCTGCCAGCACAGTTGCCAGTGTGAACAAAGGCTTCGCTTCTGATCCCGCAATACGCTCCACCAGACTGGCGGCTTCATCTGCTTCCTTCGTTCGATTCGCTCGATAAGCAACCTTAAGAAACGCCAGTGCCAGCTGCGGGTCGTTGGGGTCGGTCCGCCGAGCTATCGCAAAATGTTCGGCAGACTTGCCAAAATCTCCCGCGTCTGCATACAGTGAACCTAAATTATAGTGAGCCTGGACGTGGGACGGTTCAGCCTTAAGTACTCGTTCAAACTCTGCAATCGCCTGCGCCGTCTTGCCATTCTCAGCAAGCATTCGTCCCAAATTATTTCTCGCGCTAACAAAGGTTGGATCAATGCGAATCGCAGCATTGAAAGCTGTCAAGGCTTGTTCCTGCCGCCCGCCGCGATCAAGCACAACTCCGAGGATGTTGTAAGCCACGGCTGAATGGGGGGCCGCCGTGACTGCGGCGCGAGCCTGACGCTCTGCTTCACCCAGGGAATTTGCCTGTAAGGCGGCAACGGCAGCGTCAAGCGACTCTCGCGCTGCCGGACTCAGCGTGTTCGGTCCGGAAATCGCCGGACGGCTAACACTCTTCGAGTCGCGGCCATTGGTCCGTTGGGCCATGACTGTATCGAGCGACCCGGCGGAGACAAGCAGCAAGATCAGACAGGTCTGGAGCCAGCGTCGAAGCGCTCGCCCTAAGAATCGATCTGTCCTCGTCTCTCTAATCATCTTGGCTATCTTTACAGGCGTATTCGTTTATTTTACCTGGGAGGAGCCGCAGTCGTTCGAAACTCAGTGTTCAACTGATCCACGATTCGAAATTCTCGATCTGCCTGCTCTGTACGTCCAAGTCGTTTCAACGCCAGGCCGAGTTGGTAATGAGCATCGGCTCGGTCTGGCGCCAACGTCACCGCCGTTGTGAAAGCTTCGACTGCCTCGGGAAACCGTTCTGCCAACGCCAGTGCCCGACCGAGTGCCCAATATGCCTCGAAGCTCCTGGGGTCCAAACTGATCGCCCGCTTAAGTGCGGAAATTGCATCCTCGAGTTTTCCCTGCTTAACCAGCAAAGCGCCTAGACCAAGTTCTCCAATCGCTGAGTTTCGATCGCTGTCGACAAGCTTCTGGTATTCCAACAGAGCTGCCTCAGATTCTCCGGAAGCCTCCAGAGCGGTGCCCAGAAAGAAGCGCGCCTCGGCATGTCGAGGCTTCAAATTCACCGCAGCGCGTAGGCTCTTTGCCGCGCCAGCGTAATCTTTCATCGCATATTGGACGCGCCCAAAGTAGAACTGTGCGTCGAAGCTGTTTGGATTGAGGGCTATTGCCTGCGACAAAGCATCGGCCGCTTCCACGTTTGCTTTCCCCCGCGACGCGAGAATAATGCCAAGCAGCGTGTGCGCTTCAACTGCGCCTACATCAAGGCGCAAAGCTCGGCGAACCTCCGTTTCAGCTTCAACAGCTTTTCCCAGGTTGTAGAGAGACAGCGCATGGAAGTAGGCGGCTTCAACGGAATTCGGCTGTCGGCGCGCAAGTTCCGCGAAGGACTCAACTGCGTCGGACCAGCGGTTTGCTCTCACAAAGAGCAGGCCGAGATCCTGTAAGGCCCCATACATCGTGGGATCGCGTTTTAAGGCCTCATTAAAGTTCCTTATCGCCGAGGTAAGATCGTTGCGATCCGTATCAAGCAACGCGCTGACATAAAAGACGCGGGCATCGGTAGGCCTTGACTCTGTCAGGACGTCGACCTGCGCGGCAGCCTCAGCGAAATTCCCAACCGCACGATAGGCAACAATTAACTCAAAACGGATCTCGTACCTTCGCGGATCGAGTTCCAGCGCGCGGCGTAATGCTGAAATTGCTTCAGGCAGATCTTCGGGCTTCCCCAGTCTCAGAAGGAAACGACCCAGCTGAAAATGAGCGGTCGTATTCTTCTGATCGAGCTTGAGCGCCGCCCTCTCCGCAGACACGGCTTCGTCGGGCCGTCCTAGTTTCCAAAGAACATAACCAAGGTTTGCCTGGTAATCGGAGTTGTTAGGTTTGATAGAAACCGCTCTCCGAAGATCCTCGTAAGCCTCGCTGTAACGACCAAGGCCCATGCGCGCAATCGCGCGCGCGTTGAGGGCCACATCAGAGTCAGGGTTTGTTTTAAGAAGCGCATTGGCCTCAGCTTCTGCCCGGTCGGCGCGGTCTACCGCCGTGCGGAAACGTTCGACGTGGGACCGCTCCTTCTGCAGCGGCGGCGACTGCGCGCACACGAATACCGGCGTAAGCACGAACGCTAAGAGTGAAAGCCATCGCGGAGTCATAGGGCAAGAGCAGGAGTGCAGGGGAGAAACGCGAAGATTTTAACAAATGACGACCGCGCGCGCGAACGTGCGGTCGTCATGATAAAGGGTCAAGAGTCGCGAGGGCGCGAGCTAGAACAGCAACTTAAATCGATATTGAATGACCCGCCCTGGAAAGAAGCCGTCGAACCTGCCGAAACCACCATCGCCTATGTTGTTAATCGGCACTGTTCGCTTTGCATGGTTCCAGGCGTTGAACGCTTCCAGACCAATCTGTGCCCGCACGTTTTCAGTCAAGGCTGTCGTCTTGAACAACGACATATCGGTATTCCAGATCGCTGGCCCATTGAAGGTGTTTCGTCCCAGGCTTCCATACTGAATAACCGTACCCGCGGGATTCGCCGGTAATGTAGTTATCCCCGTCGAGAGGGAAAAAGCAGCCGCGTTCAGGTACCTGCCGGGTGGAGCGTTGGCAAACGGATCACTGATCTGCGTCGGACGTACCAGCCCACAGTTACATACGACCGTAAATGGGAAACCAGAACGGGCCGTTTGAATAATATTAAACTGCCAGCCGGAGAACAGCTTGTCCGCCGCACCGCCGCCATTCAGATATCTCTGGCCTTTACCGAAAGGCAAGTCGATGATTGCGCTGGCGGAAAGCAAGTGCGGTATGTCCAGCGAGGATCGGCCCTTATCGGCATCGAGGTCAAACGGATTAATTGGACCAAGGCGGCCGCCGTTGCGGCTATCACCAAGAGAACCAATCAGCCCAATAGCATTGTCAATGGTACGACTAAAGGTGTAAGAAACCTGACCCTGGACATTGTTCGACAATCTCTTCTGTAACTGCATCTGCAATCCGTTGTAAGACGAGCTTGCAGCGTTGGTGTACAGAAGCACACTGGTATTTCCTCCACCCAGGAACTGGCCGGCAGCATTTCTGGATTCGCCTGTGCCGCCCCTGCCAATGTTGTTAGTAGTGAGCAGGTTTCGAGTACGGTTGCCGACATAGCCAATATCCAGCGACCAATCTCGGGCAAACTGCCACTGATAGCTAATCTGAAACTGGTGAACCAGTCCATTCTTCTGTTCCCTATCGACACTGAATAAGTTAACAAATTCCGGGAGGTTTGCCGGATCAATCTGCGTAGATATAGAGGGCGGTCCGGTATTCACGCTGAAATAAGTCCTGGCGTTCGTGGGCTGCTGCCCATTGAATTGGGCGAAATGAACAGAATTGGTGAAGGGCGGATTGCGGATTGCGGGAGGATAATCTGTTCCATCCAGCGTGTATAGCAGCCCGTAGCCTCCGCGAATCACCATGCTCTTTTCACTATCCAGCGCATAGGCAAACCCAGCGCGCGGTCCGAAGTTGTTCTTATCCGTTGAGATCAGCCGGCTACTGCTACCATCCGCAACGATAACCCGACTGTCCTCCGGGAAGTAGTAACTAAGCCTGCCGTCGGATTCGGTTGGCGGTGTAAACAGATCGTAGCGAAGACCGAGATTCAAGGTAAGCCTGTCGTTGACCTTCCAATCATCCTGAACAAACAAGCCATACTCCTGCGTGCGCAAGTTGAATGGACCGCCAAACACCTTGCCGCGATCAACCTGAAAAGCCGGAAGACTCATCAACTCGTTGGCCTGGGCATTTCCAGTTCCACCGTAGGGGACGCCATTAGCATCTATGAAGCAGTTGGCCCCACCGTTATCCTGGGAAGCTAGCGGGCAGATCTGACCGGGTAGCAACGGATTAGACGCGGGAGCATCGTCAGCATACTGCATGTTTCCCTTTAAGAATCCCGAACGCCCGCCATCAATAGTGTTGAGAAGACGAAGCCGGTATTCGCCGCCAAATTTCGTCACATGCGATCCGTGAACGATCGTCAGCGAGTCGGCGAAATATGGGTTCTTGCTTTTTACGCGGAAGAGACCGCCATCACCAAGGTACTCGGTAAATCCATTGCCAAAGTTGCCAAGGCCTGGGCCACCTGACGCTTCCAACGAGCCATCATTCGCATTTGGATAACCGATGTCGTCGGCGAAGGTCGCGCTGGTACCGCAAGCCCCGCCAACCCCGCAATTGAAAATTCCGATATTGATCTGAGTCAGACCAAAACGAAATTCGTTGAGCAGCGTCGGGCTAAACGCATGCGTGTCTGACACGGTGATTTGTCGTGTGTTGCCCACCTCATCGCCGGCGCCAAACCCCGCAGTCGGCAGTCCCGGCAACAAATTGGCGCGATTCGTTTTTAACTTCTGCTCGTTAAAGCGGCCCGTAAGAGAGTTTTCTTCCGACACCTTGTGGTCTATCTTGACCTCATAGTTGTCTATGCGCTCTTTGTTGGCGCGCTGAGTGAAGTAGTTATTGTTGGATTGGCCGGGATTAAAAACATTGATGGTCGCCTGAGGAAACAGATTTGCAAGTTTTTTCGCGATGGGGCTGATGAGCGCATCGGGTATTACATTTCCGGGAAAAGGCTGGCCCGTGTATGGGTTGCGAATGGTTGGAAAATCAGAGAAGTCTCCGTTCCTCGACTTCGCAGTTGGCACTGTAGATGACGCCGGGAAAGGAATGTTATTACGCTGCCCCAGATAGTCGGCGAAGAAGAACGTCCGATTCTTAAAAATCGGGCCACCAATTGTTCCACCAAATTCATGAATCTGCTGCACGGCCTTATCAAAAGGATTTAGGTTGGTGACGCCGCGAGCGATGGCGTCGTGGCGATCCCTCAATAGCTTTGGGTGATAAGCGTTGAGCGCTGAGTTCTGTCCGTAGTAATAACCCGACCCATGAAACTCGTTGGTGCCGGACTTGATCGTAGTATTAATCACTGCCCCAGCCGCACGACCTACTTCCGCAGGCGGAATGCTGGTAGTGACTTTAAACTCAGCAATCGCGTCAGGATTCGGGAATACGCCAATGGTGCCAAACTGCGGCTCGTTATTGTCCACGCCATCAAGCGAGAAATTATTATTGGTGGAGCGCTGGCCGTTTACGGTCAATGCTCCACTTCCAGAGCGGGCGAAACGAGAATTTTCCGTGGAACCTTGCGAGTTGCTACTACCTGGCCCACCATCTCCCGCTCTTGGGTCACCATTATTGAACTGACGGGCGTCAGGACCTGTGCCTCCGAAGCCTGTATTTCCCGAAGCCGCAACGCCAGGCATTAGCGTCGCCAGTTGGGTGAAGTTGCGTCCGGAGAGTGGAAGCTCTGTCACTTCACGACCAGTGACTACATTGCCGCGATCGCTGGACTCAGTTTCAACCAGCGTGGGGGCAGCTGAAACAGTTACCTCGCCGGTGACAGTGCCGGGTGCCATGATCAGATCTACCCTCAATCTGTCCTGGGTCTGCAGCGTAACGTTTTCCTGAGTAACTGTCTGGAATCCCTGTTTCGTTACAGTGACTTTGTAGATACCAATATCCAGCAAGGGCAACTGGTAGTTGCCCGAGGCGTCGGTGGTCGCCGTGCGTGATGCTCCGGTGTCGACTTTAGTTCCAGTAACCGTGGCATCGGTCACAGCTCCGCCATTGCTGTCGGTAACCGTCCCGACAATATCGGCTTTATTACTTTGCGCGAGGACAGGAACCGTAACTGAAATGAGCAGAACAACCAAAGCACCAACACTTTTTAGGAGTTTGCTAGCCATGTCTGATCCTTTATGGGAGAGAAAGCGGAGCTACACCCCAGGCCTACCGGCATAAAGTGCGGACTCTCGCTGTGATTGAAGGGAGCGGCCAGAGGTTATCCAACCCTGACCCGGCTTCAATACAGTTCCTGATTCAAACGCTGCTGAAATCCAAATGAAAAGCCGATGGATGGGCTTTTTGACAGTTTGTTGCCTTAACGAACGAAGTATTTATTACAGTTTGGGAAGTCTGTCAATAGTTTTCTAGCCGAAGAAGTAAACTTCCTGCCGAGATTTGGCTAAGGGTTCGTCTCGGTCTGTCGCAACGCATGACCCTGGCTGGCTTTCCAAACTCACCAACTACTGTCACGCGGCAAATGCTGCCGCAAACTTGCTGGCGAGCACCAGGCTCAATGCTCCTCTTAATGCCGGATCTTCTCCCAGGGTGGACGGCAGGATTTTCGCCGAGGGCAATCCCCGCCGAATACTGTGCTCGATCGTCTCCTTAAGTGCACTCTCAATCAGCGACCAGGCGCGGGCTATCTCTCCTCCGACAACGACCGCTTCGGGACTAAAGCCGACAACTAAATTTGAGATCCCCACGCCGAGACAAAGAGCTGTATCGATGAGTGCAGCTTTGGCATGATCTTCGCCGCTGAGTCCGCGGTCCACCAGTTCCCGAAAACTAAGTTGGCCCACCTGATTGGCCCCGGCCAGCTTCCCGTAGCGAGCCAGTGCCGCGCGCTCCGACGAGAAAGCTTCCCAACAATCGCGATTGCCGCACGAGCACGGAACTGGTGCGTTTCTGCCGATGACCATGTGCCCGAATTCTCCGGCTGCTCCACGCTGTCCGCGATAAACCTGACCGTCAAAAATGATCCCGGTCCCGACACCCTCAGCTACGAGCACCATGATGAAGTCTCGCGCATCGCTCACTTCCGGACGTCCAAACCATAGCTCGGCAAGTGCCACTGCATTAGCGTCGTTATCGATAATGACCGGCAGTCCAACCGCCGTGGAGATCACCTTGGAAACGGGAGTGTCACGCCATTTGAAAAATGGGACATAGATAGCGTTTCCCGTGGATGGATCAACTAAACCTGGAAGGCTGACGCCAACGGCTTCGATCGTGTCTTTGTTTCTCGCTGAGAATTCCCGGACTACGGCAATTACTTCGCCCAGAGTCTTGTCAGGATCAATATCGGTTGGAAACTTTCTTTGTTCGACGATACGTCCTGCGAGGTCGCTGGTAGCCACGGTGGTAGTGGTAGGAGTAACTGCGACTCCAACGGCAATCGCTTCCTTTGTTCGCAGTCTGAGAAGAGTAGGTCTGCGGCCTCCGGTTGACTCACCTTCACCGACCTCCTCGACCAAACCTTCGGCTGTCAGCGATTCGACGATGGCCGAGATGGTTGACCGCTGCAAATCCGCCTCGCGTGCAATCTCAGCACGCGAAATCGGTTCGCGTTCGCGAATGTAGTTCAATACGATCTGGCGATTGATATCGCGGATTGTATTGAGACGTGCTGCCTGGGTCTTTCTCAGATCAAGTCTTCGCAAGTTCAGAGCTCCAGTCGAGGCAGAGCCACTTCTCGTTCGTATTGGGCCAGGGTTATTGGCCCTTCGCCTTCCCCTGAATAATAGTCATGCCTTTATCGATAGCCGGAACATCGAACGTTTCAACGGCCCCGTTGGCCCATTCAATTTCAAGTTTATCGACTTTGGTTGCGGCCCCCAGCCCGAAGTGCAACGTTAGGTCGTTTTGCGAACAATAGACTGCCCCACTGATTACGTCGAGTCTTTGTCGAATCTTACCCGTAGTCAAGTAAGCGATGCTGCCGATGGCATCTCGAGGTGTCTTTTTTGCTGGGTCCCCGACGAGTCGCACACTCAACCAATGGCCCGCAGGCGCGGCAACGTTTCGCAAGATAGATGGCCTGGAGTCCATGTTGTTTATCACCAGGTCGAGACGACCGTCTCGATCCAGATCGCCGATGGCCAGCCCGCGGCTTTGCCAGGCACTCGCCAGACCGCTGCCCGGAGCAGCGCCAATACGTTCAAACTTTCCATTCTTAAGATTGCGGAATAACAACGCCTGCTGAGCGAAACTAGTCCCCCATTGATTAGCATCAACTGCCGGGTAGACGTGTCCGTTCACGACAAAAAGATCTTGCCAGGCATCATTGTCGAAATCGATGAAGCTTGTTCCCCAGCCGAGAAAAGGAAGCGTTAGTTCGCCGAGGCCGGCCTGAAAAGTAACATCGGTAAAATTACCCTCTCCATCATTGTGATAGAGCACATTTGAATCGTCCGAAAAATTAGTGATGTGGAAATCGACGCGGCCATCGTTGTCGTAGTCCCCGATTGCCAGTCCCATTCCGGCTTGTTCACGTCCATTCTCATTCAGCGCTACGCCGGAAGGATAACCAACCTCCTCAAACGTTCCGTCTCCCTTATTGATGTAAAGCTGCTTAGGCGTTGAATCGTTCACTACTATCAAGTCAAGCAACTTATCGTCGTCCGTGTGGACAAACGCCGAGCTGAAACCGTAGTACTTCTGTGGATCATTTACTCCTGCTTTGACGCTGACATCCTCAAACGTGCCGTCAGATTTTTGGTGGAAAAGTGTGTCGCCTTCCCCGGGCAAGCTACGAGGCCCACACATCACCGCCGTACCGCGAAACTGACAGAAGTTTTGACCAACGCCGCCCGCCTTCCCGACTTCAGCCGGACTCGGCGGCAGGTTACCAAGATCGATTACCAGGTAGCCGGGCACGAAGAGGTCGAGCCTGCCATCGCCATCGTAGTCGCCCCAGCTCGGCCCGGTGCTCCAACCCTTCCGTGCGACGCCAAGCTTCAAGGCGACATCAGAAAAAGTGCCATTACCGTTGTTGTGGTAGAGACGTGATACGCCGAAGTTCGTCACGTACAAGTCGGGATAACCATCGTTGTCATAGTCACCGACGGCCACGCCGTTGCCCCAGCGCTCATTTGCCACTCCCGCTTTGTCGGTTACATCCTCAAATTTCCAGTTACCAAGATTCCGATAGAGCGCTGCACGAGGCGCCTTCTCCTTGCCTTCAATCGCCGCCACCGTCGAACCGTTGACCAGATAGATATCGGGCAGACCGTCAACATCATAGTCAAAGATTGCGACGCCGCCGGAGGTGGTTTCGAAGATGTAATTTTTGGCGGGGCTGCCCGAGCGATGCTTGAAATTCACCAACGCGGTCTTTTCGGTCATGTCCTCAAAAACTATCGGAGCCTTTGCGTCAGTCACTCCAATCGTGCGGCGCGAGGTATAGTTGACCGGCGCTCCGGTGGAAACACCCATTCCCTGCTGTGGTTCGGGCTTCTTCGGAGGAGTCTGGGCAAAGACAAGGATAGAACCTGCAAACAACGCCAGCAGGAAAAGCGTGCAGGGTTGAAGCCGCACTTTACGGCTGGATTTTTTCAAAAACATTTTGTCTTAGTCATTATTTCAGATTGACTTAAGCTCGGTGATTGTTTGGAGAGACAAGGTCTTACCCTAACACGGAGCCGATGTATGCTGAGACACGACCGAAAAATACGCGGCCATCTCATGGCTGTCAACACGACTAGTAAACTACTTAGTTTCCATTGAAGCCGGAAGTTCAGAGTTCAACCTTTAGGTTGTGATTTCGCGTGCGACAAGCTGAAGCTTGAACTCTGAACTGCTTGAGTGGCAACCAGGATCTCTCAGCGTGAATCTTTCTCATCTACCACAAGGTAACGATCGACCTGCGGCTCGGTGATAGTCTGCACAATTCCGCTGGGCCAGTTCACTTCAACTTTTCGGACGCGCCCGGTTGCTCCCAGTCCCACGATAATGCGGGGGTCGTTTGAAGCTAAATAACTCCCCGAAAAATTCTCATCGAAAACCTGTCTCCTGCCGGTGCCGTCAGTCACAGCAACGCGAGCGCCGATTCCATTTCGATTCGATTTGGACCCAACTAAAGACAAACCCAACCAGTGGTTTTTCGTCCCATTGTTTCGCAGCACCACAGGCGAACCATCAAGCGACGCGATTACAACATCAATCTGACCATCGTTGTTGAGGTCGCCAAAGGCTGCTCCACGACCGGCCAACACGTTGCTGAATGCGGGTCCTGCAGTGGCGGATATGTTTACAAAACCCTTGCCGGTGTTCAGCATCAGCAGTGGCGTCTGTTTATATTTCAAGTATGGGTTGGTCTTCTCAATCGTATCGAGCACGTGACTTTGAGCTGCGAAGAGATCGCGCAGTCCATCATTGTCGGCATCGATAAAACGCGCGCCCCAACCGGAGTAAAGCAGGGTTATCTGGCCCACGCTGGTCGAGTTGGTTGCATAGGTAAAGGTGAGGTCCCGGTCGTTGTGATAGAGCGGATAGGTCTCGTTTGAAAGCGTGGTAATAAAAACGTCAAGGTAGCCGTCGTTGTCGTAGTCTGCGGCGTCCACTCCCATGCCGGCGTAGGTTTTTCCGTTTTCGTCATATCCCGCGCCTGACGCAATAGCGATATCTTCAAACGTGCCGTCGCCTTTATTGTGATAAAGCGATTGTCGCACACTGTCATTAGCGACAAAGATGTCCATGAAACCGTCGTTATCGAAATCGCCGAGCGCGACGCCTAAGGCTTTACCGCCGGGCCCATCAATCCCCGAGCGAGCACTCACATCTTCAAACGAACCGTCCGGGCGCTGGTGGTAGAGGATGTTAGTGGCGCTTTTGAAGTTGTCAGGGTGACAAAACGCGCGGTAACCCGGTCTCATGTCTCCGCAGTAAACAGATCCGGTCTCAAAATCCCATTCGACATATCGTCCAACAAAGAGATCGAGTCGGCCATCGCGATCGTAATCGAGCCAGCCGGCACTCGTTGACCAGCCACCGCCCGCAACGCCGATACTTTTCGTAACCTCCGTGAACGTGCCGTCGCCGTTATTCCGGTATAGATAATTGCCGCCATAGCCGGTCACAAACAGATCCGTGTTGCGATCGTTGTCATAATCAGCAGCGGCCACTCCCATACTGAATCCAATGCCTTTAAGGCCCGACGTTTCTGTCACATCTTCAAAGGTGCCGTCGATTTTTTGGTGGTAGAGACGGTTCCAATACTTCGGATCGCGCTTATCCGGTACTTCTGATCTTGGCATCGGATCTTTCAACGCCGCACCATTTGTAAAGAACAGATCCATGCGACTATCGTTGTCATAGTCAAACATCGCCACGCCACCACCCACTGCCTCAATTAGATATTTGACAGCGGTGAAAGATGGCGCCCGCTTAAAGTTGATGCCTGTCGAAGCAGTAATGTCGCTGAAGGTAACGGGTGATTGTGCCTGGGGGGCAGGTGGTGGTGGCTTCTTGTTTGGAGGTTCAGTACTGTAAGACTTACCGATTCGTGGTGCAGTTGGACTGGGGGTTGGCTGTTGCGCTCCCGCCGCGAAAGACACGACCCCCAGGAAAAACATCGCGACTAGCACAGAGATTCCTGCCTGTCTAAGGGAAGAGGTTCTGCGAGTTGAAGAACAGACGAGATTTTCCATTTATCATTTTTCAGTTTTCATTTTCATTGTAGACACGAATTAGAAACGAACGGTTCGAGACGATGACAAATGAGAAATATTGAAATGAGAAATGGAAGCACCTTCCCTACTTCGATTGATTTAAAGAGTATTCAGACTTCCGACTACTTCGCACCGATGATTGCATATTGCCGTCCGCTGTAGAGTCGAACTTCATCACCCGACTTTGTCATGAACAGCGGACGCGGGCGCTTCATGCTTGTGTCATTCGTTGTGGCAACGGAGAGTATTTCCCTGCCCGCTAAATCGAGGATGTTCAGCTTACCGTCGTTACTGAAGCCGAAGCCGTAGGCGCCAACCGCGAGTTCGGTTTTGTTAATCCAGATTGGCGAATCGGTAATTAAAAAACCTTCATACTTGGCGCGCACCTCGGCTGCATATCCGGAGGTATCAACCATGCCCACAATAACGTAGCGCGCACTGCCAAAACGCGCCGCGGCGGAGTTGCGCATCTGCGTGGGCGCAGACTGTCCCTGAAAATAAAATCCGGTGGGAACAACTCGAGTCAGTTCTGCGCCTGTTAGGATTACTGTGCGGTCCTGCGCAGTCGCGACCACGGCACAGGTACAAATAGCGGCGGCAACCAACCATGTCGACGCATATCTTTTCCAGCTTTTCATAGAAAATTCCTCCAGCGGACGAACGGAAGTTAGCAGATACGTAAACGATCGGCGAGATTATCCTACATCTTTCGCGGAAACAGGAACGTAAGGATAGATGGCACGCGGGCAGCCCAGGCCGCTTCATTGTGTTC
>DASZDU010000231.1:0-6855 GCA_035941655.1 Pyrinomonadaceae bacterium | reverse complement strand
TACGGGATCAAGCGATGCCAGACGCGGACAAAGCTACAACCCGCAAAGGTCGCATTGGTGGCGCGATGCCCGGACACAGGCCTTCCGCGAAGGTTTTGTGCGAGGCTATGACCAGGGGTTCAGGCAGTATGCCGGTTATCGGAACGACCGTTACGGACGTCGTAACACTGGTGGAATTCTCGGCGGAATCTTCGGCCGGCCTTAAGGCTGATCAATAACTCTAACCGGAAGTGCCGCGGCTAAAGTCGCGGCACTCGTGTATCTACAGCCGTTTTCAGTTCGCTGAACACGCGCGCAAGATCCTTCGCTTGGTAGTGTGCGTTCAAGCCGCTCGGATTGGGTAATATCCACACAACTGTTTCGCCGATGCGTTCCTCTTGCGGACCAATCACGGCTTTCGGCACACGCCACGCGGCTCGATAAGCTCCGAGCCCCAAAATCGCCAGGAACGCTGGACGATATCGCAGCACTTTGGTTATTAGCCGCTTGCCGCCGGTGCGCAATTCGGCGGCCGTCAGTTCATCCGCGCTTGCAGTTGCACGCATGACCACATTCGTTACGCCGAACCCAAGTTTTAATAGTTCGCGCTCATCGAAAGGAGACATGAGCCGATCGGTGAAGCCGGCGGCAAACAGTGCCGGCCAGAATCGATTACCAGGTCGGGCGAAGTGATGACCAACCGCAGCGGTGTAGAGCCCGGGATTGATGCCGCAGAACAGCACGCGCAGATCTGCAGCAATTACGTCGGGCACAGTCTTTCCTGCCGCGGCGATTAGTTGTTGCTTGGTTGGTTTCCAGGGAGTAGCGATGTTGTTAAGGCGTCACTCGATCTCGAAACGAGTCTGTTGCGAAGCGCTCTGTTTGGTCACACGATCCACTACCGTCACATGCAGAACATATCGACCGGTGGGCAGTCCGTTTAACGAGAGTTCGGCCGCATAAGGAATTGTCGCCAGATCTTGATTATTCTCTACTTGAATCCGGCGAAGCGCGGTTGTCAGGACGGGTTGCTCTTCTCGGACCACCTGTACCTGAATTGCAACGTCAGGCTTTGAATCCGCTGGCGCGCGCGCGGCGTTATACACCACTAGCATGAACCGCAGGTATCCATTAGGCGCAAACCGGTGCGCAATACTCAGGTCTACCGGCTCTGGAACTTTGGGGGCACTCTCGGGGGTGTTGCTGATTTCAGGTTGTGTGCGCAAGCCCAGCAGCAGACTGCTCAGCGCCAATTGCCCCGAGGCGATATTTGGGACCTCGATCCATGAATGTGCAGTACCCGAGCGACCACTCTGTACATCCCGGACGCCGACACGAACCTGATAGAGTCCGGGTTTGACATACAGCGGGTATGCGTAAGTCAGAGACTGTCCCGATTTTACAGCTGCGACCGAGGCGGCCTCGATATTGATGCGGTTATTAAACGCTCCGCCAGCATTGCCCTTGTCATCCAGGACAGCTCCGGCAACTGCTATTGTAGCCACAAGTTTGCCGTTAGCCGGCGCAAAGGAAAGAACCTCATGCGGCACCTGCAGAAAAGCAGAGAGTTTTGGTCCTCTGTCAGCAGTGTTGAGATAAGTTAAGTCCAGCGTGAGCGGGATATCTCGCAGCGGATACGGAGCGAGCATAACCTTTCGCAGTTGCGCTTCCGGCGTCTTTGCGGTTTCGCTTTCCTTTTTCGCCTTATCCCCTGGTTCGGTCTTCGCGGCTACCGCCTCCGGTTCCCGGTCGAAAAAGCCGCGCCGCACCTGGACGGTCAAGTCGGGCCTACCCACAACTTTCACCTCAATACGGCGAAACTTGCTTGCATGATGTGAATCAGGCTCGGGTTTCCACGCGAGCAGATAATAGGTGTCAGTTTCCTTCAAGGCCCGGCTCAAGCCCGCATCAAGTGCATTGGTATTAAAGACCGTTTTGCCGCCGGTGTCTTTCGCGAGCGCATGCAATCCATCCTGCGTCGCATTGAGCTCTCCACTACTCGAGCGAGATAAGACGCCTGACATATCAAACTCAGCACCGCTGCTGGCATCGAGTAGATTGGCGACCAACCCACGCGCATCCATGGAATAGATCACAACGCCCGAACGTGCCGCCGCACTCGTTATTCGCTGTAGCCTGTATCTGGAATCAGAAGAGCTATCGCCGAGAAGAAAGCCACCTGAAAGAAAAATCACGAGCTTACGTCCGGGCAAATCCTTAGCCGCTCGAACCAATCCTTCAAGCCCAATGAGCGTGTTGGTGGTGACGGCGTAACCTTGCCGTGCCAATCCTGCAGCGCGAGCTCGCACCCGCGATTCAGCCATGTTCACGGGAGTGCTGGGGTAGTCACGAATGATCGCGTCAATGTAGTATTGAAGAAGTTCGCGGTCGTTATTTATGACTGCTATAGCTTGATACTCAGTCATTGTGGGCCGTTCAAAGTCTTTGACGAAATAGGGGCGAAGCTTGATTCGGTCCAGCGCCGCGCGGAGCACGGATTTGTTATCGGTGAGTTGTTGGAGGAAGCCAATTTGGCCACTGGCAGAAGTGATTGCCGCCTCATCGTTTTGGCCCATTTCGCTGTCGATAAAGCGCGTGATCAGTTTTCGCGTCGTTTGCAGGCTGCTCAGATCCATATGCAGATCGTCCACATAAAAGAAAATGGGTCGACCGCGATCGAGAGGCGCCGGCGAAGCAGACCTCGTTGAAGTGGGACGCACCGAAGCGCCGCGCGCCGCTGCGAGCTGTACCTCTTCATTTACACTGCCGGCGGTGACTTTTTCAAAAAACTCGACGGGCTTTAACTTTCCATCGATTCGAAGTTCGAAGTCCGCGGCCGTCAAACCATTCGCGAACCGCCCTTGTTTATCAAACACCATGACATCGGTTTGCACCAATTCGGTGTAGACCCGCAGAACGTCAGTCTGGTTCTGTCTTGACTGGTCCTTTGGTTCAGGCGGCGTGTCCTGGGGAATTTGTGCGCGGCCAGTTGGCGTCAAGACGAGCACGCAAAAAATTAGGCATAGCGGCAGACAGAGAGATACTGGAGTCGCTGCGAAAAACTTTGCCGTCTTGATAATCGGCGACGCTAAAGGCATATTTTTGCCAAGCCATGCGGACAAGTCAGGGGAGACATTGCAAAGGGGTCAGCCAAAGACAGTTGACGTTCTATTCCGTCAGCAGTCATTGAGAGGCGTCGGACTAAATATGTATCAGACCGAGCTTCGGCGCAACCCAAAAACTTTAATTACGAAATTTCGTATTAGTAGCTCATTAAGAAGGTTAGTTTGCGGCCCTGCCGCGTTCCTGCGGTAGAGTTCCCGCCTATGCCAAACCCAAACCCAACTGTCTCGATTCACCAAATAACAAAATCTTTTGGCGAATTTAACGCAGTAACGGAGCTAAGCCTCGAAGTGTATCCCGGCAGAGTGTTTGGACTGCTGGGGCCAAACGGGGCGGGGAAGACGACTACCATTAGAATGATCGTGAACATTACAGCTCCCGACTCAGGCGACATCGAAGTGTTTGGTCAACGGATTACTCCGGCCTTGCAGGATCGGATTGGTTATCTGCCTGAGGAGCGCGGGCTATACAGGAAGATGAAAGTCGGCGACCAAATAAAATATTTTGCGGCCCTCAAGAATGTCAGTTCAAAAGAAGCTGATGCGCGAGTCGATCGCTGGCTGGCGCGATTAAAATTGCTGGAGTGGAAGAATAAGAAAACCAGCGAATTGTCGAAAGGCATGCAACAGAAAGTACAATTTCTGAACGCAATCATCCATGAACCCGACCTACTTATCCTTGACGAACCGTTCTCCGGTTTGGATCCCGTCAATCTCGAGTTGCTGAAGGAAGTGATTCTCGAACTTAAAGCCGACGGCAAGACAATAATCTTCTCAACCCATCAGATGGAAATTGCTGAAAAGATTTGTGACGATATTTGTCTTCTCAATCGTTCGCGCAAAGTTTTAGAGGGCAGCATCAGAGACGTGAAACGGGGGTTCAGCCGAAACGCCGTCGCCTTGCGACTGGTGGGCGGCGCGGCGGTGCTCGCGGATCCTTTGCTCGTCAGCAAGGTTCAGCGGCACAGCGACGGACTCGAAGTCTTGCTGGCTGAGGGTGCCACTGCTCAATTGCTTTTGAAGGAGCTGATTACCGCTGACGCGATTATTGAACGCTTTGAGATGATCGAACCGAGCCTGCATGACATCTTTATCGAAAAGGTAACAGGCAACGCATGAACAAATTGTGGGCCGTAATAAGGCGTGAATATTTGCAGCGCGTACGCGCCCGGATGTTTGTTGTCATGACGGTGCTCGGCCCGGTTGTGATATCACTTTTCGGAGTTGCGCCGGCTATCATCTTTAGTATAAACGCTGGCGGACCTGTAAAAATCGCCGTAGTGGACCAAACCGGCAAGTTGTATTCAGGTCTTTACAATTCTGTCATTGATGAACGTGGAGAAAACTCTTCAGCGACCGCTTCCGTCGAGTCGAAGGCGGCAAATGAAAACCAGAGTGAGCGCTTCCAGACGATGGGTGAACAACCGAAGGAAGTTCCGGAACTTCAGCAGGTAACTATCGGCGGACGTTCATTGGACGAAGTCAGAGCCGAGCTTGATCGGCGAGTCAGGGCCAAGGAGCTTGATGGCTACCTGATCCTTCCCGCCAATCTCCTTGAGAGTGGCGACGCAGAGTTTGTGTCTCGCAACACAGGCGATGTTTTCACCAGGAGATTCCTGGCGCGGGCCTTGAGCCGGGCCGTAAGTCAACAGCGCCTGGTCGAGGCGAATATCAACGTAAAAACGGTGCAAGCGCTTTCCGAACCGGTGGAACTCGAGACTACGGGAATTGGCCCCACGGAGCGCAAACGAGATTCCGGGGAAGCCTTTGCGCTTGTGTTTGGCGTCGGCTTTATCATGTATCTGACAATCCTGCTTTATGGCCAGGTGATTTTGGGAGCAGTAATCGAAGAAAAGGAAACACGAATTGCGGAGATACTCTTTTCGTCGGCGAAGCCGTTTACGATTATGTTGGGCAAACTCATCGGCGTGTTTTTCGTAGCTCTAACCCAACTAACGATCTGGGCGTTGGCATTTCTGGCGTTCACCCTTTATGGCGTGGGGATGCTCGCTACACGCGGGATGCCAGTCCACATCCCAGCGATTCCGGCAAGCTATTTTGTTTACTTCGCGCTGTTCTTCCTGATGGGCTACTTCATCTATTCGACCATTTATGCGCTGGTGGGATCGATGGTGACCACTGCTCAGGAAGGAGGTCAGTTGGCCATGCCGATAGTTTTAGTGTTGGTCATCGGTTTTTACTTGTTCCTTCCGGTTAGTCGCAGTCCGGATTCCCAGTTTGCTTTCTGGGTTTCGATGATTCCGTTCTTTGCACCTATAACGATGCCGGTGCGAATCGTCGCTCAAACCCCGCCCTTTTGGGAGATCGCATTGTCCTTGTTGCTAGGTTTTGGGAGTATCGTATTACTGACCTGGCTGGCAGGACGAATTTACCGTGTCGGCATGCTCATGTCTGGAAAACGAGCTTCGATACCAGAAGTGATCCGCTGGGTGAGACAGGCATAGACGAGAAGCCGACCATAAATCTGCGACAGTTTTCAAGAGCTTCACTAAGTTCGACCCATCAGAAATCATCCATTATTTTGCCGAAGTATACTTAAGACCCGTGCTAACAATACGAATCATCTTCGCCATGTCATTGGTACTGCGGATGTTCGCATCCCATTGCGAATCTACAGTCCTTGCTGATGATGCGGCACTCCCGGTTGAGCGATTCAGCTCTCGCCCGTCACGTGCGAGGGAAATCCAGTTCTACAGCTTCGAGTTTCAGCGACCGTACTTCGGTCGTGAGGGCCCTAACTTTACTCGCCTGGGTGCACAACCCTCAGCGGGCGTTCAATACCTTGTGAAGGGCGAACTGTTCCGGCAAGAGGCGGTCGCCAGCGCAAAATTTGAGTTGGTGCCTGCAGGTGGCCGCGCAATTCAATTGCTGCACATGTGGAAGTCTGACAACTCATTGGATCACGGTCAGTACCTCGGGTTTGTGAAGGTCCCGGCGCAGCCGTTTCGTGTCGTGGTCAGTGGCAAGGACATCGATGGCAAGCCGTATAGGCGGGCATACGCGCAGCTTTTCCGACCGATGAACCGACCGCCTGCGCCTCCACTCGTGCCACCACAACTGCCTAAATCCGAGGCGACGAAAATCACGGCCATGCTAAAGGCTTTTGAGCAAGAGGCAATCGCAAATTTGGAGAAGCGGGTTAGCAACCACGAGGACGGCGTGATCGTTATGCCGCGTGTTGCCGTCTCCCACGTTACTTATGAACCCTTCCGGTCAGAGAAGCATAACGGGCTCGGAATGCGCTTGCGATATGATCTCCGCTTCTCCGTCGATGGGGACTATGCACACTCTCTACAGGTGTTTCCTTTCTACAAGGACGACAATGTCCGCGGGCTGGTGAATATGGAGGTTATTAGCGAAAAGATCGAACCACGACCGGAACCGCCGTCGTACGCCACTCCTGACATTCATGTCGATTTGAATACTCTGGTGAGACATGGAAGTGATGCGTGGTTTAAAGCTGCTGTCGTTTATCACTTCTCGATTGAGCTGGCTCCCAACTTCGTCGGCCAGAATGCAAACAGGACGAAGTTCTGCGTCTATGAAGACCAATTTAAGAACAGTGTGGAGTCACAACGGACATGGGAAGCGATGAAGATGAGTTCAGTCCCCATCGAATACATGATCTACATCAACAAGATGGACTGGAGTGGGCTGACGAAACCATTTTACCCACCCAAGATCTTCTATGAGGGTTTCCTCAAAGAAGGTGCAGAGAAATGTAAGCCATATA
>DASZDU010000230.1:0-9763 GCA_035941655.1 Pyrinomonadaceae bacterium | reverse complement strand
GACGCGCGGCGCAGTGTATCATCATCACCGACGTCTGAAAATAGTTTATGCCTGTGCCAACCGCGCCGAATATTAGAGCAGCTCCATTCTTAGAGCGCATTTTTTGGAGTGCGCCGGCCTGTCGGCGCTTTAGGTCTGCTGAGACCTGTCGCTGCCTGTGTACGCGGTATTGACCGTCCGGGGAACGCGGCGACAGGCCGCCGCGGAGTCAAAGCGCTGACAGGTCAGCGCACTCCAAAACCAAGTCACCGGAAATCCCTTGAGACTGATAGGTGCTAGTGCAAATCGCCGCCGGGTGAGCCCGTGAGGAGGGCGATTGCGTGTTTGAGAACAGGCGCGATGACGGCGAAGCTCTCGCGGACGGCATTGGGTGAGCCGGGGAGGTTGATGATCAAAGTACCCGAACGGACGCCGCAGACACCGCGCGAGATCATAGCCATGGGTGTTTGCTTGAGTGTTTCGTTGCGCATGGCTTCGGCGAGGCCAGGCGCTTCGCGCTCGATGACAGCCAGTGTGGCTTCGGGTGTGTTGTCGCGTGGCGCGAGGCCGGTGCCGCCGGTAGTGATGATCAAATTGATGTCATCGCGGTCGGCGAATTCTCTTAGCGCGTCAGCGAGTGGATCGAGATCGTCGGAAAGGATTTTGCTGGCGACAATTTCAGCGCCAGTCTCTTTGAGAAGTTGTGCGAGTAGTTCACCGGATGCGTCTTTGCGTTCGCCGCGTGAGCAGGCATCGCTAACGGTGATTACGACTGCGCGGATTTGTGTTGGCATTCAATCCTCGCCATTTAAGAGCGGGGGCAAGCCCGCCTTCCCGATCTCGAGACTCCTGGACTTGCGCAATTGCTATCACGTTGAAAGCCTTTCCGACCGGCATCAACTTCTGCCTTCAACTTTCTGCCTTCTGCTTTCTGCCTACTGCCTACTGTTCCTTGCGTGTTCCTTCAGCCAGCAGCGATCCATGACGACGAGCAAGCCAGCATCATGCGCGCGTTGCGCGGCGGCGTTATCAATCACGCCTTCCTGCAACCAAACCGCTTTCACCCCGAGCGCGATTGCTTGGTCAACAGCAGTACCAGCTTCACTCGAGCGGCGAAACACATCAACTAAATCTATCTTGGCGGGAACATCTGCGAGCGATGCGTAAGCTTTATCGCCAAACACTTCCGTTTCGTTTGGGTTAACCGGAATGACTTTGTAACCGTTCCCTCTCATGTACGACGCAACCCCGTATGATGGCCGACCTGACGAGGAAGAGAGACCGACGACGGCGATCGTCTTACACTCATCTAAGATCTGCTTGATTGTCTCGCGACTATTAATTTCCAAAGTTGTTCTCTCCCTGATTCCCGCCCTCATCGCACCGCAGCGCCAACTGCATGCAATTCCTGTAACGAGCGCACCTTCATTACCGGATCAGTTCCGCGCGCACTGATCGCCTCAACGATAGCCTGTGCGCCCGTCATCGTGGTGACACACGGAACGTTGTACTGCAACGCTGCGCGGCGAATTGACTGTTCGTCAAAATGCGACGAGCGACCTAACGGCGTATTGATCACCAGCGCAATCTCGCCACGTTTAATGTAGTCCACGATATTCGGGCGTCCCTCGTTCACCTTGAAGACGTTGTCCACCTTCAAGCCCACCTCTCGCAACCTCTCGGCCGTACCGAGCGTTGCCACAACCTCAAAACCAAGCCGCGCCAACTTGCGCGCCAACACGACCGCCTGCCCTTTATCGGCATCGTTGACGCTAATAAACGCGCGGCCTGTTTGCGGCAGCGACAAGCCTGCCGCAATCATTGCCTTGCCATAAGCTTCGCCAAACGTCTCACCAACTCCCATCACTTCACCGGTCGAATGCATCTCGGGACTGAGAATCGGATCGACTCCCGGAAACTTCGCAAACGGAAATACCGGCGACTTGATGAAGAAACGATTCACCGTCAAGTTCTCTGGCAAATTGAATTCGGCCAGCGCCTGCCCCGCCATGACCAACGCCGCGATACGCGCAATCGGAACGCCTGTCGCTTTTGAAACAAACGGCACGGTACGTGACGCACGTGGGTTCACCTCGAGCACGTAAACGCGATGATCCTTGATCGCAAACTGAATGTTCATCAAACCACGTACAGATAACGCGGTCGCCAGCAGACGCGTGTAGTGCTGCATGGTCTCGATATGCTCCGGATCGATGCGAACTGGAGGTAATACGCAGGACGAATCTCCCGAATGAATGCCGGCCTCTTCGATGTGCTCCTGGATGGCCGCGATGACGCAGGTGTGTTCGTCCGCCAGCGCGTCGACATCGAACTCCGCTGCGCGTTCAAGAAACTTATCGATCAACACGGGCCGATCAGGCGTGAAACCAACTGCCGTGCGCACGTATTCATCGAGACTTTCTTCGTCGTAAACAATCGCCATCGCGCGGCCGCCGAGCACGTAGCTGGGTCGCACCAGCACGGGATAACCGATCTGCTCGGCTACTCGCTTAGCTTCTTCAACGGTCGCGGCCATTCCGTTCTCGGGTTGGGGAATGCCAAGCTCACGCAGTAATGCACCGAAGCGTTTGCGATCTTCGGCGAGGTCGATAGCATCGGCGCCGGTGCCGATGATGGGGACGCCGGCCTTATGAAGTCGCATGGCAAGATTCAAAGGGGTTTGTCCGCCAAACTGTACGATCACTCCTTCAGGCTTCTCGATGTCGACGATGTTCATCACGTCTTCAAAAGTCAGTGGTTCGAAGTACAGGCGATCAGAGGTGTCGTAGTCGGTCGAGACAGTTTCCGGATTGCAGTTGACCATGATGGTCTCGAAGCCGGCGTCGCGCAGTGCAAATGAAGCGTGGCAGCAGCAATAGTCAAACTCGATCCCCTGCCCGATGCGATTCGGACCTGAACCCAGGATCATGATCTTGCGACGATCGGTTGGGTCCGCTTCACTTTCACTTTCGTAGGTCGAATAAAGATAAGGCGTGAACGATTCAAACTCGGCGCCGCAGGTGTCGACTCGTTTATAAACGGGAACTATGCCGAGACTCTTTCGATGTGCGCGCACTTCGTCTTCTGATTTTTCGGTGAGATAAGCGAGGCGTCGATCCGACAGTGCGACCTCCTTGAACGAACGCAACAGCTCTGGTGATATGTCTTCGAGCCTGCGGTCTTCAATGTCTTTTTGGATCTCCATCACATCCTGGAGCTGTTCAAGAAACCACGGGTCGACCCGCGAGAGACGATAAATTTCAGCAATGGGCCAGCCGTGCTGCAGCGCATAGGTAATGTAGGAAAAGCGTTGCGAATTCGGCCGTGCGAGTTTGCGTTGCAGCTCATCGTCAGAAACGTCCTCGAGCCGCAAAGGCTTCACTGCTTCCAAAGAGCGCAGACCCTTAAACAACGCTTCCTTGAAAGTGCGCCCGATCGCCATCACTTCTCCCACCGACTTCATCTGCGTGCCCAGCACATCCTCGGCTTCTTTGAATTTTTCAAAGTCCCATTTGGGAATTTTTGCTACTACGTAATCGATAGTGGGCTCAAACGATGCGGGGGTCTTCTGCGTAATGTCGTTGGGAATCTCATCGAGTGTGTAGCCGACAGCAAGTTTTGCCGCGATCTTCGCGATAGGAAATCCAGTGGCTTTTGACGCCAACGCTGAGGAGCGCGACACGCGCGGATTCATTTCAATGATGCGGATATCGCCGTTTTCCGGGTTCACCGCAAACTGAATGTTGGAGCCGCCGGTTTCAACGCCGACCTTACGAATGATGGTGATCGCCATGTCGCGAAGTTGTTGATACTCGCGATCGGTTAGAGTTTGCGCCGGCGCGACCGTGATCGAGTCGCCTGTGTGTACACCCATCGGATCGAAGTTTTCGATCGAACAAATGATCACGACGTTGTCGGCGAGGTCGCGCATAACCTCAAGCTCGAACTCTTTCCAACCAAGAATTGACTCCTCGATCAGAACTTCATGCATCGGCGAAGCGGCCAGGCCGGCACGTACAATCTCTTCAAACTCTTCGGGGTTGTAGGCGGTGCCGCCGCCTGTGCCGCCGAGCGTGAACGATGGCCGCGTAATCGCCGGGTAACCGGTGAACTCAACGATTTGCTGAGCTTCAGCCCAGGATTTTGCAAAACCTCCGCGCGGCATTTGCAGGCCGGCTTCGTCCATCGCCTGCTTGAAGAGCATGCGGTCTTCGGCGATGCGGATCGCCTCGCGCTTGGCGCCAATCATCTCCACGCCGCATTCCGCGAGAATGCCGGAATCGTCCAAAGCGATCGCCAAATTGAGAGCCGTCTGGCCGCCGACTGTCGGCAACAAAGCATGCGGCCGTTCCTTGCGGATGATTGCGCTGAGGGCTTCGACTGTTAGCGGCTCAATGTAGGTAATGTCCGCGGTTTCCGGATCAGTCATGATCGTGGCCGGATTAGAATTTACCAGCACGACCTTGTAGCCTTCCTGACGCAGTGCCTTGCAGGCCTGCGTACCGGAATAGTCGAATTCACAGGCCTGTCCAATAACAATTGGACCCGATCCGATAATCAAGATTGTGTGGATATCAGTGCGTTTGGGCATTTAACTGGAAGCACAAGCATCCTGCCTGCAAACCGGCGCCAGGGCGCTAGTAAAAGAATGCGGTCGAAGCATTATACATATCAACCTAAGCTGACGAAATTCGCGTCAAAATTCAGAAGCGGCTTGGTTTGAAAATCTCTGTGCGTCCTTCTGTGATCTCTGTGCCTCTGTGCTGAGGTGTTTGCCGAGTAAAATTCACCACTGAGACCCAGAGAACACAAAGGTGGCACAGAGAAACTTGAAATTTAGGTCACTACCTAAAACTTGCTGGTCAGAGTGTTGCACGCGAAGAATGTTTATGAGTTGGACTGTTGGACGCTAGCCAGGGGCTGAATCAAACCGGCGTTGGTCGAGCTGCTTGCGATAGTC
The DNA here is from genome assembly GCA_035941655.1 of Pyrinomonadaceae bacterium. GTDB lineage: Bacteria > Acidobacteriota > Blastocatellia > Pyrinomonadales > Pyrinomonadaceae > PSRF01. Next base: position 4,824 of record DASZDU010000230.1, on the reverse strand, counting down.
GTCTCCTTCGATCTTTACCTTCTTGCACATCTCGTATAAGCGGCTACGAAGCGGCGTGCCAATACGTTCCTCGAGTGTGGTCATCTCCTGGATCCGATCGGCGGCGAAGGTCCTTCTGCGCTTTGGGTCCGGCGAATCAGAATTTTCATCGGCGGTGACGCGCGGCTCATCGAAGTAATTGGTGGTAAAAATTGTGAGCTTCTTGTTGTTGTAACGCGTGTTGATGATTTGATACATCGTGTCGCGTACCCAATTAGTGGGAACTGTGGCGCCTAGTTCATCGAGAACCAGTACTTCAGCCTGGTAAACGGGAGCGAGTACGCGCATTTCGGAAGTCTGCGAAATCGGGTTGTAAGAATCCTGGATCGTCTTGAGCAGAGAGCCCGATTCATAAAATAAGCAAGTCACACCCTTCTTCTCGATAAGGTCCTTCAGAATGGCGATCGCCAGGTGAGTTTTACCGACGCCTACGCTGCCCATGAACAGCAGTCCCGCATCAACTGCCGGGTACTCGTCAACCAGCCGGCTGGCAAAGCTGTGCGCGAAATATTGGGAATCATTCTTTGGGTAGTAGTTGTGAAAGTTGCATTCGCGAAAACGCGGGGGAATGCGGGCTGCGTCAAGTGATTTGGCTGCCCTATTCGTGCGCCGGCAATCGCATATAGCGGCGCCCTTGCCGTCTTCCAATTTAGTGCCGGTGCCGAAACATATCTGGCAGACAATATCCTGTGGTCTCTTGAGCTGATCGGCGTCGCGATGCGAGTCGTTAACGTCGCGGAGTCCACTGGCAAACGGGAGCACCTTGTTGTCTGAGTTATCTGATGACATTAGAACTGCGGGTGATAGCGCAAACTTTTTTGCTGGATGCACGAATCGATTTGGATTATAGCATCGCACTAACTGGAACAGAATTAAGCCGCGGATTTACGCGGAGCTATGCGGATCAGAAAAGCAGACCGATTTCTCATATCCGCGTTCATCGGCGTAAACCGCGGCTAGTTCCTGTGTCTAAGTTGTGCGCGCGAAACTACCGTGATATTTCCTGCGTAGCTTCCTCCGCCTGGTTTCAAATTTTGCAAGGGTGGACTATTGTTGTATGACCGGAGGCTTTATCACGACTGATATGGGTTTGTTGCAATCATTGCTGAGCAAACTTGGACTTAACCGCGCGAAAGCGCAGCGCCATCCAATACGGGTTTTTCTTTTGGACGACGATAAAAGACGGCATCGGTGGTTCTCTAATCGCTTTAAGGGTGATTTTGTCGATGTCGCCGATACCGTGACGCAGGCACGCGAATTCCTGAGTGCAAAGTCCTACGACGCAATATTCCTGGATCACGACCTTCATCCCGAACATTACAACACCGAAAGCCGTGATGACACGCGCACCGGCTACGCCATAGCTTCATGGCTCGCCGCCAACCCGGAACTTCAGCCCGCCTCAACGATTCTCGTCCATACGCGAAACGCCGACGGGGCAATGCGCATGGTTGAAGAACTCAGGCGCGCTGGCCGCACCGCGGAATACGTGCCCTTCCCGCTCCTCGAAGAACGAATCAAGCGGTACTGGCGTCATTAAAGATAAAAGGGGAAGTGGGTAAAGGGGAATGGGAAAAGGCAGCCGATCGCGGACGAGAGAGACCCCGCCCGTTTCAAGCAGCCACGGGCGTAGGCTGCCCCTCCTATTTACCATTTACGATTCACTATTTACTGGATATTTTGGTGGCCAGGGACGGAATCGAACCGCCGACGCCGGCCTTTTCAGGGCCGCGCTCTACCAACTGAGCTACCTGGCCGTGGGTAGGAAAGACCGCGTAGTATAGGGAGTTGACTAAAGAACGTCAACTTACATGCAGGTTTCGGATTTTGTCAGATTAGTCACAGAATTTCGTTGACGAAATCACGCGGAGGTGTATAATTCCATCCGTTGAGGATGGGGTTGGCGCCCAAACGTCAGTCCGGTTGAAAGACGACATCCGATTCAAAATTGAAAGTGCCCGCCAGTGCCAGCTCGGCCGCCGATCGCGCCCCCCGCAGTCGCTACCTTCGAGCTGGCACAGCTTTTTTCAACTCCCTTTTCCAAACTTCCCAACAAAGCTAAACGACCAGGTTATCCCGCTATTCCCGCGCGCTTCATCAACGCGGCCCTTTCTCGATTCGTCTCTTCAAGCACGGATTCCTCATCAAGCGTATGTAACTTACGGTCACTCATCACCAACTGGCCGTCAATGAGGACGGTCTGGACGTCGGAGATCTGGGCGGAGTAAACCACAGCAGAAACTGGATCATTTGCATAGGGCGCAGAGTGAAGTGTGTTGAGGTTTACGGCAATTAAATCTGCGCGCTTCCCTGTTGCCAGAGTTCCGATGTCCTGCTCCAGTCCCAGAGCCCGCGCGCCGTCGATCGTGGCGATGCGGAGTGCTTGTTTAGCAGGAATCGCCTCCGGTCCGTGCAGAGCCTTTTGCAATAGCGCCATGCTGCGCATCTCCGTAAACATGTCGAGGCGGTTGTTGCAAGCAGCGCCATCAGCGCCGAGTGAAACGGAGATTCCCTCGTTCAGCATTTTGCTGACTTCGGCAATGCCTGAACCGAGTTTTAAGTTTGACGAGGGACAATGCGCGACGTTTGTTCGCGTGCGCGCAAGAATTTCAAACTCTGCCGCATCGAGATGCACGCAATGCGCTAACACCACGCGGCCTCCGCTCAAGCCAAGCGAATCGAGATACGCGACATTGCGCAATCCGGTTTCACTTTCCACCAAAGCGCATTCATTTTTGTTTTCCGAAGCGTGAGTGTGGACGATCACGTCACGTTCTCTTGCCAGCGTCGCTACGCGCGACAAGAGATCGCTGGTGCAACTCAAAGCGAAACGTGGCGCGAAGCAATACCGTATTCGTCCGTCTGCCTTACCATGCCACGCGGATAATAATGACAACGACTGCTGGATTGAGTCTTCCGTATCTTCATGCAGTGCGCTGGGCACGTCATCGCCTTTGTCCATCATGCACTTGCCGACGGTCGCGCGAAAACCAGTCTCTTCAATCACGCGGAAGACTTCTTCAGTGTGATTCACAGTTTCCATCGTCAAAGCGCAAGTCGTTCCACCCTTGATTAACTCGGCCACCCCCAGTCTTGCCGCAGCCCTGATTGAAGCCCCTGAATGCGCGGCCTCCATGGGCCACACGCGTTTCTTAAGCCAGTCGAGCAGAGGCAAGTCGTCTGCTGCGCCACGAAAGAGAGTTTGGCAAAGATGAATATGGGTCTGAACAAAGCCTGGAAGAACGACGCAACCCGCGACATCGATGACCACGTCAGCTGTCTGGCCGGTCTCGCCTATAGTCGCTATACGACCGTCTCGTACAAGCAGATCGCCACGGACGATGGTGTCGTCGTCATCCATGGTCAATAGCGTGCCGTTTTTGATGAGAATAGTTTTCACCGCGGCGGATTATGGGTTTAGTCTGACGGCCTGTAAAGCAATAAATAAGCGCTCGACTGCGAGCAACCGCAGTCGAGCGCCTTTTTAGTTTCATCCGAGGACTACTTCTTTTCAGCCGCCGCAGCTTTCGCTGTTGGAGCAGCAGCCTCTATCTTTTCTTCACGCACCGGCATCCCAAGCTTTACCTTAACTTCGCGTTCAATGCGCTTGAGAATTTCCGGCTTCTCCTTCAAGGTCTGTTTTGAATTCTCACGGCCCTGGCCCAGGCGATCACCTTTATACGAAAACCATGCGCCGCTTTTATCGACCACATTTTGCGTAACCGCCAGATCCAAAACATCGCCTTCGCGCGAGATGCCCTCGCCATACATGATGTCAAATTCGCACTCGCGAAACGGCGGCGCCACTTTATTCTTAGCTACCTTGACCTTAGTGCGATTGCCCACGACTCGGTCGCCATCTTTGATCGCGCCGATGCGCCTGATGTCCAGCCGCATGGAGGAATAAAACTTCAGCGCCCGGCCGCCAGTTGTAGTTTCAGGACTGCCGAACATCACGCCAATTTTTTCGCGAATCTGGTTAATGAAGATGAAGCACGTATTCGACTGCGAAACTATGGCTGTAAGTTTACGGAGCGCCTGCGACATCAGACGCGCCTGCAGGCCCGGCAGAGAGTCGCCCATTTCGCCATCGAGTTCGGCACGCGGAACTAGCGCAGCGACAGAATCGACGACGATCACGTCAATGCCGTTTGAGCGCACCAGGGCTTCTGCAATTTCCAGGGCCTGCTCTCCGGAATCGGGTTGAGAAATCAGTAACTGATCGATATCTACACCGAGCTTGCCGGCGTAATCAGAATCCATTGCGTGTTCGGCATCGATGTAAGCAGCCACGCCGCCTGCTTTTTGTGCCTCAGCCACGATGTGCAGGGCCAGCGTTGTTTTGCCGGAACTCTCCGGACCGTAAATCTCAATAATGCGGCCGCGCGGCACACCGCCGACGCCCACCGCAACATCGAGACTTAAGGACGTAGTAGAGATGGCGGGTATATCTGAGACCTCACGCTCACCCATACGCATGATTGATCCCTTGCCAAATCTTTTTTCAATGCCTGATAGAGCCGCCTCGATTGCCTTACCGCGGTCTATGCTTATTCGATCATCAGATGCCATAACATACATCGCTTTCTTCCGCTCCTTTTCTCACGAATCCGCGGCTGGAGATTTCCCTATTACCGCCTGCTGGGCGCAGCATACCACAATAAACGCGAGAATGGAACAGTGTTTCACGCTTGCAACAACTATTATTTCGGAGGGTGGGGTTCAAATTAAATGCAACGGCAGCCCTCTCTGCCTTGCATTCCCGAAAGCTTTTTCAGACTACTT
>DASZDU010000229.1:0-4653 GCA_035941655.1 Pyrinomonadaceae bacterium | reverse complement strand
TGGAGAATTTTGCTGAGCGTGTGCGGCTGGTTTGGGACGCTGGATTCGGCGCGCGCCAGGCAAAGCATGCGCGAAAGCGCCGTCACCCAGAATAATGCCTATTAGAGCTGCAGATACTTTTCTCTTCATCACCAAAACTTCGGTTCGTTGCCCTTGGAATCATAGTCGATAACTACGGTCTTGCTAAGCCTGTTCAAAAGGAGTGTAATTAAGCGCTCGCCTATCGAAAACCCGTCGGAGTTTCTTTAGTCACAAATGGGATCAAATCCACAATCGCTGCTGATCAGGAATGTTCGCGTCGTTTTGCCTGAACGATCGGTTGATACTGCGGACGTCTTCATCGAGCAGGGCAGAATTGCACGCATAAGCGAGCGCGGTGGCCAATCCCAGGGAAGCGATTGTGCAGCTATTGACCTCAGCGGTGCTAGCCTGTTTCCAGGGTTCATTGATGTTCACATTCATGGTGCAATGGGCGTCGACACGATGGCTGCGGACGAGAACGACTTGAAAAGTGTTTCCCAGTTTCTGGCCAGCGAAGGTGTTACGGGTTGGCTTCCGACACTGGTGCCCGCGTCCACTGCTGATTATCGGGGCGCTGTTAAAGCGATTGCCGGTGCGATGACCTCCGCCACAGGCGCTCGCATCCTCGGTGTGCATTACGAAGGACCATTCGTAAACTCCCACCAATGTGGCGCATTGCGCTCGCAGTTCTTTCGATCCTTTTCAACTGCAACTGAGCTGGATGACCTGCCACTGCTCGGTGAGGCGGCCAGGCACATGATTACCGTCGCGCCGGAAATCGACGGCGGCATTGAGCTTGTACGCGTGCTCCACGCCCGCGGCTGGATAGTTTCAATCGGTCATACCCGCGCGAGTCTCGAACTACTCGATGAGTCGTTCGCAGCTGGCGCGCACCACATGACTCATTTCATGAATGCGATGCCACCCTTGCATCATAGATCCCCCGGACCGGTCGGTTGGGGCCTTTCAAATGACGAAGTTACTTGCGACATGATTGCAGATGGTGTTCATCTCGATCGTGAGATGCTGCGACTATTATTGAAGCTGAAGAGCGCCGGTCGCCTGTTGCTGATAAGCGACGCGGTGGCCGCAGCCGGAATGGGGGATGGTGATTATGAGATTTGGGGAGAGACCATAACAGTCAAAGACGGACGCACGGCGAATGCCCGCGGGGCTATCGCCGGCTCGGTGATCTCGATGCTTGATGCTGTGCGCTTGATGCTGTCGCTCGGAGTTACTGAAACGGATGTGGCCATGATGGCAGCAGGAAACCCTGCAAAACTGTTGGGAATCGATGACGAGTGCGGTTCCATCGCAGAAGGGAAGCGAGCCGATCTTGTGGCGTTGGATGCGAATGGCAATGTCGCGCTAACCATCGTTGGGGGCGAGATCTTTAAGGGCAGTGAAAAGTGAAGAGTGAAAAGTGACAAGTGATGGGTGAAGCGCTGGCAGTTTAGAGTTCAAGCTTTAGCTTGTGTTCTTACCCAACCGCAACCTAAAGGTTGAACTCTGAACTGCCGGAATGGCTTCGATCGATTGTCTTTTCACTTTTCACCTTTCACGTTTCACTTTCCTCGTACATGCCCGCCCGGGCGTACGCTTCGTCCAACAATTCAACAGGATGACAAACAGCCAATTCCATTCCTGATAGTAGTGCGCCCGCACCGATCTGCATCTGGCATCCGGGATTTCCTGTCGTCAGAATTTTTGCTCCGGTGGCGCGAATACAATCTAGCTTTTCCTCCAATACCCGTGCGGACAACTCCGGCTCCAGCAAATTGTAGATTCCCGCACCGCCACAACATCTTTCAGCGCCATCAAGCTTCGCAAACTTAAGACCGCCCAGCGCGCCCAGCAGCTTCAATGGCGCTTCACCGGCGTGTTGTCCATAAAGCAAGTGACAAGAAGCGTCGTAGGTTACTCGTCGCCCGGCCAGGTCGGCCGCCTGCCTTATTGGCACTGTTTCCAATTGTTGACTGATGTCGCGCACCCGGGCACTGAATTGCCGCGCCCGCTCAGCAAACTCCGCATCCTCCGTGAGCAGATGCGCGTAAGATGCGAGCATAGCGCCGCAGCCGCCGGCGTTTGTAACAACCGCCCCTCTTTGATTCTGATCGCTGTGCTCAAACGCTGCGATGTTGCTGCGGGCGAGTATTCGAGCGCCTTCAAGATCGCCGGCGTGTGCGTGTAGTGCTCCACAGCAAACTTGTTCCCGCAAGATCTGTACGTCAAAACCATTCACCTCGAGGACGCGCACCGTCGCCTCATTCACGCGTGAGAAAAGTCCGGCGCCAACACACCCGGCAAAAAGAAATACGGCGTCTCCAGGCGAGGCGTTTGTCGAAGCTTTCGCAAGACGCTGCTTCTCATTTGAGTCAGCGTTCAGATGGATCTTGCGCCCGGAGCTCTCCAGCAATGCCAATGCAAACTCCAGCCGGCTGGAAAGTAGTTTTGCTAATCCGGATTTGCGCAGCACTCGCGCCATGCCGCTGTCGCGAACTAAGCGCGCGGCCATGAAAGCAAACCTTAAACGAGCTGGATGCAGCCACACGTGTTTGAGCACGAGACGCAACACGCCATAACCAAATCCGCGCTCGGGTCCCGACTGAAGCAATTCACCACGCGCCGCTTCCAGGAGTTGCCCGTACTCGACACCAGCCGGGCACACCTGTTCACACGCGCGGCAGCCGAGGCAGCGATCGATGTGACGTTCAAAGGACGGTGAATCATTTGCCAGCCGTCCTTCGCCGACGGCACGCATTAAGTAGAGGCGTCCGCGTGGCCCGTCGTTTTCGTCGCCGGTGAGTACGTAGGTAGGACACGCCTCAAGGCAGAGGCCGCAGTGAATGCAGGCGAGCAGCTTTTGTTCTTCAGAGGCGAGCGCGTTCGTCAGTGTAGGAACAGCTGATTGATTGGCAACATGCATCCGTTTACTTTTTTCCGGTCGTTCATTGTTTAGAATCAAGCAGCTCGATTTGACCGTTTCTATTTCTGATGCGCATGCCCACGCGTGCCGATTCAAAGACACTGGCATCAACCTTGACTGGGAAACGCTTACCATCCTCCGCTTCAACCAGCAATTGGAAACGAGGACGCGACCCTTGCTCCGATTCCGAATAGTCTCCCCAACGATCGACGATTCTTCCGTCGTAATCTCCTGTCAGGACGCGCTGTGTGGACTTCTGCCAAACCAGCAATGCACCCGCCGCCAGCATTGCCAATACCAAAGTGCCCACGAGTATTGTTGACAATCTTTCCCTAAAATCTTGTTGTAAGACACTCTTTGTACGTCCTGACTTCTTCACAACATTAAATCGTTCGGCACTCTAATAACCGACCGCCAACCCATCGCTCCTTCGCGGATCGGTTGCGCCCAGGCGGATGCCGGTTTTTTCTTCAATCATGATTGCCTCAGCATCGCCCAGGTAGCGCGGCTTTGCGAGCTTGTGACCCATCGCACTCAAAACTTTTTGCGTGTCACCTGACAGACCATATGGCTCAAAGACCAGCTCATCGGGCAGCCACTGGTGATGTATGCGCGGGAAGTCGAGAGCTTGTTGAATGTTCATGCCGTAGTCAACCACGTTGGTGATCACGCAAAGGGCTGTGTTGATGATCGTCGGTCCACCGGGACTGCCGACCGTGAACCAGAGACTTCCATCTTTCCTCAGCACAAACGTTGGCGTCATCGCGGATAGCGGCCGCTTACGTGGCGCCACTGCGTTGCGCTCACCCTGAATCAGGCCATACATGTTTGGCGTTCCGGGTTTCGCGGCGAAGTCGTCCATTTCATCGTTCAGGATTATTCCCGTGCCTTTCGCTACAGCAGCTGAGCCGTAAGAATTGTTCAGCGTGTAGGTGTTGGCTACAGCGTTTCCTTCAGCGTCAACAACTGTGAAGTGCGTAGTCTCTTCTGATTCGTACCCGACCGGCTGGCCGGCGCTGACCTCAACGCTCGTTGAAGCCCTTTCGCTGCTGATGCTGCCTCGGAGTTTTGCGGCGTAAGACTTATCGATCAATCCTGCCACCGGCACCTTGACGAAATCGCTGTCGCCCATAAATTCAGCTCGATCGGCAAACGCGCGACGCATTGCTTCCGTCATCAAGTGGTAACGCTCAGACGAAGCAGCATCGAGTTTACTCAAATCGTAACCTTCGAGAATGTTCAGCATCTCTATTAACACCGCACCGCCGGACGAGGGCGGTGGCATGGAGATGACGTCGTAGCCGCGATATTTCGCGCGCACCGGCTGCCGCTCTTTGGCTACGTAGCCGCGCATGTCCTGCAAGGTGATCAGTCCCTGGTGGCGCGTGACATCATCCACGATCATTCGCGCCGTCTGTCCCTCATAGAATTCGTTGGGACCCGAACTTTGCAGCCGCATAAACGTCGCAGCGAGATCCGGTTGGCGAAAGATGTCGCCTTCCTTGTAAAACTTCCCGCCATTTAGATAAATGCGTTTCGTCTCCGGATACTGTGATAGATAATCGTTGTTTCCGCGCAGGGATCGGGCCAAGCCGTAGCTGACTTTGAAACCATTGGCCAGTCGGCGTGCCGGTTCGATCAACTGAGACCAGCTGAGTTTGCCGGATCCGTATTTTTTGAGAGCTAACTCCATTCCGCGTACTGTT
>DASZDU010000228.1:0-1899 GCA_035941655.1 Pyrinomonadaceae bacterium | reverse complement strand
CGCGCGCTCGCAGGTTCAGATGGTCCAGGCCAAAGCAGATTCAGCAAAAGCGAATATCGACGTCATTCAGGCGAAGTCAAGAAGCGCGCAGGCAGTCGTGCAGGAGACACAGATTCCACTACACGACACTCAACTGAGGTCGCCGCTCAATGGCGTCGTGCTGGAAAAATTGGTCGAGAAGGGAACACTGGTTTCTTCGGGTAACAAAGCATTCGTAGTTGCCGACACATCGTCAGTTAAAGCGGTGTTTGGCGTCGCAGACGTCGCGGTGGCGGAAATGAAACTTGGAACAACACTGAGCGTCGAAAGCGAAACAATGCCTGGAAAGGAATTTCAGGGACAAATCACAGCAGTGTTTCCGGCTGCCGATTCCAAGAGCCGAGCATTCAATGTCGAAGTGACGATCGCGAATCCTGATTATCTGCTGCGGCCGAACATGATCGTTTCGCTACGCGTGGGAACTCGTCAGGCTACGACGGCCCAGCCGGTGGTGCCGTTGAATGCGGTCATTAAATCAAGGAGTAAAGCGAACGGTTATGCAGTCATGGTGGTGACTGAGGAAGGTGGACATCAAATCGCGCGGCTTCGCGAGGTGAAGCTGGGCGAATCATTCGGCAACGCCGTGGCTGTGGCTGAAGGACTGAAGCCGGGTGATCGAGTAATTACAACGGGCGGCACGATGGTTAACGATGGCGATCAGGTAAAGGTGATTCCATGAAGCGAGTTCAAATCTTATTCCAAAAAGCACGCACCACGGTGCGCAGGTTGTTCCATAAATCGCCGGCGAAAAGCGTGGCCCATGAGGAGTCTAATGTTGCACACGCTCACGGCCATCACGATATTGACCGAAGCAAGCGCAACGTCTCTCGCTTCTTCGTCGAACAGCGGCACATCACCTGGGTCATGCTAATCGGCGTTTGCGTCTGGGGGCTTTACAGCTACAAGAGCATGCCGCAGCGCAAAGACCCGGACACCCCGGTTAAAACCGCCGTCGCCATCACGGCCTGGCCCGGAGTGAGTGCGGAGAAGATCGAGCAACTGGTGACCAGGAAGATCGAAGAGAAGGTGGCGCAGAACTCCAATGTGGAAAAGATTCGCTCCATCTCCCGTACCAACATTTCGGTTGTTTACGTGGACCTGGATGAGAACTTTCCCGGCAGCCAGATCGGCAAGGAGTTCGACGACATCGCTCTCAAACTCGACTCGATCAAAGATTTGCCGGACGGGGCGGGGCCCATACAGTTCATCAAGGACTTCGGCGACACGTCAGCCCTGATGCTAACCGTTGCCAGCCCGAAGGTGAGTGAGTCCGAGATCGACGTGCGCGGTAAAGAAGTCGGCGACGCCATCGCGCGTCACCGATCGCAGTACGCGCCGGCGGCAGGCGCAACTCGCTTCACGATTGTCAGCACGCTCACCCAACCCGTAAGCCCACGGGTCGTGCAGGAGCCGCTCAATCTATTTGCCGATTACCTCAAAGACAAGGGTGTCGCTAGCGATCTGCACGTCATTACGGAGCAGAGCTTCGTTGGTGTGGACGGCGTGTCCGACGAGAGCGACGAGGCATTGCTCGGCTACACGCGGCAGTTTATCAACGAGCGTTTGCAGGCCTCGGATTTTCATCCGGATAGCTGGCCGCCCGTGCTAATCCGTGACCCGAGTGAAGCGCGCACAAAACTGGGCGCGGTCGCGGGCGACAAATACAGCTACCGCCAGATGGATGACTTCACCGACATCATAGAGAAGGGACTCAAGAGCGTTCCGCAGGCTACGAAGGTGTCGCGCGCGGGCATCCTGTCCGAGCGGATCTTTCTGCTTTATTCCCAGGAGCGCATCGCCTCGTACGGCCTCAAGCCGGGAGACCTGCCAAACATTTTGGGCGCGCGCAACATCACGCCG
>DASZDU010000227.1:0-9765 GCA_035941655.1 Pyrinomonadaceae bacterium | reverse complement strand
AACGCCCTCTCGCCGCAGAGGCCCTGCTGGAGTACGCCCTACTCGGAGAGCAGGCCGTCAGCGGCGCAGCACACCCGGACAACATCGCGCCGTGCCTTTTCGGCGGTATGACGCTCGTCCTCTCGTTGCATCCCCTCCGCTACGTGTCGCTGCCCGTGCCGGCAAGTATCCTGACGGTGCTGGCCCACCCGCGGCTGCGCGTTGACACGCACAGCGCGAGGAGCATTCTTAAACCGAGCGTCCCCTTGGTCGACCACGTTCGGCAGTCGGCCAACCTCGGAGGGTTCATTGCGGGTTGCTTTGGCAATGACGTTGAAATGATCGGGCATTCATTTTCTGACTTGATCGTCGAACCGCAGCGAGCGCACCTCATCCCTGGTTTCGCCGACGTGAAAGCAGCGGCAATGAAAAGCGGGGCGCTTGGGGCATCCATATCCGGCTCTGGCCCGAGCGTGTTCGCCTGGGTGACGTCGGACCTGGCGGCGGCGCAAGTTAGGGATGCGATGGTCCAGGCCTTCAGGTCAAACGGCTTAACTAAGGTCGACTCGTGGATCTCGCCAGTAAGCCGACAGGGGGCGACCATCATTCAATGAGGTTTCGCAGCACACGCTCGCTGTCTCCGACGCTGACTCTCTCCGAAGCCATCCAGATGAGTCTCGCGCCGGACGGCGGCCTCTATGTGCCGGAGAGTTTTCCCGCCTTCAAGATTGAGGATTTCGATGACCTTGAGTCGTGGGGCGAGATAGGCGCAAAGCTCCTGAAACCCTTCTTCAGCGGCGATGTCTTGGAACCCAAGCTCGACGAAATTTGTCGAGAGGCATTCAACTTTCCAATCTCTCTTAACTACATCGGCGAAGACACGGCGGTGCTCGAGTTATTCCATGGACCGACCGCAGCTTTCAAAGATATCGGGGCGCGCTTTCTCGCTGCCTGCGTGTCGAGACTTCCGGGTCGGCGGACAGTGCTGGTGGCCACCTCAGGGGACACCGGCGGAGCGGTGGCGGCGGCCTTTCACGAACACCCCGAGATCACGGTGGTGATTCTCTTCCCCAGAAATAAAGTTTCATTGCGACAGCAGCAGCAGCTCACTTGCTGGGGCGATAGTGTTCGCGCCTTCGCCGTGCGCGGTGACTTTGACGACTGCCAGCGTATAGTCAAAACCGCATTCAGTAACAAGGAGTGGGCCGAGGCCAGGGGTCTTCTGTCAGCCAACAGCATTAACCAGGGGAGAATTCTTCCGCAGACTGTCTACTACGCGGCGGCGAGCCTATGGTATTTGCGCCAACGAGGTGCGCCCCCTGGTTTCATTATTCCAACAGGCAATCTGGGTAACTCTGTTGCCGCCTTCTGGACGCGGGAGATGAGACTGCCGGTGCGGCAGATAATCCTGGCCACCAATGCCAATGATGCCGTGCCGAACTATTTCGCTTCCGGCTCGTGGCAGCCACATCAGACCATTCCCACTCTTGCGAACGCGATGGACGTGGGAAATCCAAGCAACATGGAGAGGCTTCTCCATCTGCATCCAGAGGTTTCCGAGCTCAGAAGAATCGCGCAGGCGCTTTCGGTTAGTGATGAAGAAATAGCCGGCGCAATCGTTCGGGGTGGCGCGAACTGGCAGCAAACCTGGTGTCCCCACACCGCCACTGCGGTTCATGTGCGCGAAAGTCTATCGTCCCCACACTGGATCATCGTGGCTACGGCGCACCCGGCAAAGTTTGACTCTGTGGTAGAGCCACTCATTAAGAAACCAGTGGCGGTGCCGCACTCTCTGATAAAACTCCTTGAGAAACCTTCGCATTTTGAAGAGATCGACCCGGAATTCGAGGCGCTCGCGCAAGCCCTTGAATAGACGCGCTCCCGCAACTACCCAAAAGACTCTTCGCAGGTGGCATCGAGCAGTCTAACGACAGCGACGCCCTCATATCGTTTCCTTTGACACTCGACTATTTCAGGAATATAAGTCGTCAGCAAACAAGCATAGGGAGCGGCAGGACGGCCGAACACGCTCATAGAGCTTTCGCGGAGAAAAATTTTTCGCGAACCAGCGGCGCAGTTACCAAGCAGAACAAGCGGTCTCTATCCACTCCTGGGCGAGGTCCAGAAGAGTGTTTAGTCGCTCGCGTTTGGATTATCAGTCGACAGTTCTTTCACAGGAGATATCCGCCATGAAAAGATCAAGTTCATCTAAGCTCATTTGTTTACTTGCTTTTGTCTTCGCCATGTCTGCAAGTTGCGCTTCTACACCACCGGCTCCCAAGACGGTAAAGACGGTCGCCTTTATTACCAATGCCACCTCCGACTTCTGGAAGATCGCGCGTAAGGGGTCCGATAAAGCTGATGCCGAACTGGCGGATGTGACAGTTAAATTTAAAAGCACAAACACCGGGGCGGTGAAGGAGCAGGATGGACTCATACGGGACGCGCTGGATCTGGATCATGCTGACGCCATCGCGATCAGCGTGGTCGATCCAGTTGGTCAGAAGCAAGTAATTAACGACGCGACGAAGCGGGCACTGGTCATCACTCAGGACAGCGACGCACCGGATAGTGACCGCGCGCTTTACCTGGGCGCCGACAATCGTGCCGCTGGACGCCAGGCCGGAGAACTCGTCAAGAAAGCTCTACCGCAAGGTGGAAAGATCATGGTCTTCGTGGGCAAGAAAGACGTACAGAATGCACGCGAACGATTCGAGGGACTTAAGGAATCGCTACAGGGGTCGAAGGTGGAAATTATTGACCTTCTAACCGATGATACCGACCTGGGTCGCGCCCGGCAAAATGCTTATGAAACGCTGAAGAAGTATCCCGATATAGCGGGTATGGTCGGTTTGTGGTCCTACAATGGCCCGGCGATTTTGCAAGCGCTGGCACCTGAGGGTAAGGCCGGACAAGTCAAGATCGTGTGCTTCGACGATGAACGAGCCACACTTGCAGCGATTAAAGAAGGGACGATCTTCGGCACTGTGGCGCAGCAGCCTTACGAATACGGTTACCAGGCAGTTCAGATGGCCGGCAAGATCCTCAGAGGCGACCGTTCGGGGGTGCCAGCGAACAAAACGATACTCATTCCTACAGTTGTCATCCAGAAGAATAATGTGGATGACTACAGCAAAAAATTGGACCAGCTGCTGGGTATCACTCCAGGCTGATTACTATAACTGGACATCTCCGCAAGTTCGCGGGGTACGTGCATCGGCTCTGATTGTTAGCGCGTTAACGGGAGTTCTCGTCACGTGCTTTCGACGCGTAGCGTCGGCATGAATTTAGCGCGCGAGGATCTTTGCTGACGAGCTAACTGATCGTGCTGCTCCAGTTGTCATCGGGGCCAGGGTTAGCATGGCATTCCGGCAGCAAGGAGAGCGCGTAGCCTGGAATGCAGCCCTGGGTAATTACCAATTGCTGCGGAATCAGGGTGCGCCTGCTTCGGCCTGGACCATCGACCTGGGCGGACGAGTTCCTTGTGACAGGCTCATGCTCGAGGTAGCCGACGAATCTTTTTCTCGCCCCTTTCAGCTCGAGGCGATTGATGATCCCCAAAACATAGAGCTGGTGGCTTCGGGAGAGTTGACGCGACGTAATGGTGAACGGCAGGAGACGCTGGTGATTACTTTCAATGAAGAGGAACAGGTGCGAAAACTCCGGCTGGTGGTTGATGACTACAGCAACCAATCGCTCTCGATATCTTCGATTAGCGCGAGCGCGCCCTCGCGACAAGTCGTCTTCCAGATAAAAGATCCACAAAGCCCCCCGTTGCGGCTCTTTTTCGGGAATTCAAAGGCCACACCACCCCACTACGACTTCGAGAAAAACCTTCCTGCCCAACTAAATATCCAACCGGTCCGCACCGCGGTTGGCCCGGCTGTCAGCAACCCTGATTTCAAACCTGAACCTTTGCCGCTCACCGAACGCGTTCCCTGGTTGATCTACCTGGTGC
The DNA here is from genome assembly GCA_035941655.1 of Pyrinomonadaceae bacterium. GTDB lineage: Bacteria > Acidobacteriota > Blastocatellia > Pyrinomonadales > Pyrinomonadaceae > PSRF01. The sequence continues at coordinate 5,828 of DASZDU010000227.1, read as the reverse complement.
TCGCCGCATCCAGCCTGGCGCTGGCGATGATTCTCATCAACCTGGCTCGGACGGCTCAGCGAACTGAGCCACGACCATTGGAAGAAAGTCCGGTGCTTGATGAGCGCGGGGCCTAAACGTGATCGGTACTTCCAGGTATTCATATCGGTTCGATATACATGAGTGTCAAAAGCTCCATAATGATCACGGGCTCGCGTGATATCGAACGCGACGTAGCGCGCACATTATTCGAACAACATCTGACGCCATTTCTGTGTCAGGGCCGAACCTGGCTGCTCTCCACTTCGCGCGGGCTCGATCAATGGGCGATTGAATGGCTTTTGGAGAACAGTGAGAACTGCTGGGCGGTTCTTCCCTACACACACTTTAAGCAGCCGCAATGGGTTCAGCCCTGGCTTGAACAAATGGATCGAATTGTCGAATTGCGACTGCCGAAGCGCAAGACAGCCGGCATGATTCGAAATCGTCACATGGTAGACCTGGCGGGAATCGTTTTCGGCTTTTGGTCAGGCAAGGGCGGGACAGCTGTAAAGACACTCAAATACGCGCTGCGGCAGCGACGAGAAGTACACGCCATACCAGTGCCTTTGCAACATGGGATAGCGCCCGCGTTGGAGACTGCACGCAACGAGGGCGACGACTCTTAACCAAGACCGTCGCCTTTCTTTATCGGTAACACTTTCCAATCCTGTGCGTCGAGCCAAAGAACTTTTTTAGTCCGTCCTTCCTTTCTGCGTTTCTTCCGCCAGTTGTTTCAAATTGAGTAGCTGCCGGCGCATCATAATCAAATCGCCCCAGGGCAGCAGTGACCGCATTATCCTTCCATAAATTCCCCACGGATACTTGACGACCAGCTTTACCAGTAAACGGCAAGGGTCTTTAGCGCGAGCATCAACGGCGACAACGTAGCTCACGGCTATATCACCAAACGTCTTTGAAGCGCGTGAATGAGGCTTTAGCCGCAACGTCAAATGGTAATTTTTCTCAAACGCCACTAGTTCAAAGATACGCATTACATCCTGACCGACGGCAAGGTTTTCCAATCCAGGCGTAAGGCTTTGGGGACTCTGCTGTCCGCCGTTATCAATCCAATCATAGCTATAAGGCGCGAGCCGCAACTGACACAACCAGCGGAACAGGGTTTCCGGCGGCGCATTAATCGTGAGGCCGCGATAAAGTACCGCGTCAGGTTGCGAGATGATGTCGTCACACGGAAATGGTCGTCGGCGTTCGTCCGGCGTCGTACCCCAGGTTTCACTGATGGATGACATTTTGCGAGACTCTCAGAACGTTTGAGGATATCACTACCATTCAAAATGCTCACTGCAGGGATTTTCGGATTCGGTTATTTCAACCGCTTTCATTCACACCGCCGCTTTAGCGCGATGCGTATTCAACGTGATCTCCTATTGCTATCTTCACGGTCGCTGAATTACTTTCTCAGCGCCAGTTCGGTGGCTTCAAATCACTACTCCAAGATGAATATCGACATCCCAGAATCTCCGACAGTTCAGCCGGCCGAATCAATTCGCTGGGGATTACGCCGTCGTGAGTTGCGCACGCTGGCAATGGTCATCTGCATCAAGTCGCTGCTGTTTCTTTTCGGCGTACAGAGTTATCAAGCGCTGCAAGATGAACGCGTCGTCGGATTGCGTGGGTGGCTGGAGATTTGGAACCGCTGGGACGCCTTAAACTATCAGAAGCTGGCGCAGTTTGGGTACGGCGCAAACGGCGAATTGAAACCGTTGCTGGTCTTTTATCCGTTGTTTCCGGGGAGCGTGAGGCTCTTCGCGTTCATCACTCGCGACTACCTGATTAGCGCATTCATTGTTTCGACGCTTGCCTCTCTGATTGCGGCCGTTGTTTTTCTGCGCCTCGTAGAACTCGACTACTCGAAGGTGTTGGCCCAACGCGCTGTTTGGTTTCTGTTTATTTTCCCGACCAGCTACTTCCTGCATATTGGCTATACCGAGAGTCTGTTTCTGATGTTGGCATTGAGCTCAGTTTATGCTGCCCGAAAGCAACGCTGGTTTGGGGCGGCGGTGTTCGGCGCCTTCGCCTGTATGACGCGCCCCAATGGTCTGGTCTTACTGCCGATGCTTGTGGTCGAAGCAGCACATCAATATCGCACCACGCGGCGCTGGCGTTGGCAGTGGCTTTACATCCCACTGGCAGCGGTTGGGTTCGGAGCATACCTGCTGATGAATAAATATGTGACCGGCGACGCCTTCGCCTTCATATCGCTCCAGCAGCAGTTCTTCGGCAAGTCGTTGTCGTCGCCACTTACCGGCATCGACAATGCGCTTGGATCACTGAGCCGAACGCCATCCGAAGCAGAGATGATAGGGATGCAGGAGGTCTGGTTCATCGCGCTGGGTCTCGTTTGCACGATTGTAAGCTGGATCAAATTGCGACCGGCGTACAGTGTTTGGATGACTGGCAATTGGCTGATGTTCGTCTCGGTAAGTTTTGCGTTAAGCGTGCCACGTTACACGCTGACGATGTTTCCTATCTTCATTCTTTTCTCCATGCTCGCGACTCAGCGCATTTGGCTTGCCGTGATAACGGTGTGGTCAATTTTGTACCTGTCGCTTTTCGCGAGCACGTTTGTGGGCGGGCATTGGGCGTTTTGATCTTGTTTGGAGTGCGCTGACCTGTCAGCGCTTTGGTCCGCCGCGACCTGTCGCGGCTTCGGTTGATTAGAGAGGATTCGCAGTTAGCGGCGATAGGTCGCCGCAGAGTGAAAGCGCCTGACCTGTCAGCCACTCCACAAACGCATGGCATTGCGGTTGCCCACTTATTCCCTCGCCAGGAAATCAAGACCTATGACGAATCACAACTGAACGCTTGCACAAACTGACTGTACGGTTGTCAGGCAAGCGCAACGAACTAAGACATGCCCACCAAAAGCGATGACCTGCACGGGAATGCACCTGACAACGCAAGCGCAGCGTTGTTGCTTATCGACGTCATTAACGACTTCGAGTTCCGGAACGGCGCACAACTTCTCGAGCTTGCAATGCCCGTCGCTGAAAGCATCGCGAAACTCAAAGCGCAAGCTAAGAAAGCGGGCCTGCCGGTTATTTATGTTAATGATAACTTCGGAAAGTGGCAGTCTGATTTGAACAAGATTGTCTCGCACTGTCTTGAGGATGGGGTGCGGGGCGAGCCTTTCGTCAAACTGGTATTGCCGGATGATGACGACTACTTCGTCTTGAAACCGAAACATTCAGGCTTCTATTGCACCAGTCTTGAGTTGTTACTTGAGCACGTGGGCGCCTCCAGCCTCATCCTGGCGGGCATAGCCGGCAACAACTGTGTGCTCTTCACTGCCAACGACGCCTACATGCGGGATTTCAATATATTTGTTCCGGCCGACTGCGTCGTCTCGGAAACCCGGGAAGAAAATGAGTATGCACTCAAGCAGATGGAGAAGGTGCTGAAGGCCGACATCAGCTCATCCACCGAACTGAATCTCAAACAATTAAAGCGCAGGGACGGAAAGAAGCAGTTAGCCGCGGATTCACGCGGATAAACGCGGATCAGAACCACTCATCCAGACTGAGGTTCTTTTCTCTGATCCGCGTCTGTGCGCGTAAATCCGCGGCTAAAATCTCTTCTCTCCCGGCAAGTTATATTTGAACCAGTCCTCAGCAGAGTACGTCGCCACATCCTTGCCCACCTGCGTCTCAATTTTTTCCTGCGCGTTGCGAATAGCTGCGTTAATGAGGTGATGTGAGATGCACTCATTCTTATCAATTCCCAGCCGTTCGAAAAGAGCTTTGATCGTCTCAGCGCCAAAGTGCTTCATCACGGGATCCTCGAGAGAGAAATAGAAGCAAAGCTGAGCGTTGCACGATAACTTTGCTGCAGCATCGACTACAGACTTGTCGCGCGAGTGCATTGGATGATGCTCGGCCACTATGATCTCCAGAGCTGAGCCTTCACCTGGCGACATCAGTTCATTGGTAACATGAAAAGCAGCGGCTGACCCAAACCAAACTTTGCCAGGTGCACTCCTACAGAGTTCGGCTGGATTAAGCGAGGAAAATCGCTCATGCACAATTCCCTTTTGTCTGAGCGCCGAGCTGAGGCTTGCAAGCGTGGATTCAAAGTGCGAAAGCACGAGCACACTGCGGCGTTTTTCCTGGGCTTCGAAAATGTCAGTACAAATGTGCTCGAACTTGCGAGCTTCATCGAACCAGACTTTATCCTCGTTAATATTTACCGGCATGTGGCGGAAAATCCTGAGCGACGTAAAAGCAAATTTGCATCGTCATCACCTCGTCGGGCTTCAAGGACGCGGTAGGCCGAGCAGTGTCATTAGAAGCCACATCATGACCAGAAAGCTGATAACAAATGCAACAGTCGCAATTATCAGAAGTATCTTCTTTGTCAGAACAACGCCATTAATATTATCGCACCATCGATCGATGCTGTTTTCCAGCGCGTCATCATTCTCAGCTCGGATGATTTGTTTCACCCACATTTTTGGCTGTCTGTAACAGACCGCAGCGGCGCTCACAAAGAAGACCAGCATTGAGATAAGGATCCACCGCGATGCGCTCTTCGCTTGCGAGAGATCCACTCCCTGCAGATCCTTCAACATTGCGGAATATGCCCCGGCTAGCACCGCGAGTACGAAGCCCCCAATCGTTATCAGAAGTTTGGCGACATCGTCATAACGGGCGACTGCGTGCATCGGCGCCTCAATCTGCGCCTGGGCCCAACTTACCTTTAATGAATTAAGGCACACGTGCTTTTCGTCGGTTCCTAATAATGACGCTTCTTGGCTCATGTCAAACGACCTTTCTACTCACTACTGTTTGTTAGTTGAGGGTTGATGCAGATTCAGGTTTACGACGCTAAACTATGCTGCTCGGAAACGACTTGTCAATAAATTGGACTCGCTGTTGCTGACCGGCCTACAATGCAACGGAAAACGAAGCAGCCAGAGCGAATCTCAGATTGCTCTGCCTAGAATGTTCGCAGCCCTCCCTTACGGTCGGGCTCCCGCTTTTCTGACCTTTCAAACAAGAACAGGAGCTAACTAAATGTTTCCCAGGCATTCATCCACCCGAATGTTCATGACCTCCGTTAGGGCCGTCGTGTTCCTCCTCTTATGCGCGCCGGCAATGACCGCGCAGTCGTTTGGTCCTCAACCGGCGGCGACCAGATCAGCTCCAGAGTCGTCAGAAGAAAAAACCGCGCGGTATTTCGAGACAATTCGTAAATCGCCAGCCCAACTATGGAAGTTTCTGCTCAAAATGCCGAAGGGCGCCGACCTGCACAATCATCTCTCAGGCGCAATTTACGCCGAGTCGTATATTCAGTGGGCGGCTGAGAAGGGTCTATGTGTGAATAACGAGAACATGGCGCTCAAAATACCGCCATCGAAATCCGCGTGCGATCCGAATTCCCAGAGACCGGCGAGCGCCGCGCTGACTAATTCCGTGTTTTACCAGCAACTGATTGACGCCTGGTCAATGCGAAATTGGGAACTCTCAGGAGACAGTGGCCACGACCATTTCTTTAACGCCTTCTTTAAATTCGGACCAGCCACTTACGACCAGATGGGCCCGATGATGGCAGAGGCCGCGTCGCGCGCCGCCCATGGACACGTGCTTTATATGGAGCTGATGCTCACGCCGGATGGAGTTCCCGATGGAGTGGTTTCCTCGAAAATCGGAGATAGTGTGGGTTGGAACGACGATCCCAAAAGCACGCTCGAAAAACTTAAAGCAAACGGCATAGCCAGGGCGGCTGAGACCGCGATTAGCAACCTGCGGGCGGCCGAAGCGCAAAAAAACCAACTGCTGAAATGTGAC
>DASZDU010000226.1:0-10249 GCA_035941655.1 Pyrinomonadaceae bacterium | reverse complement strand
AGCGCTTTGGGTCAGTTGCGACCTGTCGCAACCTTTACGCAGCAAGCCGCCGCGGACCACAGCGCTGACAGGTCAGCGCACTCCAAAAGTTTGACACTGATGCAGTTTCAATTCGACAGCATGCGCCAGGTCCGAAGGACCGACAATTAGTAGCCCCGCCCGTGAGGGCGGAGAAATCGTGTCTCAATCTTGTCGGGGCCCGAAAGGGCCGACACACACCGTGACGCACCTTCGGCGCTCAGACAACAAACCGTTGCATACCCCGCCCTCACGGGCAGGGCTACTGACTTCCGGTCCTTCGGACCGAAGAGTCAAACTGCAGTCAGTACCAAAAGTTATTCGTGGTCCGTTGTCAGTTATTTGGTGGTAAACTGCCCGCGCAGTTGGTACTGAATACAGACGTCGAACTACGGACAATCCAACCATATGAGCACCATCTCCACACACATACTCGACGTATCGCGTGGGGCGCCCGCCGGCGGAGTGGCTGTCCATCTGGATATTCAGAACACCAACGAGAGCTGGACAGAGTTAAGTCACGCGTGGACCGACGATGACGGGAGAGTAAAGCCATTCTTTCTTGTCGAAGAACCTTTGCAGGGCGGAACCTACCGGTTGGTATTCGACACCGAGCACTACTTCTCCGAGCTCGACATCGAATTTTTTTACCCGCAAGTGACGATCGTGTTTAAAGTCGCCGACGCGGCGCAGCATTATCACGTGCCGCTGCTGATCAGCCCCTATGGCTATTCCACCTATCGCGGCAGCTAATCGCTTTACCTGGTCCGACAAACTTCAGTTTGTCGATCTCGCGTAAGGTCTCGGTTTAGTTCGACAAACTAAAGTTTGTCGGACAAATAAGATGACTCTCAACCCAACTCTAAGCGAATGGCTTAACCTGATCTTCCGCTGGGTGCACGTGTTTGCGGGCATCATGTGGGTTGGCACCACTTACTATTTCACCTGGCTCGATGCACGGCTCACCGAGGAAGAAAAGGCAGTCGCTAACACCGGCAACGCTGCGCAGATCTGGATGGTCCACAGCGGAGGCTTTTATGTCGTAGAAAAACGGAAAGTGCCGGATCTCGTTTCGCGCACGCTTCATTGGTTTCGCTGGGAGGCGGGCACTACCTGGCTCAGCGGCTTTGCGCTGTTGGTGCTCATCTACTATCTCGGCGGCGGTGCGCTGGTCGACACAGACGTTTACGATATCAGCGTCGGCGCTGCGATTGCTGTCGGCGTGGGAACACTTGTGGCTGGTTGGATTGTTTACGACCTGATGATGCTTTCGCCGCTCAGGAAAAGTGAGCAGGCTTTTGCGGCTATCGCCTATGTAATGATAGTCGGCGTGACTTATGCCTTAACTCGCGTCTTCAGTGGACGCGCGGCATACATTCACGTCGGCGCGATGTTGGGCACCATCATGGCTGCGAATGTCTGGATGCGCATCCTGCCGGTGCAGAAGAAGATGATTGCGGCAATCAATGAAGGACGAAAGCCCGACGAGGCGCTGAGCGCTCAGGCAAAACTGCGTTCGAAACAAAACACGTTCATGGCCGTGCCGGTAGTATTCATCATGATTAGTAATCATTTCCCAGGCGTCACTTACGGCGAACGCTACAACTGGGCCGTGCTATCTATTCTTATTCTCGTTGGTTGGATAGCAGCGAAGTTTATTAGACGAGCTTAGGTAGCGCAGACATTCCTGTCTGTCTGGTCTGAATGTCCTGCTTCGCCCTGCGAATCAATAGTGATACCGAGCCTGCAGGAAATCTGTGCGATTATCTCTCACTAAATAAACGATCCGATGTTCTTCAGTTAAACGTCTCGACCACGCGCCCGCCATTAGATACTTCAGGGGTTCGGGTTTGCCGACACCATCGAAGGGATCGCGCATTATCGCCTCAATTAGATCAAACGCTCTTAACGCGGTCTTTCGATCGTTGCGAACCCAATATCGCAAATCCTCACGAAATTCCGGTTGAAATACTGCTTCGCGTTTTGCCTGTGTCGTGGGCCTATTTTTTGGTTGAGTCAAGACCCATCTCCCGACGCAGCTTACTTAGCGGTTCGGGCCGACCTTTTCTCGATTTCGCTCGATCGAGAGCAGCAAGTAAGCGTCGCGCGTTCCTGGGTGATCTCAACAAGTGGGCAGTTTCAAGCAGGCTGGAAAGTTCGTTGGCCGCGAGCAGCGCGACATCTTCGGCGCCACGCCGGTTGATCATGATTACCTCACGGTCTTCTATCGCCTTATTGCATAGGGTTGCAAAGTTGGCGCGCGCGGCCGTATAGCTTGTTCGATGTGCCATTTAAGTATTCCTCAGCTGTACAGGAATACTGTACGTTGACGACTTCAAAGACGTCAAGCTCAGCGGAGAGAGACAGGCTGGAATGCCTGTCCTACTTCGCCAGCGGAAAGATTGGCTCGATATCGACGGGCACATCTTTCAGTCGATCCAGCGCGCCCTTCATCGGTGGGCGGATCAACGAATACTTATCAAGCATCGCCTTTGCCGTGTCATAAGAACCTTCCGCCTCGAGCGTCAGCAAATCGTGCGTCAGCTTCTGTACTGCTTCTCTTATCTTTGTATCGTCAACGCTGAATTTGCCGGTACGTTCGTCAAACTTGATCGCGCCTTCATCTGTAAAATAGTTGAACTGCATCGCCACGCCACGCGCGTGCGATTCGGTCAGACCAAACCTGACTGAGCGAAACATGCTGGCGAGGTAGGTGGTGTAGAGCGTGCGCTGCATCTGCTTATCGATTACGCCCTTGTCGATCAAATACTGCAACGCCCAAAGGCCGGTAACATCAGCTTTTGCTTCTTCGATTGCAGAGTAAAGTTCCTTGAGCTGCAAGCGCACCGTCGTCGCCTGGCCGCCAACCGTAATGTTGTGTGGCCCAAGTCCGTGCATTAACTCGTGCATCAGTATGTGCGTGAAGAACGAATCGAAGGCGATCTGGCGCTGCTGTGCCACGGTCAAGACCTCGCGCGAGATTGGAATCAGAACTTTGTTGAACTTCGCGTCCTGCACATTCTTCAACATGATTCGCGCTGAACCCTTTTCCTTCACCACCCGTTCATCATTGGGAAGATTGAAGGCTGCAGTCTGCACGCCATTGTTTCCTTCACCCGAAGCGAAAACTTCATTCACCACGCGCATTGGCGACGATGCTCCCAGTTTGGGATTCCGGTAACGCGCTTCCATTGGCAGATTGTTTTCCAACTCCTGCAGATGCTGGCTGAATTTTTCCAGCTTCGCACTCTCTGCCGCATCCGTCAGGGTGACGTACGCCTCAAACGCGGCTTTATATCCGAAGAGTTCGTCTTCGTAGGTTTCATAAGGTCCGATAGTCAGGTCGATTGGCGCCTTGAGATCCATCCAGGCAACGTCGCTCGCGTAGTAATCGTTTGACGCGAAAGCGTCGGCGCGTTTGTTCAGGAAATCTTTGAGCGTTGCATTCGTGGTCAGCGCCGCTGCCTCACGCAGCAACTTGGCAGCAGGTTTGAGAAACTCGCGATACTCCTCACTATAAGGCACGCTCATTAACTTGCCGCTCGCGTCGCGGCGGATGGTATAGAAGTAACCCGTCGCTTTCTCTTTCTCCGCAGCAGACAACCCGTTGAGCCAGGCGTTGAATTCGTCTTTAGTGATATCGTCCGGGTAGAAATACGCGTGCGGTGGTTTCTCGTGCGGCACGCCTTCGATGAAGGGCTCGTTGCTATCGAGTCGCGACCATGGGCCGTCATTGATCAGAAAATAATGCAGACGCTGGCCTCCAACCGCTGTCGTATCCGCTTGCAACTTCTTGTGAAGTTCGTCGTTGCCACTCCAGACCTGACGCAAAAACAAAGGGTCAAGCAATTTTGCCGCTTCGATTATTTTGCTTAGCGCCTTCCGATCGCCGGGCGAGAGGCGCGCCGTATTCGCGGTCAATACCGTGGGCGCGAACCGGCTAATCTTTTTTGCCAGTTCCGGGTCACCCGCCATTTTCTTCCCGCCGCGCCTTTGCATCGCAGATGTGTTCGCGAAAAAAATCGTCATCGCAAGTATTATGACAACAAGAATTCTCATTTCGACCTCCGCAAAATCTCAAGCAGTTCAGAGTTCAAACTTTAGTTTGTCCCGTGTTACAAAAGAAGCAAGCTAAAGCTTGAACTCTGAACTACTCGACTCTGACCTACAAGCTCTGCCGGTTATTCAATATCTTTACAAACGAACCGGAGCGCAACTCCGCAACCGTAAGTCCCGAAAGCTGCGTCGCTTCTTCTTCCGTTAATGCGCCACAGTTAATGGCGCGCAGAAAATAATTCAGCAATCCCTGCCCGGTAGCCGCATCGTCAAAAACGTCGCCAACCAGCGTTGCCTTGGCCGCCTTCTCCACGAAATTTTTCAAGCGCTCCGAGGCGGCGTCGAGACTCTCGAGAAAGAAGGCGTAGACCGCTGCATAGCGCGTGGGCAGTTGGGCCGGATGCAGGTCCCAGCCCTGATAAAAAGCGCCTTCGAGTGAATGTTGAATGTGATCGTAGTGCAGCTTCCAGGCCCGATGAACCACGGCGCGATTTTCTGCGATTTGTTCCGGCGTCAGCGGCGGTCCGCCTTCAGTAAATCGGTGCGGGGCTACCGGCATGATGTTGGTGGCGCCATCCGACAACCAGACACCGGTGCCGGCAAATGAAACCTGCATCATGTGTTTAGCGAAGTCACAAGCCGGATGCATCATGTGCTGATGCGCTGCGGTGATGCTGCAGCTGGCTGTGTAGTCGTATGTGCCGAAGTGGGCGGCAACACAGCGACCGCGCGCCGCGCTAAGCAACAGGGGCAAGTTGATTTCGCCGCGCGAGTTGATGATCGACTGCGTTGTTTCAATCATCATTTCCAGTTTGAGCGAACCCGCTGCCAGGCCGGTTTTGGCTTCCAACAACTCAAAAAGATCAACCAGTGCGGCGACCTGCTCGGGGATCGTAATCTTCGGTTGAGTAACGACAAAATTTTCCGGCAGTTTGCCCTCTGACTTTTCAACTAAGGTAGAAACAAAAATGTCGAGCGTGCGCATACTGCGGGCGCGCAGTTCTTCGGTAAACGGCTTGATGCGAATGCCTATGAACGGCGGCAACGTGCGGCTGAGCATTCCTTCCACTACTTCAATAGCGGCTGACTCGGCGTGGCCGTCTTCTTCCTCGTCGGACCGATTACCATAACCATCTTCAAAATCAATGCGAAAATCCTCCACCGGCTCGCGACGCAGTTTTTCAGTAACCCGGCTATAGATCGCATGGGCCAACCAGGCAGCTTTGTTTTCCTGTCGCACCAGTTCGCGATTAGCCTCGAGCCGCGCTATCAGCCCGCCGTCCTCTTCCGGCGACTCCGGCAGTTGTTCGGCGCCATTCAAACCAATAGCTCTGGCAAAGGTGAGAAAGTCGGGAGCAAATTGATCAAGCGAACGCCGCGCCAGCCCACCCAAACGCGTCGCCGAGTCTGACTTGAACAGATGCGCGCCGCCGTAGACCGTATGCACCGGCTGGCGTTTTCCAGTTTCGCCCGGATAGTTGCGGGCAAATTCTGTGTTTGCCTGCTGGAGTCTGGCAGAGATGTCTCCCACCGACTCCTCGGTTAGCGACTTTTTCATATGGTCCTCTTTTGTGAAACGACTTTATTTTACCGCGGGTCGGGAAGTCAAAGAAGCGACGAGCAAGTAACAAGTAAACCAGCGGCGCAGCACACTCTGTCGCGAACTTCACCAACAGTTTGACTGTAACCGGCACGACGGCTTGCCCGCTGGAATTAACAGGGGCAGAAAATTGAAAGTTGACTGGGCCAATCCTGGAGATATAATCGCAGCATTGCGCGAGTGTTCCCACTGCAGCTTCACGAATCGTTATTGAATTCGTAATCGTTTCTATCAACCGAGGAGGTAACGCGTCCTATGGTAAACAGAACGAGTAAATCCCCAACAGCAGTCGTACCATTTGTTGGAGCAACTCAGCCCCTCAAGGCATTCGGGTTTGCCACTATTGCTCTCTTGATCGCCATGGCGAGCAGCTTGTCCGCCCAAACTTTTCGCGGAACTATCCTAGGCACCGTAACCGACCCCAACGGCGCTGTTGTTCCGCTCGCCACCGTCAGCGCAAAAAACATCGCTACTGGGATCGAACGAACAACTACCAGCGATGAGTTTGGCAATTACTCGATAGCGGAGCTGCAAACGGGCACTTATGAAGTGAAGGTGGAAAAGTCAGGCTTTCAGAGTGCGACGGTCACAGGCGTCTTGGTAGAGGTGTCAGCAGAACGGCGCGTCGATGTTACGCTGACCGTCGCCGGCTCTCAGGCCACCGTTACCATCGCCTCCAGCGCTCAGGTTGAAACCACCAGCAACACCCTTGGCGGCACGATCACCAGCCGAGCGGTTGCCGATCTGCCGGTCAATGGCCGCGACTTCACCAAGTTTCTGGTTATGGTTCCCGGCGCGACCGGAGATCCATCCGGCGCTACCGACTCTCCCGGGTCGTTCGGCTTGTTCAGCGCCAACGGTAATCGTGGCCGCGCGAACAACTTCCTGCTCGACGGCACAGACATGAATGACGGTTATCGTAATCTGCCGGCGATTAACGAGGCCGGGGTCTTTGGAACACCGGCGACTATCCTTCCCATTGAAGCGATCGCCGAAGCCGCTATCCTTTCAAACTTCGAAGCCGAATACGGCAGAAACTCAGGGGCGATAGTGAACATCGTGACTAAGTCGGGCACAAATACTGTTCACGGCTCGCTCTTCGAATTCGTCCGGAATGATAAACTCGACGCGCGAAACGTTTTCAATCCCAAGCCCGACCCGCAAACCGCGTTTCGAAATAATCAGTTTGGGGGTTCGCTGGGTGGTCCTATCGTTCGCAATCGCACCTTCTTCTACGTTGCTTACGAAGGGCAACGCGAACGCGTAGGTTTGAACTCGACGGCGCGTGTTCCCGATCCCGGAGAAATCGCGGCTCTGGGCGGACCGACGAATCCGGTTATTGCCAGCTTGCTGGCGCGCAATCCCTGGCCTGCGCCTAATCGTCCGCTGCCTTTGTTTGACAATAGCGGCGCACCCAACCTTTTTGTAACAACGCGCGCTTTGAATGACGTAGACAGTTTCATTGGCAAAATCGATCACTCCTTTGACAAAGACAATCAACTCACCGGCCGGTATTTTTACGGCACGAGCGATCAATCGTTTCCCTTGGCGATCCTGGCCGGCAACGTCTTGCCGGGCTACAACACCGTCACCCCGACAAAAGTTCATCTGCTTTCGCTCTCTTATTTGAAAATCCTTTCACCTACTCGTGTGAACGAGTTGCGGTTTGGCTACAACCGCTTCAAGGAAGGGTTCTTTCCCGAAGATAGTGACTTCGATCCGGCCTCGATTGGTCTGAACACCGGGATTACGAATCCGCAGGATTTCGGACTGCCTCTAATTCGCATCCATGACGACCTCGGTATCGCCAACATCGGCGCCACGCTCTCCGTGCCACGCGCCCGCACTGACATTAACTATCAATTGATCGACAACTTTTCTTTGAAGCGGGCGCGTCATGATCTGAAGTTTGGTTATGAGTTTCGCCGCACGACCGTCAGCCAGTTCTTTGATGCCGGCTACCGCGGCCGTCTGGATTTTGATTCGCTGGCGGATTTTCTGGCCGGCAATCTCGGCGGTGGACGCGCGGCGCGCGGAGACTCAAACCGCAACACATTTCAAAACTCGCATGCCGGTTACTTGCAAGATACGTTTCGCCGGAATTCGCGGTTAACTTTGAACCTTGGCTTGCGTTGGGATTACTTCGGCGTCATCGGCGAGAGGGATAACTTACTCAGCAACTTTGATCCCGCGAGCGGTTTGGTGTTGGTTGGCTCCCCGGGCCTGCCGCGTTTGTATCAGCGTGATTGGAACAACTTTTCACCGCGCCTCGGATTCGCCTGGGACTTGAAAGGCAAAGGCAAGACTGTCCTGCGCGCGGGTTGGGGCCTCTTCTATGACGCATTCTCGCAAGACTTTTTTGCCGGACAACTACCATTCAATACTTTCAATCCGGGTCCGGCATTCAATCCAGTGGGCCCTGCGCCGATATTATTCTCGTTTTCCACAACCGGCCCGATACAGAACGGCGTGCCGGTATTCACCGACTTCCTCGACTCAGATGTGTTCGCGGTTGATCCAAAGTTGCGCACACCGTACGTGCAAAACTTCAATCTGAACCTGCAGCGCGAACTGTTTAAAGACGGCGTTTTGGAAGTAGGTTATGTCGGCTCACACGGCACCAAGCTCTTTCGCTATCGCGACATTAATCAGCCGGCAAACCCAAGCGTGTCGTCGGCGCGGCCATTTGATAACGGGCCCTTCGCCCCTTCCGGCGGCACGTTCTTTTACGTCAATCATCTTGAGACGACCGCAAACTCCAGCTATAACGCATTGCAAACGAGCTTTACCCTGCGCAATCGTCGCGGCTGGACAGCGGCGATTAACTACACCTGGTCACACTCCATCGATAATGCGTCCGATGGTCAGGACTACGTCGCGAACGCCACCCAACCCGACAATAGTTATCGCGCAGATCTCGAACGCGGCAACTCAAACTTTGATAGCCGGCACCGCTTCGTAGTCACGGCCAGTTACAATATTCCAAACTTCGCGCCAGCCCATCCACGCCTCGGTGACGGTTGGCAACTGAATACCGTTGTCACCATCCGTAGTGGCAATCCGTTTCATCTGACGCTGTTCGATGATTACAACAACACGGGTGAGTTTTTTCCGCGGCCTGATATCGTTGGCGATCCTTATGCCGGTACGCAGGCTCCTGACCGCTTCATCAACTTGTCTGCGTTCAGGGTGCCATGCACTCTTGACCCGACCGGCGATGGCAGCGCTGCTTCATGCCTTCCCGGAACCTGGCACTTTGGTTCGCTGGGACGCAACGCCTTGCGTGGGCCGGGATACAAGAATGTTGACTTCTCAATCTTCAAGGACACTCCGATTACTGAAAGTGTGAAACTTCAACTCCGCGCTGAGATTTTCAACCTCTTCAATCACCCAAACTTTTCGAACCCGCTATTGCCGAGTTTTGCCGCAGACATGACTTCAAGCATTGATCCGGTAACGGGCCGCGGCACCGGCTTTCTGCCAATAACGGTGACCCCGGACGTCGGTATTGGCAATCCATTTCTCGGCGGCGGCGGTCCACGCGACATCCAGCTGGCGGTAAGGCTGGTCTTCTGACGAAATAGCGTTATCAACAGCAAAAACAAAACAGCCATCGTCGAGTTCTCGACGGTGGCTTTTTATTTCGGATAACGGTGGCCAGAGAAACTTTGGTAGCGCATACGGGACTCGAACCCGTGATCTCTGCCTTGAGAGGGCAGCGTGTTAACCAACTACACCAATGCGCCTGATTGGATTCGGATTATAGGTTTCCGACCCCGGGATTAGCAAGGTAAGCGAAAGTGAAGTCCTCGACTCGAACTTCACACGATTTAGTACCGAAGTCAGAACCCCGACGCCTCGGGGTAGCGACCGGCCAGGGATGCGCGCAATCATTAGAAAGTTTTTAAAAGAACTTAAGTATTCGGCCGGTCGCTACCCCGAGGCGTCGGGGTTCTGATTTTGTGTTGGCTTGCTCACCTTATCCATAGTTGCCGGCTTCAATTCAATATTGAAACTGTATCAGTACCGAAAGTGAGGTAGTGGCAGGTTCGAAATTCTCTGTGCGTCGCCTATGATCTCTATGCCTCTGTGGTGAGTACGAAGACAGTAATCATAAAGGAACTTGTGGAGGAACGCGCTCACTGTCGGCGCATCCCATTCGGCGGCTGCTCGATGATATACTTTTGCTGCTCCACATGATTCTAATCAGTTGGCTTTATTGCCCGGTTCCAAAGTCACGTTGACTTATTCCAGCACCAACCAGCCTCAGAGGTTTATGCCTGATCAGCCGGGCGAAGTTGGCGTTAAACCAACCCAGAACCTGCACAGCCCTCTCTTCCGCTTCAGCGAACTACGGCTAAAGCATGGGAATACCAAACGGAGATTTTCATGAACGTCGTCGTGTTGCGCGAAATGCAAGCTGGGGAAGCGCGTGTGGCGCTAATGCCGGATTCAGTAAAAAAACTCTTAGCGTTGAAGGCTGGCGTTATCGTTGAGACCAATGCAGGTTTGGGAGCCGCGCGCACTGATGACGATTACCGCGAGGCTGGTGCCGAAGTCTCCACTGATCGAAAT
>DASZDU010000225.1:0-5757 GCA_035941655.1 Pyrinomonadaceae bacterium | reverse complement strand
GTGTTTCCCTGCGGTAGTGGATTCTGCCATTCCCAACCCGAAGGCGGCGGTTGTTGGGCCGCCGGTCCTGACGGAAATAGAAGCGCAAGCAAGATGCAGCTCAGCAAGTTCGCGGCCATGCGTGCGGCAGCAAAGGAGGATCTTGACCCTGTTTTCAAAGGCAGCAAACGCATGCGTGCAGATCGCATCATTCTCAATTATGACGATGCTTCATTATTGGGGAGATGTCAGGTTAACAGAAGGCGGAATTATAAGGATTAACGAAGGTGAAAGCGAAGCGCGTACAGAACCGACGGAGTAAAGGGGCGGAACTAGCGAGTCCAGTAAACCTTCAATCTTGTCCTTAGGGTTGAGTGACTAGAAATACATCCCACGCCCAGCGTCCAACCTGTGCACCGTGTACGTCTTTGACTTTCGCTCGATAGCGGAACTGGTTGCCGTATTGATCAGTCCGTTTTGATTCCTTGTATTTGACATCTAGAGTTGCGAGCCCGAGTTCCAGCAGAGTATGTAGCTCAGACGGCTCTGAGATACCGTTGTGGTTTGTGTCCTGCCATAGACGTAACGAAGAAAAGATGGCATCTGTCTGCTTTATCAGCCCATCGCCATTACCGCCGCTTTCGGCCTTATCAAACTCGGCCAGAGCGAGGAAACCATTCTTTTCTTCGCCCGCCGGTGGCTCAGGCTGTGGTGTTACGTTGCCGAAGAGTTCTGAGCCATTGTCGATCATGCCATTGCCGTTCCGGTCAAGGGCAAGCCAGGCATCATCAGAATTGGTTGTGGTCCATGAAATCCTTAAATTTGACCCTCGGTTCCTAATGTCGAAGTCAATCCCGCCTTGCGCATCCGTAAGACTAAAGCCATCGCCCAGCACGTCAACCAGCACCGGCGAAGGAGGTGTCCCATTACATTGGCATTGCCACTCGTCCCAAGATTGCCAAATTTCTGCGCAAACATACTGTTGGTCCGGGCACGGCGCAGGGGTCCAAGAACAGTAGTTAGCAGAATAGTTCCAGTACCCACCTCCGTTGTAACAAATGGTCGGGTCTGTTGGGATTGACGCAAAACAATTCGTCGGATACTCGTTAGTTTGTCTGTCGGTTGAGCCACTACAATTCATATAACCCCAAGTGTTACCAATCAGTGCAAAGTTTGTAGCCATTCCCTGGGCGCTTGAGGACACGCCTGCCCCGCCAACCACTCCATCGCTTTGCGCCGTGTTCGCAACGGGTCGGTTAGGACATGTTAGTTGCGCATACGAACCAGAGCTGATTGCAAAAGCAGTCTGACCCTCTCCACAAATCGCCCCCACTCCACATATGGCAAGGCTGTCCCATGCCATAGATCTGCACTGCCCACCTCCCAATATCTCAGTTATAAAGAGGGTTGCAAACACGCTTCTCCCGCCGAAAAATGGCACCAAAAAAGCCATTAGCAGCAACAGGAATAAGTTCCGAATTAGGACTCTGCTTAGAATCCGCTCAGAGTTTTGGGGGTGAGGTTCTTGCAGCATTGGCGCCTCCTGGTCTTCAATTATTAGCGTCGCTAGATGTGAGAGAGCGGATTAATTGATCTGCTTCGGTGTCTGGTAATTTACCTATCCAGAAGTCGTTAACCTCTCCGCTATCGTTTACGAGGATCATGGTTGGGGTCCCAGAGATTTTGAAGCGGCTAAGTTCTAAGTCCGTGATTGTATCGAGGAGAAGGTCGTTTTCTTTTGCATAGCGTGCTACCTCTTCAGCCTTGTTGGGAAAAACTGCAACGATGTGCAGACTGTCATTAGACAGACCATTAGCCAAAACCAGTTTCCGGTAGAAGGGCAGACTCTCGCTACAATATGAACAATTCGTGTTAAGAGCGATAAGAAGAGTTTGTTTGCTGTGGCCGTAATCTATTGTCGGAATTGGAGCCAAAACCATTCCTCTTTCGAGACCAGGGCGAAGGATTGTGGGCTGCTGCGTACCGAAATAGTTAATAGCGAGACTACTTAAGGAGGCTATGGCAACGAGCAAGACAGCAATGCTTGTGTAAGTCTCGAGTAGAGCTCTTGATCTTTTTCGATCCAAGGCTTTACCTCTCTTCCCAAACTTCCATTTTCAGCACAGGGCGCGGTCGCTCGTGTAATTTTTTTAAATGTGGGACAAGTTTCTGCTTTCCATAGAAGCTCTTCATACCGCTCAACTCGGTTGCGAAAAGCTTGGTGTAATACTTGTAATAGTCCTCTGGTGAGGCAGTTGATGTAATTATCGAATCGGGTTCTAGACTCTTCGCGGTGATCACATCAAAAACTTCATCCTCTTTCCCTTCTGTTGCAGCCGCTGCAATGTCGCGAAGCAAATCAAGTTTAGCCTGAACTATAGCTTGCATTCGTTCGAAGAAACCTGTTGTATTGGGCCCCACGAAACTTCCATCATCGAAAAACACGCCATCGAGTGAGACAGTTAGGTCTGTTGCTTGCGTCAATTCTGTCGTTAATTGAGAACGAATAGCGGCGTTTCTTTCATCACTGCCTTGACGTAGCATTGCCTTTAGGTCTTGCGTACTGCCAATTCCGGCTTCACCCTCAGCAATCGGCGCCGACCAAGAAAAACACTTTACCGTATTCGGTTCGATTGCTTGCGTGTGCTTAAAGCGTGGATCGGTTGGCGTCTCCTCCCCCATAAGCATCGCAGGTTCCGAATAAGCTGTTCTATTTGTCAGCACCCGCCCGTCCGCTCTCACCAACTGCCAAAGCAACATGTAAGCGACCACGGTTCTGTTGCCTGAGTTCTTGATAAAAACCGAGAAAGGTTCAAGATCTTTTGCCGTCTTTGATTGGGTCTTGAAATAGCTGGCAACCATTGCCTCAAAGCTTGGGTCTGCTGACGTGATTATCTGGACTTCGTGTTTGGGGAGATCACGTTTGTTAAATCGAACCTGCATCGTTTGACCCTCCCTCATGCTGCCAAATACACCAGTAACTAATATGACTACGGCAAGTAGTGAAATCACAACGGCTGCATAGCGTTTCATTTTTATCTCCTTCGAGATAGTGACTGAGGTTGAGAGATCGCGTATGCGCGAGAGTTAGAGAGTGAACTATGGTTTGGCAGTTCACGCAAGGTTCTCTACACGAATCGCGCGGAAGTTATACTTTTTCGCAGTTGCAAGTCAAGCTTAATCTAAAGTTGTAAAAGGTAACGGGTGTGAAATTGTTAGAGTTAGAGCTATTTGATCATTGGTGGCCGATAACCGCGTTCGACACGCCAGCCGCGCACGGTGTGTTTCAATTTGGCGATAGTGAGAGCGTGAGATTGTCCGCAAGCGAGCCAACGCGCATGCAGATGCCTGTGACTTCGATTGCAGTTGTCGGGTGTGATTTCGATCGCAACACTTTCAGTTATCGTTGAGGGTCCCGTGCAGTTCTCGATGGAAGTGGTTGCCGGCTCGTTTAGCACAACCGGAATTTCGTCAGTCTCCATTTCAACATAGCGGAGGGAAACAAACGCTGCGCGAAGTGCATCAGTATCAGGTGCGTCAGTTTGAGAGCCAGGGACGACGAGCTCGTTGCCTTCGCAATCCAGCGCCAATCCGGGTTCGACAATGATCTGACCCGCCTGAACAATCACCTTGAGACCGGAAACTATGCCGAAGCCATGCAGAGTGCGGTTGTGTCTTTTTAACTTTTCGCGAAAGTATTGTTGTTCCAGTTCGAGGTTTTCAGCGGTCAGCACCTGGCCGGTAGAGAAACGAAGTCTTTTTAGCGATTGTGTTTCAAACATGAGGGTCAAAGGTGATCGGTTCGGCTGCGGCAAGAGCGTCGGTGGTTCCGACCTTGTCGATCGCGGCTTGCAATATCTCTTCGTCAACACGTCCACTCGCGGCGATCCCGCGCGCCGCTTTATCGGCGGCTTCCTGAACCAGGTTGCCGTCGTGGCCGCGAGTCCATTCCCACTTCACCTGGTGAGGCGCGGCCGCTGCATCCAAACGCGCCCACCATTCAAGATTAGCTTTGCGGCGAAAGCGGCCACTCATCGTTTCCACGACGTAACGCGAATCGGTAAAAAGATGAACATTGCAAGGCTCCCGCAAAGCTTCTAATCCTAAAGCCGCGGCTGCCACTTCGGCCTGCTGATTGGTCGCCTGGCCCAGATAAGCGCCTACCGCCCGCCACAGGCCCTGATAACCCAACAATGCCACCGCCCCTGCGCGCATCAAGACTTGCCCGTTACCAAGACTCGAGCCATCGCAGAAGATTGTGACCGCTTTGCGAGGCGCAGCTATCTTTTTGTCGACCATTATCCTCGTCACCTGTTCCGTCCAGTTAATATACCGCTTTCATCTGTGCCTGTCGCAGTAACAGCTTTTGATGGGATAGAATCGAATTGCTTTGCCCCAAAAGTGCTCAAACATCAGAACCCCGATGCATCGGGGTAGCGACCGGCTAAACACTCTCGTTGGGCGCTGTGTTTTGGCAAGGCGTCGTTTTTTAAGTTGATTCCCTGGCCGGTCGCTACCGCTCCCGGTTCTGATACGCGATGCCAGACTGTTCATTAGCCTTTGTGCAAAGCCAATCCGAACCGATCTGCAGCCAGACAGGCGATTACCCCAACTGCTGGCGAGTCGCGCTGGCATAGGAACATGCCTAGAATTTTCACTCTTCTAACTCGCGCTACGCGCAACGTGTTTCTCCGTCCGGCGCAAGCGTTGTTGCTAATCAGAATGGCCGGCTGGGTTATGCTGCTTTCAATTGCCGTAAAAGTATTCTCTTTGCCGCGCGCGTTGCGCCTCGTGTCAACAAAAACGAGATTTGCCTCGCAGACTCCACCAGACGAAACTCAGAAAAGGCTGGGCGAGGTCGTCGATCTTCTTTTGAAAACTGACCTGTTGATTCTAAAACCCAGCTGCTGGAAGCGAGCAGCATTGTTGCATCGCTACCTGGCGCTAAATGGAATGGCAACTCGAATCTTGTTTGGCATGCGTCGAGAGCCTGATGGCAGAGTCAGCGGTCATGCATGGCTTGAGTCTGGCGGCGAAGCCATCCTAGAGAATACGGTACCGAACTATGCCGTAACCTACGCCTTCCCCTCACACGACACCTTCGACGTTGACCTCAACTCACTTTCCGGAGAGTTAGAATGAACATCTCGGGCAGAGGCTTTCATTAACTGTCGCATCCGTGCCGCGCTGCTACGCAGGAAAGCTTCACTTCGCCGGCGCACTCGTCCCCAGTCCACAAACACCAGGTACATCGCCAGGTGATATGGAAAAAAGATGTTCATGAAGAAGAGCGTTCCCAAATGGAAGCATAGACCCATCGTCAGAATTATCACTCTGGCTCGCCTGAAGAAGATCGCGAGCGGGAACGAAAGTTCCCAGAGCAGCACCAGCGCGGCGAAAACCGGCGTGTACTCGCGCACGTGAGCCAGCCAGAAAGCCCAACGAAAGTGGGTGTCGTGCAAATTGTCGAGCGAATGCACAATCGCAAGAGCAGGCAGGTTGTCAGCATCCAGATAACTCAACCCGGCTACGCGAATTTTGATCAGTGCCGAGCTGAAGTAAGACCAGGCGAGCAAAATGCGCATTAACAGAATTGGATAGCTATAAACAACTCCAGATCGCCTTGGTCGCGTTCTACCACGCCAACTGTCCCAGGAGAAAGCGTCGCCGCTGGGACTAAAAGCCAGCACAAACAGGATGTAGACCGCAGGCATCTCATCGTGATTGAAGTGGCTGAAGCTGCGCAATAGCCCTTCGTAAAAGACAAAGAGCAGCGCC
>DASZDU010000224.1:0-12849 GCA_035941655.1 Pyrinomonadaceae bacterium | reverse complement strand
GAGTTCAAAATCTTGAATTGCCTGCGCCAGGGAAGAGCTGGTTGGTTCGCTGAAAAAGACGCCAGTCACGCCTTCAACAACTGTTTCAAGTGCTCCCCCTCCCCGGAAAGCAATAACGGGCCGACCGGCGGCGTTGACCTCCAGAGGTGTCATGCCGAAATCCTCTTCGCCGGGAAATATGAGCGCCCGGCAGCGAGCAGCGTAGCGCGCGACTGCCTCATCGCTTTGCCGGCCCAGGAACTGCACCTGTGGACCAGCTAAGGATTCGAGGCGAGCGCGATCCGGACCATCACCGATAATGAACAGTGGCCGATTTAGTTGCGCACAGGCTTTAACCGCTAAATCGATTCGCTTGTAAGGGACCAAACGCGACAGGATAAGGTAGTAGTCATCACTGCCTGCAGTGGTCTCGTTCTGGAAACGACTGACATCGATGGGGGGTGGTATCACAATCGACTCGCGGCCATAGAATTTCTTGATACGCTCGGCTACCACTTGCGAGTTGGCGACAAAATAATCTGGTTGACGCGACGCCCGCAGGTCCCAACGCTTCAATACGGCAAGCAACATTGGCAGCAACGTGCGCGCAATACGACCAAAGTCAGCGCGCGCGCTGTAGTCTTCATAACGCCAGACCCAACGCATGGGCGTGTGGCAATAACAAACATGCACTGCGCCCGGACGTTTGCGAACTCCCTTGGCGTAGCCGAAACAACTGCTGACAATCAGGTCATAGCGGGAAAGATCGACTGACTCCACTGCGAAAGGATAGAACAAAAAGTAGTGACGGAAGTGGCGCTTGAGGCCGGGAAGAAACTGCATCCAGGAAGTCTTTATCCTTGCGTTACGTAATGCGCTCGACAGCACTTCAGGAACTGCGGCGGTCGTACGCAGCGTCGCATTAGGCAATAGGCCGTAGATTTCCTCTGCGACTTTTTCCGCGCCGCCCATCTGCGCAAAGTTGTCGTGGAAGACTGCAATTCTCGAGTCGGGATTTCTTTGTTCACCATGACGAGCCAAAGTTCGGACGCAGTTTGCAGCGCAGTTCGCATACAGCGCTTCCAGAGCGGCCATGAACTCTTGCACGGTGAAATTTGTCGTGACATGTCGTCGACCGTTTTCTGCAAGTTGAGCACGCAAATCGGGTTGCTGAATAAGCGACACGATCGCTTGACTTAGCTGCTGCTGATCCCGCGAAGGGATTAGCCAGCCATTGCTTCCATGCGCGATCAACTCGGGTACGCCACCGACGGCTGTCGACAAAACTGGAGCACCACACGCCAAACCTTCCAATACTACTAACGGACAGGCCTCCGACGTCGAGTTGAGCACCAGCAGATCGAGCGAGCGAATGATCGTTGGCACGTCGTTTCGCTGGCCGAGAAAGCGCACGCGGTCGGCAATTCCCAGCACTTTCGCGTGAGATACCAACTGTTCGTGATAACAATCATCTCGGTTGAAAATTGCTGAGCCAACGATTAAAAGCGCTGCGTCAGGAATGTGTTTGAGTACCTCCGCGAAGGCGCTGATTAGACCAAGCTGGCCTTTTATCGGCGACAAGTTACCGATGATTCCAATTAAAGGATCGCCGGCGCGCAGTCGTAGTTCCTTATGCAGTGTCTTCTTTTCGCCGTCCGTTTTGCGAAGTCTTTCGGTATCAACGGCATTGTGAATCACCGTCACCGTAACCCTCTGGCCGAAGTACGACAGCAAGTTTCCGCGCAACCTGTCGGCGGCACCCCGTGAAACAGTCACTATCCGCACTGGTGGTCGTAGCAAAATAAAAAACCTGATCAAGGTGCTAATCGGATGTCTCGGCAGGAGATCATGGACATGCCAAATGATCGGTACTCTTAGTCCGACGGTGGCAGCTGAGATCACTAACCCGGCACGAATACTATTTGCATGTATCAGCTGTGGCGCCGATTCGCGAACGCGAGCCCGCAGTTGAAGCATCACTGAAAAGAATGACGAGAGATAACGAAACAGGAGCTGAGGACGCCAGGTAAAGCGCGCTTCCAAAGTGTTAACCGTCTCGCAACGCACCCCAACAGCCTGCGCGTTCTTTCGCAGCTCACCTTCCCCGGGACAAAGCAACAACGGTTCAAACCGATCTTGACTAAGTTGCGCCAGAATAAGTAGCAGCACCCGCTCTGCGCCGCTGACCTGACCGGTGTGGTTGTAAAAAAGAATCTTCATCGGGGTTGCTTTAGCGCGAAAAGGCGAAAGTCGATTGGATGGAGCCTGTTCATTTATGTCTACAGCTCGAAAGTTTCGTTGCCCGCCTGCCTCGCACGGCTTTCCTGTCCGCTAATCCAGCCGATAATGAGCCAGCCGACGGGAGCCACGGCATACAATGAAAACGTCAATCCAAAAAAGTTGTTGAGAATAAAAACCGGCATCAAGGCGGCGATGATTCGCGCCATAACGGCTTCAGGTGTGCTGGGGACTGCGCGCCTCGATTGCCGCACAGCGAATACTGTGGCGCGGCTCAATATCCAGACAAACAACAGCGCTCCGGGTATGCCAACGGCAACCGCCAGCACCAGGATGAAGTTGTCGATTGCTATCTCGTCGTTGACATTGGAAAACTTCAAAGCGCCAAGCGATCCCGCTCCCAGTCCAGCGCCAAACGGACGGTAGGGAATGACATTGATGACCAGGTCCTTCCAGACTTCCAGTCTCACATACAAACTATCTTCGCCCGTCGGTTTGAGTGTTCCTCTTTGTGTGTGCGATAGCAGCGTGCCGACCGTTTCCGTCTCTTCCTTGTTCCACATCTCATCTTCAGAAGGCGGTTTCGCCAGCGTCGCGATCAGCACGATCGGTAACAAAAGCAGAAAGACGCGCACTAAAACACCGCGAAACTCTCGGGCGCCGAGCAAGAACAGCACTGCGAAACCCAGCAGCAATCCGAAAATTGCGGTGCGCTGTCCGGTAAACAGCAACACAGTCGCCAGGCAGCAGCCGCAAACAAACCAACTGACGCGGGTCAGCAGAGGCCGGGCGCCCGCGCTGAAACCGAAAGCTACCACCGTGCCCATGGCGATGTAGCGGCCCCATTCTTCAGCATTGGTGAACGTTGCGACTGGGCGCTTGACATGGCCCACGCCAATCGAAACATAAAACTCAACGTTGTCGAGCCAGTAACGCTCGAATTGCGGATACCCCCAAATCAATTGATAAACGCCATACAGTGAAGTGACGATGCCCAGCGCAACAATCAATTGCAGCGCCACGCGCATGAATCGCGAGCTCATTACCTGGCCGAAATAGAACCAGGTAACCGGCACCAGCATCAACATCGCGCCCGACAATCCAATCATCATGCCGCCTTGCAAAGGATTGAAGATCTGCGCCAGGAAGATTGCTGCGAGGATCGAAACTGCACCGGCAAGTGGTGTCGCGCGAACAATGTTCAAACGATATCGCTGCACGAGCTTTGCGATCGCCATCAGAGTGACCAGCGGCGTCAGCACGTGGATTGGATCGAGTTGTGAATAGTCGACAATGAGATATTGCGCTCGCCGGATGAGCCCTCGAAAGGGTTCGAACAGAAGCATCGCAACCAATCCAGCTTCCAGACTGATCAGCAGCGGCGTGGCCATGAGAAAAAACAGTGCGCCGAGTATCCATCCACGCAGGAGTTGCCCCGCGCCGACAATCGCGAGCACAGTTAGAGCTGCCGCACCCTGCAGCGGCGCCAGCCAAACAATTGGCGAGCGTCGGGCTACGGTGACCTGTTGATAGACGTGGGCGTTAGCACTCATCTCAAAACAAAGTTAGGAAGACTTCGCAGTCAGGTTTTGCGTCGCCGCTACTGGCAAGCGCAACCACGACCTGAGTTGATTCATAGGCAAGTCACTAACGCGTGGTCGCAAGTAACTCCAAACACTTCGGTCTCTTTCGCGCACCAGGAATATGAAAGCCACCAACATCATGACGCTGTAGCCCATTAACGACGCTGCCGCGGCACCGGCGATTCCATAGCGTGGCAGCAAAGTCAGCAGAGCAATCACCGTGACCAGCGCGGAAGCAATGCGAGCGATCGTTGCCCGGCCGGGATGACCGAAACCGTTAAGTCCGCTGATCGCAATACCACCCGCAGTTAACACCACGGAAGCAACCAACAGAATGCGCAGTGTGCCGCCGGCTGCGCGAAAGCTTTCACCGTAAACAAACCGCAGAATGTGTGGCGCTGCCAGCCAGAGCGGAAGCAGGACGAACAGATGTGTGTAAACAGTCAGGCGCAGACTGCGCGCCAGAAGGTTGTCGGCGCGTTCGGAATGTTTCGACGCCGCGACCTCCGGCATCACAGCGTCGCCGACCGAGCTCGCAAGTATCGCCGTGATTTCAGAAAGACGAACAGCGACAAAATAAAGTCCAATAGCAGTGCTCGACGCTAAGCCGCCGAGCAGGAGTTGATCCATTCTGAGGGTGGCAAAGTCGGCAACCGTGCCGGGATACCCACGCATTCCGTAGTGCAACGCGTCGCGCCAGGCTTTCCAACCGGGTTTCCAGCTGGGACGGAATTCGTGCCAAACGGCAAACAGCCCCAACCCCATCGCCGAGAACTGTCCGGCCATCGCTGAGAAAGCTGCGGTTTGGACCGTCAAATGACCGACAAGCCAAAGCGCCAGGTAAGCCGCGGCTTGTACTGCAAACGTGATGAGTCGCGAGGCGCCGGCCCAACCGAAACGGCGGCCACCTTCCAGCAGGCCAAGCATCAAAAACTGAAGCAGGGCTGCCGGAATATTTATAAGATAAATGCGCACCAACCGCATGACTTCGGGACTGCGCTCGCCTACCAGATGCGGAATGACCAACTCGCCAACAGCAAGCGCGAGTAAGCCGACGATTAGAGAAAAGAGAATGGCATTTGAAAAGAGCATGGAAACGCATTCGGGCTCTTTCGCCACCCAATAGCGATGAGCTTGTGTCAGGCCAAACGTCACCAGCATTGCGCAGACCGGCGGCCAAAGCATGACGACAAGCAGGTCTCCACGCCCGGCGGGACCTAATGCCCACGCGCTCAGAAGACTGGTGATCACCCCGCAAAGCAGACTCAGTGCGTTTGCGCTGAAAACCAGTTTTATGTTTCGAGCAACCATGGTGTTCGACCGCAACAGCTCTCTACGATTCCATTTTTAGATAGCGGACTTGTCCGCCTGCCCGCCGGGCACAAGTGCCCTTTCTAAACGCGAAGTACCTGGCTTAGACCGCGCCTTCGGCGGAAATAATGGCCGGAATTGTTCGCAGCAAAATTTTGCAGTCAAGCGACAGCGACCAGCGATCGATGTATTCCAGATCCAGCTGCATCCATTCTTCGAAAGAGAGATTGCTGCGTCCCGACACCTGCCACAAACAAGTCAGTCCCGGCTTAACACTGAACCGGCGCTTTTGCCACGCGACTTCCAAACCAATTACGTCGCGCATGGGTAGCGGCCTTGGTCCAACCAGGCTCATATCGCCAAACAGCACGTTAATGAGTTGCGGTAATTCGTCGATGCTCAGCTTGCGCAGTACGCGTCCGATACGCGTCAGGCGCGGATCGTGACGAATCTTGAAGGCCGGGCCGTCAGTTTCGTTGAGATGTTCGATTTCCTTCATCCGCGCTTCCGCGTCCGCCGACATGGTTCGAAACTTGATCATGCGAAAGCGGCGTTTGTTGTAACCCATGCGTTCCTGTATGAAGAAAATGGGGCCCGCTGAATCCAGCTTGACGGCGACAGCCACCAGCAGCAGCAATGGCAACAAGAACACCAACAAGATCGCTGAGCCCACAAAATCGATAACTCGCTTTGCTTCGGTGCGCCAACTGATCGACGGCGCGCTGTGAAGCGACACCAGCGGCGTGCCTTCAAATTCCCAGGCGCGCGATCGCGCCAGCTTGTGTGGAAAGAGATCGGAAAACAAATGCACCATGATTCCCTGCTCTTCCAGGATAGTGATAGCCGATTCGATGCGAGCGTATTGCGATTTTACCGGTAGCGTTATGAAGACTTCGTCGACAACTTCGTTAGCGATGATGCGCGGCAGGTCCACGATAAAGCCGAGCCAGGGAACGTCAAACGTAGCCCGATCTTTGAAGCGGCGTTCCTCATCAACGTAGCCGACCAGGCGATAACCAAGATCTGTTCGCTGAGCTACATGCCTCGCCAGCCATTCGGCGCGGGGGCCGTTGCCGATTAGCATGAGCTTTTTGATGTTATGTCCACGCAGACGCAGCCGTCGCAGATGGATCCTGAGCAGCAAACGCATGCCGCCAATCAGCGTGATTACAATGACACCGACGCAGACCGTCGTACGAAGATTGATCGTTTTCCATCGGCCTGCTTGCGCCACAATCAGCAGAGCTACAGTCGCCACGCCGACGGCGCGCGCGATTTCTTTGAGTTCATCCCGGAATGTGCTGAGTCGATGAGATCGGTACAGACCCTGCAACTCAAAAGTGATGTACCAGATAATTAACAGCAACCCGCCCAGCAGTGCATTGCCCACTTTAATTCTGGTTGATAGGAAATCGACCGCGTATGCCGACACACTCGACTGATCGGCAGGGGCATAGTTGATGACAATAGCCAGCCAGAGCGCCGCGAGCATTAGCCCGAGGTCGGTGATCTTCATGAAGAAGTTTGCTAATTGTCCGTAGCGCGCTGTCATTCGAGTTCAACGAATTATGGGATTCAAAAATGCTGCCAGGCTCGCGAGCCTGATGTAGCGTTCGATCTTGCTGATACGGTTACGCGGCACCAGAATCATGTCGCCGGGTTGTAGGGTGAGATCGTTTTCCAGGTCGCTGGTATGCCGGAGCGTCTTGAAGTTCAAAGTCCTGACTTCCGCGGTGTCGGCGTTTAGTTTTCTAAACACCACGATCTGTGACGACTTCGCGCTGTCCTTAAATCCGCCCGCCAACAGCACTGCCTGAATCGCTGTCAGCTTTTCGCGCAACTCAAACTTGCCGGGCTGCGGAACTTCGCCTGCAACCACGACATACGGCTTTTGAAACTCCTTTAGAATTACGGTTAGTTCGGGAGCTGCGAGCCGCGTACGCGCTTTCGTCAGAATCAGATCGCGAACTTCATTGAGATTGCGGCCGGACACCTTCACATCTCCGCCAATCTGCAGCGAAATGTAACCGTCGGGTTGCACCGCAATCGTCTGATTGAATTCAGGCGTGTAGCGATACTGGATGTCGAGCACGTCGCCCGGTTGCAGCACGTAGCGCTCTTCGGCGCCAAATGCGCCGAGCTGCGGCGCCTGCCCCGTGCGCTCGCGAACCGACTGGGTTTGCGCGCAAAGCGGCAGACTCAACGTGCCCAGCAACAATGCGATAACGATCGTTTTCTTAATCATGACTTCGTTTACAGCCGGCGGTAGAGCCAGTTGGGTACCGGATATTGTCTTTGGTTAAGGATGAAGCCGAGAAAATTTCCGCCCGCCGCTTCGATCATTTGTTGGCACCGCTGGATCTGACCACGCCGTGTTTGTCCGGCCTTCACGACCACGCAGACCCCGTCAACAAGTTGAGCGAGTGTGGTGGCGTCCGACGATGCGCCCTGGGGAGGACAATCAATCAGCACGTAATCGAAATTCCAGCGTAATGCGTCGAGACAGGCGCCGCGATACTCAGGATTCGATTCCCAATCGCCCGCTCTCCTCAAACCTCGCGTTGTGGTAAACGCGGGCGGTGCTTGCTGTACGGATAACGTCAGCAAATTTTCGATTTCAGTTTCTTCACAGTGCCGGGCAATGTGTTTTGGATCTGCCAGGTAGAGATTTTGGAAAGCCGCCGCCTCGACTCGCAAAACACGTTTCTGCGTCTGCGCTGCCAACTCTTTCGCAATCATGTCTACCACCTCCGCCGCGCCTTCCTGCGGCGTTGCTGAGGTGAAAGCCACGACGCGATGCCGCAATTTTCCGCGAGCGTCGAGAGCCTGGAAGACGTTCCTGATCAGTTCAAGATAAAATCCCACTTTGTTCTGTTCCCTAACTGCTGCTTCGGTTTATTGATCCCAACGATCGATCTTTTAAGTCTCGTGGCTACAAAGGCCGTGTCTTGATTTCAGCACCAAAGGCGCGAAATGTAATAGCCTGGGCCAACGGCTCAGGTCCGAGAAGTAGAAATGTGACAGCGCTGAAAGCGCGAAATCATGTTAGCCGTCTGAACAGTCGTCGTTTTGCTAGTCGCTTTTCCAATTTCGCGCCTTTGGCGCTGAACTCCAGAAAGAATCTCTTTAGTCTCCTCTGACCCACTCAAGCTGTGGCTCACGAGTAATTTGTCGTCCGGCAAGCTTCAAATCGCCGGCAAGAGCATCGGCCGGCCCAGACTGAGGCAGACGACCGTTTTTCGGCAGCGACGCCAATACGGCTTGCCCTGTCAGGGCCTCGAGTTCCTGCGGCGTTAGCACTGTGTCACGCAAAAATTCCGCTACCGCCACACCGCCCATGCTTAACAGTGCCCCGAGAAATGCTCCTAACAACAGATTCATTGGCCGGTTTGGCCGCACCGGAAGTTGTGGACTCATCGGCGCTTCAGCCACGGAGACGTTGGTGATTTTGTTCTGATCGAGCTCGTCAGTGATGCGCGCCTCTTCCTCTTTCTTCTTGTAGAGCTGATAATTTTCGGCGCTCTCTTTCACTTTGCGATTCAGTCCTTCGTACTCGGCGGTGATGCCCTCGAGCCGCGAAAGCTGTCCTTCATACTGGCTTACCTGGCCGGCTAACGATCCCAAGCGGCCTTGCGCTCCTGCTTGATCGACACGCGCGCGCGCAAGTTCTGTTTCCAGCGTTTGTCGTAAAGGATTCAGATCGGTTGATTGCTCTGTGGCAGTCTCGTGCGTCGCTTTTTCCATCGCCGCACGCGTGGTCTTGATTTGCTGATCCACTTCTTGCACCAGCCGGTCGTCTGGTCTGAATTTTGTTAACAACTGGGTCCGTTTGTTCTGTAATTCCACCATCATCGTGTTGAGGCGCTCGCTCGAAAATTGATTCGGCAGCGCGCGCCGCTGTGTGACGATGCGGGGCGCAACCGTCTCCAGTTGCTGTTGGACCTTGGCGATGCGATCGTTGACTTCACGTAGAAAAGCCTGGGTCTCAAGGAACTTCGACTTGGCTTCCGTAAGTTTTTGCACCGTCTGCTCTTTTTGTTGCGTCAGCGAAACCACGTTCATCGATTGCTGAAAAGTTGAAAGCTGCTGCTCTGCATCCTTCAATTGGCTCTCAGACTGATCCGCCTGGGTCTTGAAAAAATCGTATGTTCCGGGAGGCCTATGCAGTTTGACGTGCTTGTCCAGGTAGAGATTCTGCACTTTGCGCAGCACGGTGGCGGCCAGCTCGGGCGAGCCTGAGGTGTATCTGATCTCGATAATGTTGGCCTTCTTCACCGGATTAATCACGAGATCCTTGCGTAACTGCGTGCGCGCCGCCTCTATCTGCGCAGCTTGTGTGCGCGGCGACTGTTTCAAACCCAGCCTCGCCATCAGCGATGAAGTGGTCCCATTCAAACCAGCTTCAGTGACAACCTGACTCAGCAGATCCTCGCTGGTCAGTAATTCAATTTCTGAGTTGATCTGATTTTCTGAGACTTCGTTTTCGAAATAAGTGCCGGCAGTTCCGGTTGTGCGCTCAGGAGTGATTGGCACGTCGGAGCGGGTGTTCTTAACCAGAATCTTCATGCGCGCTTCATATTCGTTGGGCATGAGAAAGGTCAGCACAGCAGTGCCGATCAAGACGGTCAGAAAGGTGGTACAGATCAATAGCTTGTGACGGAATAAAATGCTTGCTACGTCACGCAGAGAGATTTGCGCTTGCTCGTTTTTGCGGGCGTTCTGGTTGTTCATAAACAAAGGCTGCAGAGGACTTAAATGGGCAATCGGGGTTCTATTCCGCTTTTCTGGAACTACTCTCGCGGGTGTCCGGCAGATTCAATTTTTCCGACGGAGCGCAGGAATCCTGTCGGCAGTGAGCAGACCTTTGGCTGGGAGCGCAGACATCCTGTCTGCAGTGAGCGCGTAGCGCGAGAAACGTTTGCATTCAACCTAGGAAGGGTCTTGGGCGACGCACTACTAAAGCCCTCCCCATCCCTTCCCCAAAGGGAGAGGGAGATACCCTTCAGTGCAGACAGGATGGCTGCGCCCCGGCTTCAAGGTCGCTCCATCACCACGTATTGCGGAGCATTCGTGAGGTTGAGTACCAGTTTCGACTGAGTGGAATTCTTCCGCGCGACATCTTCACCTGTGTGGCTGATGATTCGATACCTACCATCGCGCACCGGAATCGCTACGGTGCGATCAAACCAGGAGGTCGTCCAGGCAGCAATCCTGGTCTCGCCGTTTGCTCTGAAGACAAGAACGTAATCATCCGGCTTTGCAGTGGAAACTCTTTCACCAAACCGAAGTCCCTTTAAGATTGCTGTTAGCGTTTTGATTGCTTGATACGAGAGCTTCGGATCGTAGACCGGCTCGCGGTTATTGTGGTAAGGCTCCCGCACCGTACCGAAGTGGTGTTCAATCTGCGCGGGGTCGTGCCCATCGTCCTGCCAGTCGTACCAGATCGAGAGTGAAATCCCCTGCGACTGATTGATCAGCAGTTGTCGCGCCAAAAGCGCCGACTGCTTTGCTTCTCCCATATTGAATGAAGCTGCGGAATAGCCCCACTCGCTGGAGATGATTGGCACGCGCTTCCCCGGCGGCGCATAGTTTTCAATCAGTTTTCGCAAGCTCGCGTAATCCTGCACCACTGTCTCAGGCTCTGCCTTGCGGTAAGGATGAACCGATATGGCTGACCAATAATTCAGCAAGCCTGCTCGCAGGCACTCTTCAACAAAATCCAGATCCATACCCCACACGGCTGGTCCGATGATCTGTTCTGCTGGAGCGACTGAGTGAATTGCCTTGCTCGTCTCGAGCGCCAAGGCGACGTAATCCGAAACTTTCGGCGCCGGCGTCCAGAAACCCGTGTTAGGCTCGTTATAGATTTCCCAGAGGATGCCGCGTCCGCGGTAGCGGAACACAGCCGCGGCCGCCCAGTCCGCGAAAGCGCGCCGGCCTTCGTTCGTGGACGGTGCCTGGCCGTTGTCATACAAAGTGTTGGCGTAGTCGAGGATGAACAGCGGACGAATGTTATATTCATCAAGCGCTTTTAAAAGCCGATCGTAAGACGAGAAATCATACTTGCCCTTTTCCATTTCAGTGCGCTGCCAAACGAAATCCATTCGGACCCAACGAAAACCCGCTGCGGCCAACATCTTTACTTCGCCCGGATCGGGATCGGTGAAATGAATGTTAACGCCGAGCGCTTCGGGGAGTGCGGGCGCGGAAGCGTCGCTGGGCCAGGGTGGCACCGGCTGGGCGTTTAGCGCACAGGCAGAAAGCGCCACGGCCAGCAGGCATAGATAAGCAACTTTTCGCATAAGGGAATCTGGTTTGAGCGCGCGTGGCTCGAACATTAGAAAACAATGAATCTGAGCAGCCATCCACAGATTGCGCAGATTCCACAGATTTCCTCTAAACGCCACGACAAATGGCACAGCAGTTTGGCGATACCGATGTTCTTAACTTAGTCTGCATATTCTTCGGATAACTTCTTCCCACAAACCCTATGACACTGACTTCAACTGCCGAAATACGTTCATTCTTCCCCGCACTCGATCGCGTTCACAACAACTTTCCCGTCGCTTATTTTGATGGACCCGGCGGCACACAGGTGCCGCGGCAAGTAGTCGAAGCAATGACCGACTACCTTTACCATCACAACGCAAACACCCATTGGGCCTACCCCACCAGCGAAGAGACTGATGCGGCGCTCGATCAGGCTCGCTATGCGTGCGCCGATCTTCTGAACGCCTCGCCAAAAGAGATTGCATTCGGCGCCAACATGACGACGCTGACATTTCACTTAGCGAGAGCTTTGGGTGCACAGTTTGAAAGCGGGGACGAAGTTATCGTCACCGAATTGGATCATCACGCGAACGTCGCGCCCTGGCGTCGATTGACGGTTGAACGTGGAGTTAAGGTGAAAACCGTGAAGCTGGTTCCCGAAACCGGCCAGCTGGATTGGGATGGTTTCGAACAGTTGGTAACTAAACGCACCAGGCTAATCGCGATTGGTGCGGCCTCAAATGCGCTGGGCACAATTAATGACATGGCGCGCGGCATCGGCATGGCAAGATCGGTTGGTGCCCTCGCCTTCGTTGATGCTGTTCACTACGCACCCCACGAACTCGTCGATGTGCAGGCGCTTGACTGCGACTTTCTCGCGATGTCGTCATACAAATCCTATGGCCCGCACGTGGGTGTTCTCTTTGGCAAACTTGCCCTACTCGAATCAATCGACTTCCCCAAGCTCATTCCCGCTCCTGATGCGTCGCCGGAAAACGTGGAGACCGGCACGCAGAATCAGGAGGGGATCGTCGGAGCTGGAGCGGCCATCGATTTTATGGCATCGCTCAGCGAAGGTGAGACGCGTCGCTCCCGACTGGCAGCAGCTTATGAAGGCCTGCACAAACGGAGCGCAGAGTTAATAAGAACTCTCTGGGACGGCTTGACCTCGATCAAAGGCGTTCGTGTTTACGGACCCTCGCCGGACTTGCCGCGAACGCCAACCATCGGATTCACAGTAGACGGAGTGACATCAACTGAAGTTGCGCGCAGCCTGGCAGCTCGCGGACTGTTTCTCTCACACGGGGATTTCTACGCGGCGACTGTTGTTGAACGGTTAGGACTCGGCGAGGAAGGACTGGTGCGCGCGGGTTGCGCCTGTTACACGACTGCTGAAGAAATCCAACGCCTGCTTGAAGGTGTGAGCGAAATCGCCCGCTGACACCGCTCAACGTTTGCTGGGAGCGCA
>DASZDU010000223.1:0-14385 GCA_035941655.1 Pyrinomonadaceae bacterium | reverse complement strand
GGTCAAGCAAGCGAAAGGTGACAGCGAAAAAAAAGAAGTAGGTCAGGCACTGCGGCTAAGGAATGACTCAAGAAACAAAACGTCGTCCTTGGGAAGGTGGGTTTACCCCGCTCACTTAAGGAATCCTTCAACCAAGAGCCGGGGCACGCCCGCTTCCCAACCTGTGATTTGCTTTCAGTTGAGTCGTTTGTCCGGTCGCACGTGGTCATCTTTCTGCGGACGCATCGCGAGCAGTGCACTGCTGTTGCTGCTCTTCCTCGGTGGAAATCAGCAATTGCTGCGTGCGCAAACGCGAGCGACAAAGCCAAATCGTCTGCCCTCGGCTGAGAAGATTGTAGACAGCTATTTGAAAACGATTGGCGGCAAGAAGCGCATCGCTGACATTCGCGACGCTACTTATGAGTGGGATATTCAACTCAAGGAGCGGACGATGGGGATTGCGAAGACGCAAATAAAATTTCCCGCATCGGTTCGCGCCCAGCTTACTTTCGGAAATGGTGAAATAGTCTCAGCAGCAAATCCGAGATCAGCCTGGATATACGGCCTTGACGGAAGAGTCCACACCCTGACCGACTCCGAAGCTGCCGCCGCCAGGCTTCAGGCGGTGCTCGACGCCAGCCATCTCGTTGACATTAAGAAACGCAATGTACTTGCGCGGGTTGTTTCGTTAAGCGCAGGAGCGGACTCTGCGTACATCCTTGAATTCTCGCTTCGCAGCGGCGCGAGTTTGCGTTACCTGTTCAGCCCTACCACGAAATTGCTGGTTGGCATCGAAGACGACGCTCGCAAGACCACTACTCGTTTTAGCGATTACCGTTCTGAAGGGAACATTCTCGAAGCGCATCGGATAAATATTGACATCCGCAGTTCCGGCGAGCTCACGTTCTTGTTGAAGCGCGTCACTTACAACGCTGGAATCGCTGACGCGGTTTTCGATCCGCCGCGACCTGTTGAAGCTCTCGATGTGCCAGCCTTGCTGCGCGAAGTGTCGCGCAACCAGGATCAACTCGAACAGCGCTTCACCGAGTATTCGTTTGTGCAAAAAGAGACTGCTCGGGAGATAACCAGCAAAGGCGAAGTCAAGAAAGAAACGGCGAAGGTGTACGAAGTGTTCCCAATCGCCTATCGCGCGCCGGTGATGAAGTTGATCAGCGAGAATGGAGTTCCACTTTCCGGTGAGCGTGCGACCAAAGAACAGAAACGAGTGGAGGAAGAGTTCGACAAAGCTGAACGCGATAAAGACAAAAATCGAGAGACGGCGGAGAAGCTACGCGCTGAGCGTCAGAAAAAGAGAAGCGCTCGAGCGAAAAAGGGCGAAGATGATGACGACGTTGATATTTCCCAGTTCCTGAAGATTCATGAGTTCGTTTCTCCGAGGCGCGAGCGCTTTCGTGATCGTGATGCCGTAGTTTTCGACTTCCGCCCGCGTCCTGGGTTCAAACCCACAAATCGACAGGAAGACTTGATTTCAAAACTGGTAGGTGTTGCCTGGATAGACCCACTCGATAAGCAGGTTATGAGGCTCGAAGCGCGGCTGGCGGAAGAATTCAAGATGGCCGGTGGGCTGCTGGTCAATCTGCGTCCGGGTGCTGCATTCGTAATGGAGCAGACGCGCATGAACGAAGGCGTTTGGATGCCGCGAATGGCGCAAATAAATCTTTCGGTTAAGGTGTTGCTGTTTGGCGGCGGCGACTACAACCAAACAATCGAATGGAGCGACTACAAACATTTTTCCGGCGACGTGGGCGAATACAAACTCGATGCACCTAAAACCGATGCGCCATCCGAGAAGAAGCCTTAACTTAGGCATAATAAGTTTTCCGAAGGATTGTTGCGCTGCTGTTTGTGGTTTGGGATAAACGAAGAGATTGTTGACTGGTGGAAACGGAAGATCGAAAGATTGAACGTGACGGAAAAGCATAGCCTTTCCGCACGGAAGGCGGCACAGCCGCGACACACTCATTTGGCCAACCAATTGGATAGAAGTGTTTATGAAGAAAGTAAATGTTATCGGCGGTGGGTTGGCGGGCGTCGAAGCGGCGTGGCAGACGGCTCGCGCCGGTGCGCAGGTGCGTCTCTTTGAAATGCGGCCAGTGACAAAAACGCCCGCGCATCGCACTGACAAACTCGCCGAGATAGTCTGTTCAAATTCGCTGAAGTCGGATGAAGTAGGATCAGCCCCTTACTTGCTCAAAGAAGAACTGCGTCGTGCAGGTTCACTGGTGATGGACTGTGCGACCGCAACGCGTGTTCCGGCAGGGGCGGCGCTCGCTGTCGATAGGGAAAAGTTTGCTGAGCTTATTACGGAGCGCATTCAGAACAACTACAACATCGAGGTGATCCGCGAAGAAGTAAAGATGATTTCCGCCGACGAGATAACAATCATCGCCACCGGTCCACTTTCCTCCGACGCATTGACGTTTGAGATCATGAAACTTACCGGCAGCGATCAGCTTTATTTTTACGACGCGATCGCTCCGATTGTCGCGGCCGACTCGATTGATCGTCAGATTGCTTTTCCGGCGGCGCGTTACGGCAAAGGCGGCGACGACTATTTGAACTGCCCTTTTGATGAGGAACAATATGCGCGTTTTTATGCTGCACTCATCGAAGCCAAAAGCGTACCGCTCCAGCGCTTTGAGGAGACACGCTGGTTTGAGTCGTGCTTACCGATTGAAGAGTTGGCGCGGCGCGGTGTTGACACGCTGCGGTTTGGCCCGATGAAGCCGGTGGGATTATTCGATCCGCGCACCGGCCGCGAGCCCTATGCTGCGGTGCAGCTGCGCCAGGAAAATTTAATGGCGGATGCATACAGCCTGGTTGGCTTTCAGAATCATCTACGTTACGGCGAACAGGCGCGGGTGCTGCGCCTCATTCCGGGCATGGAGCAAGCGGAGTTTTTGCAGTTTGGTCAGATCCATCGAAACACCTACATCTGCTCACCGCGCGTGCTTGCTGAAACCATGCAGATGCGCGAGCGGCCTAACATTTTTTTCGCGGGACAAATCACGGGCGTCGAGGGTTATGTTGAATCCGTTGCCATGGGATGGCTCGCCGGCCAAAATGCCGCCCGGCTGACAATGGCGCAGCCGCTCCTTCAAGCACCGCGTCTTAGTGCCACCGGCGCGCTGGCGCGATACGTATCCAACGTGGAAACAAAAAATTTCCAGCCGGTGAATATTACCTTCGCCCTGTTGGAGCCACTGCCGGAACAAGATCGCAGGCGGGTGCGTAGAAAGCGTGACCGCCACAATCTTCAAGTCGAGCTTGCATTGAAGGAATGGGACAATTGGCTTCAAGTAATACACCACGATTCGCCGGCGTTGCAGGCCAGCGCATGAGAAGGCAGATCTTTTTGCCCGATCGCCTGTCAATCGGGTTGGTGCTGGTACTAATTGTGTTGTTGGGTGCGGGTCTGGCTACCATCGTCTTGGCACAGTCAGGGCGCAACAAAGAAAAGACTCCCAAAACCTCGGCAAGGAAGAACAAGTCAACCAGTCCCAGCACAGAGCCGAGCAGTTCCGCCACACCAGCGAAATCCAGGTCGCAAAGTTCCGACGCCCAGCCACGTCCAGGCGATTCTGCAAACGAAAATTCAAGCGATGAGGTTGATGAGTCGGATACGATCCGCGTCATTTCTAATCTCGTGCCGATTCCGGCCTCTGTTGTCGATCTGAAGGGAATCGCCGTAACCGGTTTGAAGTTGGAAGACTTTGAGTTGCGCGTTGACGGCCAGTTGAAAGCAATAAGCGATATGACGCGTGCCGAAACCAGCGTGCGGCTGGTAATGCTTTTCGACAACAGTGGCAGTCTGGATTACGCGCGCGACTTCGAGAAACAGGCAGCGCGGCATTTCTTCCGGCAGGTGATGCGACGAACCGATGAGGCGGCGATTTACTCCATTGAGAGTGACAGCTATCTGGCGCAGCCGCTGACTAACGATGTGGACCTGCTGGAACGCACGATTGAGAGCTTTGGCAAACCTGAAGGATCAACGTCGCTGTTCGACGCTATCATTGATGCCGCCGGCTATCTCAAGCCTTACAGCGGCCGGCGGGTGATGGTCATCGTTTCAGATGGTATTGAAACCACCAGCCGCAACGACTTTGAGACTACAATTCAACGAGTCCTTGCTTCCGACTGTCAGATTTTTATTGTTCAAACCGGACTCTACGACGGCGCAAACCTGCGGGCGCTGGCGGCGGAGCGGAGGATGGAGCAGATTTCAGGTCAGACTGGTGGCGCGGTTTACATACCAAAAACAACTGATGAATTGAAAGCGGCGTTTCAACAGATCGCAGCTGATCTGGCGCATCAATACGTGCTGAGCTATTACCCTGGAAATGAACGGCGCGACGGCCGTTTTCACAACATTGACCTAAAGGTTAGATCCCGAAAAGATGTGCGCATAAGGGCGCGTCGAGGATACTATTCGCCGAAGGCTGCGAATGTTGCCACGAATGATTGGTGAAAGTCTCACCTCATCTCGATAGGATATACCTCACAAAGAACTGGCGCTGCCTGGCTTGAAACGCCCGAGTTTCACGACCATTAGGTACCCACTCGACTAGCGGCGGTAGTTACAAATGTGACAGGTCTCTTGTATTGAAATTAACGCGACCGATTGGCGTTGATATTGACAAGACAATAGATTGCCCTTAGAAGAGAATCTGATGAAAGAACTGAAGAAACAGCCAAAGCGGGGGCGCCCGAAACGAGCAAAGGTAACGCGGGAAGAAGCCCTGGAGCGAATGAAGTCATTCCCAAAACGCAGGGAGAAATTCATTGCCGCCGTCCGAAAAAGTCCGCATCGAGATCTTCATTCCTGACTCATTCGACATCGCATATCGTGACCTGCTTGAGGAATTGGCTAGGGAACTGACTTATGCATTTGGCGGATGTACCCAAGTTGCGGCCTCAGGCAAATACCGGTCACTTGACGGCCTCATTTTTTCCGACAAGATCAATATTCTCTTTTCTGACGTCCCACTTCTATGGGAGCGAGATCGACTCATTCTGACGAGATATATTGATTGCATGAAGCACTCAGCTGAGCGCGCCCTTGAAAGCGAAGAAGTTGTATTGATCAGTGTCCATCCCGTGTGTCATGGCAGTTGATGCTGGTAATCGAGATTTTATGCTGGATGAATTCCTAACTCAGTTTCTCGAGCATCTTCGCTACGAACGCAACCTCAGCGAACATACTCTCCGCAATTATCAGAGCGACCTGCAACAGTTTCACGATTACCTCGCTCCAGCTCATCCGAAGACAGGAAAGAGAAACGAGCCGGCGCTGGCGGCGCTCGATCACATCACAATTCGCGAATGGTTGGCGACGCTTCATACCGCACAGAAACAGAAAACCTCGATCGCCAGAAAGCTATCGGCATTAAGGACATTTTTTCAGTTCCTGGTGCGTGAGGGCATGTTGGAGATGAATCCCGCCAAGCTGGTCTCGACGCCGCGCCTGGAGAAGAAACTTCCCAGGCA
This sequence comes from Pyrinomonadaceae bacterium, assembly GCA_035941655.1. Taxonomy (GTDB): domain Bacteria; phylum Acidobacteriota; class Blastocatellia; order Pyrinomonadales; family Pyrinomonadaceae; genus PSRF01. The sequence goes on along the minus strand of DASZDU010000223.1, from coordinate 8,895 downwards.
CCTTTCAATCGAAGAAGCGATCAAATTTGTGGAGACGCCCAATGCGGAGACAGATTTGGGTAAACGCGATCGTGCCATGCTGGAATTGATGTATGCGACGGGTGTGCGTGTCGCGGAGTTGACGAAGTTGAATCTTGGTCATATCGATTTCAAGAACAGGCTAATCCGGGTGACAGGAAAGCGTCGCAAAGAACGCATCGTCCCTTTTGGCGAGCCGGCGCTGAATGCTTTAAGAAGTTATCTGGACATCAGGGAAGGGTTCTTAGACGCAGCGCCGGTTTCGGAACGAGAGCCCGAGGCGTTGTTTCTAAACTACCAGGGGACGCGAATAACCACGCGGTCGGTGGGCCGGATGGTTGAAAAATACATTCGCATTTGCTCGGGCAGGTACGACATCAGCCCGCACGCGCTGCGCCATTCGTTTGCTACGCATCTGCTGGATAGTGGTGCTGATCTCCGTGATATTCAGGAACTGCTTGGACATGCGCGCCTGTCAACCACTCAGGTCTACACACACGTCTCAATGGAAAAACTGATTCAGGTTTACGACAAAGCGCATCCCAAAGCTTGAGGAAGTTTCGAGTTTCAAGTTTCAAGTTTCAAGTTCGGACTCGTCAGCCGTATAGCTTCCGTTCGAAGGTAGTCTTGGTAAGGCAATTGAGACGTCCCACTCTGAACTTGAAACTTGGAACTTGAAACTTTTAGAGGGTGGCGTGTTCGTCTTCGCCGTTGGCGCTTTCGATCGCAGTCTGGCAAGCAGCGTCGAAGCGAGCGGTTGGTAAAGCTTCCAGGCGGCGCTCCTCGATCAGTTTGCCGCAACGCGCGCAGATGCCGTAGGAACCTTCTCGAATTCGCAATAGAGCCTGATCGATGTCGGCTATCATCTGCGATTCGCGCTCGCCGAGTCGCAGTGCCAACTCCTTGTTCACGTCCATCAGAGACATGTCGACCGTATCTTTCACACCGTCGTCTGAAAGCTCGAGCGCAGCAGCCTGATCGCCACGAACGTTTTCGATGTGTGTTTCGCGTGCGGCGCGAAGTATTTTTTCGAATTGAGTTAGTTTCTCAGGCAGCATTAGTTCCCCTTGTTAACGATTCCTATTCTCAAGTCGGATCTTTGAGGGATGGGATTATAACTTACGAGGTTTGATTCGTGTAACGCGCCCGTCATCTTTGGAGTGCGTCAGCGCACTCCAAAAAAGGAAGCGCACTTCAAAACTAGAACTTCCAGGTTAACGAGAGACGGGCGGAGCGAGGACTCCCGGGTGAAATATTGTCGTTGCCGTCGGCGTTGATAAAGTATTTCCTGTCAAAAACGTTTTCGATATTCGCCTGCAGGCCGACTTTCTCAGTGATGGTGTAGTAGACGGCTGCGTCTGCTCGTGTGTAACCAGGCAGCGTAACCTTGTTGTCGATTGCGGCAAACATGTTGGCACGATGGATCAGTCCCAGACCTGCGCTCCACTTTCCAGCGAACCGATAATTGTTCCACAAGGAAAACGTGTGGCGCGGAACCTGAGCGACGCGCGCTCCTTTTGGTGCCGCGGCGGTTGCATTCGTAACCTGCGCGTCCTGATAGGCATAGCCGCCCAGTATTTGCCAGTTTCGCGTTGGCCGTCCGTTTAATCCTATCTCGGCGCCATTGGTGCGCTGGCTGCCTGTCTGCACGATCTTTGTCGGATCGTTTGGATCCGTCGCCCGCGTATTCGTGCGCGCCAGACTGTAAACGGCAGACGTCAACGAAAGTGATTGCAGCAGGTCCCATTTCGCGCCGAATTCATAGTTCCTGAATTTCTCGGGCTTCAGCATCTGCGTCACGGAGGTCAGGGAAGAGAATTGATCACCCGAGCTCGGCAGAAACGAAACACTGTAACTGCCGTAAAGTGAAAGAGGCGCCACGGGCTTAAACACAATGCCCAGACGTGGCGACCAAAGATTGTCGACGCGGCTAAGACGCTCGTTGGTTCTCTTGTTGTGAAACTTAAGATTGAAGTGATCGAAACGCAGTCCAGCCAACACCTGAACTTTTGAAGATAACTCGATCTGATCCTGTGCATACGTTGCCGACACGTTGGCGTGGACACGGTTGTCGGCATCAGTTGCACTCTGGCGGAAAGTTACGGGCGTGTTAATGGTTGGGTTAGAAAACGGAGCTGAAATTGACGTCGACGCATTGTTGAAAAACCCCGTGTTGCGGAAGTTGTTTGAGACTTGCCGTCCGAATTCTGCGCCGGCCAGGAGCGTGTGCCGCACAACTCCGGTCTTGACCGCGTAGGTCAGATCGGTTTGATTGAAAATATTTTCGCGCCGGGTGGCATTGTTGTACGCGGAAAGGTTGACCCGCGTCTGATCGACATTCACGGCGCCCGGGACGAAGTTCTGGTAGAAGCGGCGGTAAGCGCCAAGCAAAGTGCGATTGTGGATGTTGAGATTGCCGACCTGGTGATCGATCACTGCCGAAGCGAGATTCACGCGCGCGCGCACCTTGCTTTCGTCGGGATCACCGAAGAACGTCTCGATGGCCGCGGCTGAAGGTAAGCCACGAAATGACGGAATACCGCGATCGGCAACGCGGTGATCGCGAAAGTGTTCGTACCCCAGCTTGATTTGTGTGTTCCTGCCAGCGAGGAATGTCAGAGTGGGATTGATGCCGAAGCGATTGACATCGACACGGTCACGAAAGCTACCGGAATTCTCGAACATGCCGTTCACACGAAATGCAAGCCGACTACTAAACGGATGATCGAAGTCCGCCAGTAGACGTTTGTTGCCGTACGATCCGCCCTGGAACGTCAACTCTCCGAACTGCGCGAACTCGGCTTGTTTAGTGACCCGATTGATCACACCGCCACCGCCACCCCGACCAAAGATCATCGCGTTGGGACCTTTTAATGCTTCGACTCGATCGAGGTTGTAGAGATCGCGATAGTACTGAACGTCATCCCGGACACCATCGAGAAAAAAATCAGCCGAAGAGCTGTTGCCCCGGATTACGACTTGATCGCGATTATTTTCTCCCTGTATTGCTGTAATGCCGGGAACATAACGCACGACGTCGGCGATGCTCTGCATTCCCTGGTCCTTGATTGCTTCACGCGATACCACCGCGATTGATTGCGGCACGTCGCGTAACGGCGTTAGTGTTTTCGTAGCGCTGGCGGAAAATGTTTCGAAGCCGGCCATGTCGGTAACAGTCACCGTGCCGCTGTATCCCTTGAGCTGAAGCACTATCTCTAATGGTTCGAAGGTGCTTGGTTTGGAACGGACTACCACAGACACCTCTGCAAATCCATCCGCTGAACAAGTCAGGGTGTATTCGCCGGGCTCGAGCAGCAGCGAAAACTCTCCGCTCGCATTTGTGAGAGCAGAGGCTGACGAAGAATCGCTGCGAGCATTTTTCGTTGCTGTGACTGTCACTCCCGCAATCGCGGCGCGGTTCTGATCAAGCACGCGGCCGTGAAGCTGCGATTGGAGAGCGGTTTCCGTCGCCAGAACCGAGCAAGCGACCGTACCGGCGATGAAGATGACGCAGAAAAACCGAGCTAGAAGAGTAGAAAGAAGATGGCTTGCCATAATTGTTTGATTTGGCGACCTGGATTCCGCCCTTAGATGAAATTGAAAACCGTTTTCAATTACCAGATTGAGAATAATCGACTTCGAAGCTTCGTGTCAAACGGTTTGACCCGGTCGAGAGTCTTATTGAAGGAAGCGTTGTGGGACTTGCGTTGTTGAAAGATTAGTTCATTTTTCGCAACCGCAAACTAATTCGGCTGCCAGGAGAGGCAAGGTGAGTTCGTGATGGCCGGTGATGGAGTAGCCCTGGCCGGCGCCGTTTGCTGTTGGCCGGCGTACAACGTTTGTAAGTGGACGATAGGATTGGATGAAGTCGAAGTTTGCGGTAGTGATGTCCGTGAGCGGATGCCCAAGATTTCTTACCAGCGTCACGGCTTTCAGGAAAACCTCAGGGAGCGTCACGGCTGAGCCGATATTCAAGTAGACGCCGCCGCCATCCATCCGCCGCACCATTTCAGCCAGCAGACGAAAGTCTGTGTGCGTGGTGGCGCCGAGTGCTGCGCCGTCTGCCTGAGGATGAAAGTGACCGATGTCGCCGCCAATAGTGACGTGTGCGGTGAAGGGAACGCGCGCTTCGTATGCTGCGCACAAAAGTGAATAGTCATCATGGCTGGGATTCATTGCCAGCAGCGCCCGGCCTGTTGCCTCGCCTAATCCGATGTTTTCGTTTGCACCCTCCAGAGCAGCGCGATTCAAAAGTTTTCCTGTTTCATCCGCGCCGCCGAAACCTCCCTCGCCCAACGTTGCGTCAACATCTTCCGAAGTAGAACCAACCAGCGCGATCTCGGCGTCGTGAACCAGCACAGAACCATTTGCAGCTACCGAGGTCAGAAAACCTCGTTTCATTAAATCAATCATTAGCGGCGCGAGACCGGTTTTGATCACGTGGCCGCCGATACCCCAGATGATTGGCTTCTGCAACTCACGCGCGCGATGCATGCGAGCCGCTAGTTGGCGCAAGGTTTGTACGGCGAGAATGTTTGGGAGACCTGCGAGAAACTCTTTTAAGGATGACTCCGCTTCGATTGGTTTGGCGAAGTCGTTCAATGAGACCTTACTCCGGCGCGAGGCAAGCGGATAGGTTTTGACGTTGTTCAGCTCCAGAGGGCGCAGATTATCATCGTAGACTGACATGTATAGGCAAGTGGCGCAGCGCAGTATATCACGCGATCTTTTTGTCTTCCCGGCGAGAATTGCCGTTGCCGTTTTTCGCGAGGCGCCCGTTAAGCAAGGGACGGAGCACCTGACCGGTGTGCGATCGACGTGAACGCGCAACGTCTTCAGGAGTTCCCGCGACCACTACGCGTCCGCCGTGTTCGCCACCTTCCGGCCCCAGGTCAATGATGTAGTCGGCCGACTTGATAACGTCGAGGTTGTGCTCGATGACGATGATGGTGTTGCCGAGGGAAACCAGCCGCTGCAGAACGTCGAGTAGTTTATGAACGTCGGCAAAGTGTAGGCCGGTGGTGGGCTCATCAAGCATGTAAACCGTGCGGCCGGTTGCGCGTTTTGAAAGTTCCTTGGCCAACTTAATGCGCTGAGCTTCACCGCCGGAGAGCGTAGTGGCAGATTGGCCCAGTTTGAGATAACCGAGTCCCACGTCGAGCAGCGTCTGAAGTTTCTGCTGAATCTGCGGAACGTTTTCCAACAACGGCAGAGCCTCTTCAACCGTTGTATCGAGCAATTCCGCGATCGACTTGCCTTTGAATTTGACCGAAAGCGTTTCGCGGTTGTAGCGAGCACCACGGCAAACGTCGCAAAGGACATACACGTCGGGTAGAAAGTTCATCTCAATCCGCTTCATGCCGTCGCCTTCACAGGCCTCGCAGCGCCCACCCTTCACGTTGAAAGAGAACCGTCCTGGTTTGTAACCACGCTCGCGAGATTCGGGAAGCATCGCATAAAGCTCTCGCAACGGCGTGAACAGTCCGGTGTAGGTGGCGGGGTTAGATCGCGGAGTGCGGCCAATCGGCGATTGATCGATCTCGATTACTTTGTCAACGTGTTCCAAACCCTCGACTGAGACGCACGCGCCGGGTTCAACCAGTGAGCCGTAAAGATGTCGTGCCAGAGACGGATAAAGAATGTCTGCGACCAAGGTAGACTTACCCGAGCCGGACACGCCGGTAATTACCGTTAACAAACCAAGCGGAAACGTGACGTCGATATCTTTTAGATTGTTGGCGCGCGCGCCTTTAACAGTCAGATATTTTCCGTTCGCAGAACGTCGCTGGAGTGGAGCTTCGATTTTTTTCAAACCGCTGATGTACAGTCCGGTGATCGAACGCGGATTGTTAGCCACGTCGGCGGCAGTGCCGAACGCTACCAGCTCGCCGCCGTGGGCACCGGCCCCCGGCCCAAGGTCCACCACGTAGTCAGCACGTCTAATAGTTTCTTCGTCATGTTCAACGACGAGAACGGTGTTGCCGAGATCGCGAAGCGCCGATAGCGTGTCGAGAAGTTTTTGGTTGTCGCGTGGATGCAATCCAATCGAGGGCTCATCGAGCACATAGAGCACGCCACGAAGTTGAGAGCCGATCTGTGTGGCCAAACGAATTCGCTGTCCCTCTCCTCCTGACAGAGTCGCAGAAGAACGATCAAGCGTGAGGTAGCCCAGGCCGACGCTCTCCAGGAATCGCAAGCGATTTTTTATTTCGCGAAGTATCTGCCCGGCTATTTGTTCCTCTCGCGCATTCAACTTGATTGAGTCGAACGCAGCCACTGAATCTTCGATTGGCAAGGCTGTGTACTCGGAAATACCGCGCCCGCCCAGCCGCACGGACAGCGAATCAGACCTGAGTCGCCGGCCTTTGCAGTCGGGACAAGTTGAAGGCGAGACGAGCTCTTCCAACGTTGCTCTGATTTTTTCAGAGGGCGCTTCGTTAAGGCGATCGCGCAACCAGCGCAACGCCCCTTTCCAGGGGCTCTTAAAGGAATATAGACCCTGGCGAAACGTTAACTGCCCCGTAATGCCATGCAGGAATCCATCGCAAACTTCTTTCGGCAGTTCTGCAAATGACAACGTTGAATCGACGTTGAAATGTTTGGCAACTGCCAACAACGCGCTTCTCAAATACGCCGAACCCTGCCGATCCAGTGGCCCCATGAAGGCAAGTTTGTCAGCGGCAAGGCTGCAGTCCGGAATCAGTTTGGCCGCATCGATTTCCAGAACTGTGCCCAGGCCGTGACAACGTTTGCAGGCGCCGTAGGCAGAGTTAAAAGAAAACGAACGAGGTTCGAGCGGCGGAACGTTGATACCGCAAATCACGCAAGCCATTCGTTCCGAGTAGAGTTTTTCGTCGCCATCGACGACAGAAACCAGCACGGCCCCGCCGGTAAGTTTCAAGGCAGTGCGAATCGACTCTGAAAGTCGTTCCTTGATTCCCGGCTTTATCAAAAGACGATCGACCACGGCTTCGATCGAGTGATTGCGGCGCTTGTCCAGCTTTATTTCTTCGTCGAGCGACAGCAGTTCACCATCAACGCGTGCGCGCAGAAAGCCGTCTTTAGCGAGTTTCTCCAATTCCTTCTTAAACTCACCTTTGCGACCGCGGACTATCGGCGCCAGAATCATGACGCGCTCACCTTCCGTGAGCCCGAGCACGTTCTGAACAATCTGCTCCACACTCTGCCGCGTGATTGCCGCGCCGCACTTGTGACAATGCGGCTGGCCAATCGACGAAAACAGCAGGCGCATGTAGTCGTAAATTTCTGTGACCGTACCTACCGTGGAGCGCGGACTGCGCGAGACGGTCTTCTGTTCGATGGAAATCGCCGGGGACAAACCGTCAACTGAATCAACATCGGGCTTTTCAAGTTGATCTAAAAACTGGCGGGCATACGCCGACAGAGATTCGACGTAACGACGCTGGCCCTCCGCGTAAATCGTATCAAAGGCGAGCGACGATTTGCCGGAACCAGACAAGCCTGTAATCACGGTGAATTTATCCCGAGGTATATCGACGTTGATATTTTTGAGGTTGTGCTGGCGCGCGCCTCGAACTGTGATGCGATCAATTCCCATGGGCGAAGAGTGCGATGAATCAAGCGAGCCGCTACGGGTACGAATTTCGGGAGGTAGCGAACCAGTCATTCTAGCGGACGCCATGATCGACGGCAAGTAGCCAAAATCCGGACGTATTGATAGAGTTGACGCCTGCAGTTCAGAGTTCAGCTTTTAGGCTGTCAGACTGATTTCACAAGCTAAGTGGTTGTACTCAAACTGCTTCATCGCGAGGCGAAATAGTGTGAACCTTCCAAATGGCCTGACACTCCTGCGCATCTTCATCGTGCCGATTCTGGTCGTGGTTCTGCTGACGCCTTTTTCAGAAAGCTGGTTTGGTGTGCCTCGTCATATCCTTGGGGTCGCGCTTTTTTTAGGCGCGGCGTTGACAGATTTCCTTGACGGCCATTTTGCTCGCAGCCGGAACCAGGTAACGCGTTTGGGCCAGTTGCTCGATCCGATTGCGGACAAGCTTCTGATCTCTGCGGCGCTGATCTCCCTGGTCGAAAACCAGCTCGCGCCCGCGTGGGCGGTGGTAATAATTATTGGACGTGAGTTTGCCGTTACCGGCTTACGTTCCATCGCTGCCGCGGATGGCGTGGTGATTTCAGCCTCAAAGATGGGCAAGTTCAAGATGCTGATGCAGGTCCTGACGGTGGCACTTTTGATTGTTTCGAGTGTCGCCGGCAAACCACCGGTGCAGAATTTTGGCAGACCATTTCCGGCGATTGAGTTTTGGTCAGTACCGGAATTGCGAGCAGCGTTCCAACATTTGTTCGGTGCGGAGCCTACAACCGCGAGCGATTGGCAGGTTTTGCTTTATACGGCGGGCAGGGCAATGCTGTGGTTGGTAGTTATCTCCTCTTGTCTGTCGATGTACGGCTACTTCAAGTCTTTTTATCGATCTGTAGTCTCCAGTGTACGTCCAGACTATGCGCGGCAGTCGGGGAAGCCGGTCGCTCCCGTGGTTCGCGATTAGCTTCCGATTCGGCGACGGCTGCGGGTTTGGCCCACGAAAGCAACTCACAAATTTCACCGGAGAAAGCCATTCACTATTGACTGGTAACACCTTGTTTTCGTGTTGCAGGTGTTAATCTATCTGCAATCCTGAGTGCGACTTGCGTTTTCGTATGCGTGTTGTTAGTATCCGCATTTTGTCGGAAAGCGCTATTTGCACACTATAGCGGGCCGGCGTAGCTCAGTTGGTAGAGCATCTGATTTGTAATCAGAGGGTCGGGGGTTCAAGTCCCTTCGCCGGCTCCACTAAGCACTTGACAGGATATGCAGGGGTGGTCGAGTGGTTAATGGCACCGGGCTGT
>DASZDU010000222.1:0-28342 GCA_035941655.1 Pyrinomonadaceae bacterium | reverse complement strand
AACGTTAATTCGATGGCCAGCAATCTTACGGGCCAGGTGCGCAACATCGCCGATGTAACCACAGCGGTGGCTAACGGCGATCTTTCCAAGAAAATCACGGTCGATGTGAAGGGCGAGATTCTCGAACTTAAGAACACCATCAACACGATGGTGGATCAGTTGAACTCGTTTGCATCGGAAGTGACGCGCGTGGCGCGTGAAGTAGGAACCGAAGGAAAACTCGGCGGACAGGCTGACGTGCGCGGCGTAGCCGGCACTTGGAAAGATTTGACTGACAACGTGAACTCTATGGCCAGCAACCTAACCGGCCAGGTGCGTAACATCGCCGACGTCACCACCGCGGTGGCTAACGGCGATCTTTCCAAGAAGATCACGGTAGACGTTAAGGGCGAGATTCTCGAACTCAAGAACACTATTAACACGATGGTGGACCAGTTGAACTCCTTCGCCTCGGAAGTTACTCGCGTCGCGCGCGAAGTGGGTACGGAAGGCAAACTTGGTGGCCAGGCTCGCGTGATCGGCGTCGCGGGAACGTGGAAAGACCTTACCGATAATGTGAACTTCATGGCCGGCAACCTCACTGGCCAGGTACGTAACATCGCGGAAGTGACGACCGCGGTAGCTAACGGCGACCTTTCAAAGAAAATCACCGTAGACGTGAAGGGCGAGATTCTTGAACTCAAAGATACAATCAACACCATGGTGGACCAGCTCAACGGCTTCGCTTCGGAAGTTACGCGCGTGGCGCGTGAGGTAGGTTCAGAAGGAAAACTCGGCGGACAAGCTGACGTTAAGGGTGTGGCCGGAACCTGGAAAGACCTGACCGATAATGTGAATTCCATGGGCAGCAACCTGACGGATCAAGTGCGCGGTATTGCTCGCGTCGTTACCGCTGTTGCTAATGGCGACCTCGAACGAAAACTGACGGTGGAAGCGAAGGGCGAAATCGCCGAACTGGCCGACACCATCAACAACATGACTGACACGCTGGCGACGTTTGCCGATCAGGTTACTTCCGTGGCACGCGAAGTGGGTGTCGAAGGAAAGCTCGGAGGACAGGCAAACGTTCCCGGCGCGGCGGGCACCTGGCGCGATCTGACAGACAACGTAAATGGTTTGGCGGCGAACCTGACGACGCAGGTGCGCGCAATTGCAGAAGTGTCCACCGCGGTGACGAAGGGCGACCTTACGCGGTCGATTACGGTCGAGGCCCAGGGCGAAGTTGCGGCGCTGAAGGACAACATCAACGAGATGATTCTCAATCTCAAGGAGACCACTCAGAAAAACATGGAGCAGGATTGGCTGAAGACGAATCTCGCTCGCTTCACTCGAATGCTTCAGGGACAACGCGATATGACAACCGTCGCGCAGATGGTTCTGTCGGAGCTCGCGCCACTGGTCGATGCGCAACAAGGTGTTTTCTACGTAAATGAAAGTCCGAACGGTCAACCAGTAATGAAGCTGCTGGGAGGTTACGCTTACAAGAAACGCAAAAACCTCGCGAATGAATTTCACCCGGGGGAGGGACTGGTCGGTCAGTGCACCGTCGAGCGAGAGCGCATCCTGGTGACGAACGTTCCCAACAACTACGTGCACGTGACTTCAGGTTTGGGCGAAGCCCCTCCGAATAACATCGTGGTGTTGCCTGTGCTGTTTGAAGGCGAAGCGAAAGCGGTCATCGAGCTCTCCACCTTCAATACCTTCAGCGATACGCACCTTACCTTCCTGGATCAGTTAACAGAAAGTATCGGCATCGTGCTGAACACGATTGCCGCGAACACCCGTACGGAGGATCTGCTGCAGCAGTCGCAGTCGCTGGCTGCGGAACTGCAAAGCCAGCAGGATGAGTTGAAGAAGACCAACGAACAACTCGAGCAGCAGGCCGAATCGCTGCGCGAGTCGGAAGAGTTGTTGAAGAGCCAGCAGGAAGAGTTGCAACAAACCAACGAAGAGTTGCAGGAAAAAGCAGCGCTGCTGGCGCGTCAGAAGGCGGAAGTTGAAGCTAAGAATCGCGAAGTTGAGGAAGCGCGTTGGGAGATGGAGGAGAAAGCGGAACAGCTCGCGCTTACTTCGAAATACAAATCCGAGTTTCTGGCCAACATGTCTCACGAGCTGCGTACGCCGCTCAACAGCATGCTGATACTTTCGCGGCAACTCGCTGAGAATAACGACGAAAACCTGACGCAGAAGCAAGTGCAGTTTGCGCAAACAATCCACTCTTCGGGATCGGATCTGCTCTCGTTGATTAACGACATACTCGACTTGTCGAAGATCGAATCAGGGATGATGGGTATAGAGGTTTCTGATGTTTCCGTGAGCGAAATGGCGGAGCAGTTAGAGCGCAGTTTCCATCAGCTTGCCAAGGACAAAAACCTGGAGTTCGAACTCGAAACACCGGAGGACATGGATCCGATCATTCGCACTGACGACAAACGCCTGCAGCAGATTTTAATGAACCTGCTTTCCAACGCCTTCAAGTTTACGGAAGAGGGCAAAGTAGTTCTGAGCATCGCTCCGGCGCCCGCAGATGAAATCTATCATCTCGAATCACTAAACAAAGCGGGTGAAGTGATAGCCTTCTCGGTCAGCGATACCGGCATCGGCATACCCACTGAAAAGCAGCGCATTATCTTCGAACCATTTCAGCAGGCGGACGGAACGACCAGCCGCAAATACGGCGGTACCGGTCTGGGATTGTCTATTAGTCGTGAAATCGCGCGCCTGCTTGGCGGTGAGATACGCATGATTTCGTCGCCCGGGGAAGGCAGCACCTTCACCTTCTACCTGCCTCGCAACTACGTGCCGGCCGGCGCGACCACCGCACCCTCGAATCAGACGCGAAAGCGCGACGCCCAAAAAGAGATCGAAGCTGCCTGGACTCCGGTGGGGACTTTCGATAGCGAAGCGATGGCTCTGCTCTCGAGCGAGGCGGCGGCGATCGCGGATGACCGCAACTACATACAAAGCGGCGATCGCACGGTGCTTATTGTTGAAGACGACATCAACTTCGCCGCTATCCTGCTGGATCTGGCGCGCGAAAAAGGATTCAAAGGCCTGGTCGCAACCAGCGGCACGATGGCCCTGGCCCTCGCACAGAAATACCGGCCCTCAGCCATTACGCTCGACATTCGCCTGCCTGATCGCGATGGTTGGACCGTGCTCGATCGTTTGAAACATGACCCGGCCACCAGCCACATTCCTGTCCACATTATTACAGTTGAGGAAGAGCGTCAGCGGGCCTTGAAGCAAGGCGCCTTTAATCACGTGCAGAAACCGGTGACGCATGAGGTGTTGCACAAAGCATTCGACGACATCCGCGACTTTGCAGAGCGTCGCGTTCGCAAACTGCTGGTGGTCGAAGACGACGACGTGCAACGCATGAGCGTGGTGGAATTGATCGGAAATGGCGACGTGCATACCACGGCAGTTGCCACGGGCGAAGAAGCGCTGACGTTATTGAAGGGTGAAAACTTCGATTGCATGGTGCTCGATCTCCGGCTGCCGGACATGAGCGGTTTCGATTTGATTGAGAAACTGCAAACTGACCTCGGCCGCTACGACCTTCCCATCATCGTCTACACCGGCAAGGAATTGACGCGAAAAGAGGAGTTGCATCTCAAGAAAGTGGCCGACGCCATCATCGTGAAGGAAGCGAGTTCTCCTGAGCGATTGTTGGCTGAGACTGCGTTGTTCCTGCATCGCGTTGAAGCCGACTTGCCCGAGCCAAAGCGGCGCATGCTTGAAAAGTTTCATCGCACGGATCCAGTGCTCGCAGGTCGCAAGGTGCTGGTAGTTGACGACGATGTGCGAAATATTTTCGCGCTCACCAGTGCCCTCGAAGCACATCACATGGAAGTTGTGCACGCGGAGAACGGCCAGGAAGGGATCGACCTTTTGCAAGCCACGCCCGGCGTGGAAGCCGTTCTAATGGACATCATGATGCCTGAGATGGATGGCTATGAAGCAATCGCGGCCATTCGACAGATGGAGGAGTTCAAACAGTTGCCCATCATCGCCTTGACCGCCAAGGCAATGAAGGCCGATAGAGACCATTGCCTGGAGGTGGGCGCCTCAGACTACATATCGAAGCCGCTGGATATCGATCAGCTGCTGTCGCTGTTGAGGGTTTGGCTCTATCGACAGGATGAAACGACGTAAGTCGAATTTTGGAGTGCGCTGACCTGTCAGCGCTTTGGTTCGGTCGCGACCTGTCGCGACCAGGGTTGCTCCAAGTGAAGGGATGTGGCGCCAGGTCGCCACGGACTAAAAGCGCTAACAGGTCAGCGCACTCCAAAAAAAAGCGCGCCTCGGCGCCGAGTTTATGAGTGCTGGTGTGAAAAGAGCCGCGGTGGGAATCGAGGACATCGAGATCGATCTTCTGCTCGAAGGAATCTACCGTGCCCACGGTTTCGATTTCCGCGACTATTCTCGCGCTTCGTTAAAGCGGCGCATACTCGAGGTGATGCGCGCCGAGAATATGGAAACCGTTTCTGCGTTTCAGAATCGCTTGCTGCATGACACTGCCAGTCTCGATCGCTTCCTGTTGAGGCTTTCAGTACATGCCACTGCTATGTTTCGCGATCCGAGTTTCTATCTTACGTTTCGCAGGAAGGTGGTTCCCTTACTGCGAACTTATCCTACGGTGCAAATCTGGGTGGCAGGTTGTTCTACGGGCGAAGAAGTCTATTCGCTGGCGATTCTCCTACAGGAGGAGCGGCTTTATCCCAGATGCCGCCTCTATGCAACGGATATCAGTCAGGCAGTGTTGCGCAAGGCGCGCGAGGGAATTTTTCCGCTTGCGGCCATGAGAGAGTACACGGCGAACTATCACCAGGCCGGCGGCACGCATGAGTTTTCTGACTATTACACGGCGCAGTATGACAACGCGATGTTTAGTGCCTCCTTAAGAAACAACATCGTCTTTTCTGAGCACAACCTGGCGACCGACGGTTCATTCAACGAGTTTCAGGTGATCTTGTGTCGCAACGTAATGATCTATTTCAACAAGGAACTGCAGGCGCGGGTTCATAATTTGCTGTACGACAGTTTGAGTATGTTTGGAGTGTTTGGTCTGGGCAACAAGGAGTCGTTGAAGTTTACGCCGAGAGAGCAGTTTTACGAGGAGTTAAATGAGACGGACAAGCTTTATCGGAAAGTTACGTAAAGAAGTTTCAAGTTCCAAGTTTCAAGTTCGAACCTACGCGAAACAAACTTGAAACTTGAAACTTAAAGTGAATCCAATGGCAGCTGAGATTGTAGTAGTTGGGACGTCGACGGGCGGTTTGAAGGCGCTGCAAACGCTGCTTTGCGGCTTGCCGTCGACCTTCCCGCTGCCGATTGTTATCGTGCAGCACCGTGGCAAAGTTTCTGACGATGGCTTATGCGAATTTTTGGGTGAGTTTAGCTTAATGCCGGTTACCGAACCTGAAGACAAAGAGCCGTTGCTGGCCGGTCACGTTTATCTCGCGCCGCGGGATTATCATTTGCTGATTCAAAACCACGCCTTTGCATTGTCCACTGATTCGCCCGAAGCATTTGCGCGACCGTCGATCGACGTGTTGTTCGAATCCGCGGCGGATGCCTTTGGCGAACGAGCCATCGCAGTGATATTGACTGGCGCCAATCGCGATGGCGCGCGTGGCCTGGCGGCGATAAAGTCGCGCGGCGGATTGACAGTCGTAGAGAATCCAGAGTCGGCCGCGTGTGGCGAAATGCCGGCGGCGGCCATTCAACTAACGCAACCTGATTGGATCGTTGCCTTGCACGAGCTCGCGCCGCTGCTGCGCAAGTTGACGGAAGATCTGAGGGGGAACGAGTTGTCTGCACGACCCGTTGCGCAGATGGTGGTACATCATGGGAGCTGAAGAACAAATCAACATCCTGATGGTTGACGACAGCCCAACTAACCTGTTGGCGCTTGAATCGATCCTGCATGCTCCCGATCGGAATCTCGTGCGCGCAGCTTCCGGCGACGACGCGCTGCGGTATCTGCTCGACAATGAAGTCGCCGTGATTCTGATGGACGTTTACATGCCGGATCTTGACGGCTTGCAAACCGCTGAGATGATTCGCGGCCGCGATCGCTCGCGCAACATTCCCATCATCTTCCTGACTGCAGACTCAACCGGCGGCCGGCATCTCAGCCGCGGCTATTCGCTCGGGGCAGTTGATTACATTGTTAAGCCCATCGAACCGGATATCCTGCGATCGAAAGTGGCCGTCTTTGTCGAGTTGTTCAAGAAGACGCGCGAGATCAAACGCCAGGCCGAGTTGCTTAAAGAAAAGAATCTGGAGCTGGAGAACGCAAACCTCGCCCGGCTCAAGATGCTGATCGACCTGGGACAGGAACTTTCGGCGGAACACGAACCGGCGAGCGTTCTGAAAAACTTTTGTCGCTCGGCGAGACAGATCATGCAGGCGCAGGAGGCAGCGGTCGGAATTATCCGGCGCGCTGACGAACGATATTCACAACCCGGCAGCAGCCATGGCGGCGGGGAAAAGCTGCGTTACTTCTTTCGTTGCGCGGCACCTGCCGATCAAGTTCTTAGCGATGCCGTTCCGGCTGTTCTCACGCGGGCGTTGAAACGTTTGGTGGGTAGACGCCGTGCGTTGCGGTTAAACGACGCTGACGATTTGTTGCGGCCCGGCGGCAAGACTTCCGACTTAGTGCACTGCTTTCTGGGTGCACCGATGTTGTCTGCTGCCGGCGTACAAGGCTGGGTTTATCTGATTAATAAATTTGACGCCGATGATTTCAGCGAAGCCGATGAGCGACTGGCGGCCACGCTGGCCACGCAGGTTGCCGTTGCTTACGAAAACGCCGTGCTCTACAGCGAGGCGCAGCAGCATGCCAGTGATTTGCAGTTGGAAATTACTGAGAGGAAACAAGCTGAGGAGGAACGAGCCAAACTTTTGATTCGCGAACAAGCGGCCCGCGCCGAGGCGGAGCAGGCGAATCGTACCAAGGATGAGTTTCTCGCAACTCTTTCTCACGAATTGCGCACACCCTTATCGGCGATTCTGGGTTGGAGTCATCTCGTGCGCACGGGAAAACTCGACGAGCCTCAGATGTCGCGCGCTTTTGAAACCATCGAGCGAAACGCGCGCTCGCAGTCACAGTTAATCGACGACCTGCTCGACGTTTCACGCATCATCACCGGCAAGCTGCAAATTGAACCGCGCGCCGTCGATCTCTGTGGAGTAATCGACGCTTCGATTGAAGCCGTGCGGCCGACCTTTGAGGCCAAGGATATAAAGGTTGAAACAGAGCTGCAGGCTGGCGGATGTTTCGTGTCCGGCGACCAGAATCGTTTGCAACAAATCTTTTGGAATCTATTGAGCAACGCCGTCAAATTTACGCCTGAGCGAGGCAAGGTGCGCGTCGAGTCGAGCCGAGTAGATTCGCAAGTGCGAGTTTCCGTGAGTGATTCTGGTATTGGAATCACACCGGAGTTTTTGCCCTATATCTTCGACCGCTTCAGGCAAGCTGATGGCTCTACCACCAGAGTACATGGTGGACTGGGGCTCGGTCTCTCCATTGTGAAGCATCTGGTGCAACTTCACGGCGGCGGTGTGGAGGTGCAGAGCGAGGGCAAGAATCGAGGCACGACTTTTACTGTGAGTCTGCCGCTGGTCTCCGCTATGTCGGCAGACAAAAGTGAAAATATTGTCGCCCCGCAGGCCGACGGTAACGGCTTGCCGCCAAGTTTCGCAACGCTCCTTGATGGGTTGCGCATTCTCGTTGTCGATGATGAAGCTGATTCGCGCGACCTGGTGACGGCGATCTTGACGCGGTGTGGCGGCCTTGTTAAGTGCTGCGAAACCGCCGCCGAAGCGCTAAAAACTTTTCGCGCGTGGAAGCCAGACTTGCTGGTGAGCGATATCGGTATGCCGGTCGAAGACGGCTACGCTCTGATCGCCAAACTAAGAAAGCTAAGATTGAAACTGGCGAGGGAGATTCCCGCGATTGCACTCACCGCGTATGCAACCGACGACGATCGCGTGCGTTCGCTGGCCGCCGGCTTCCAGGTGCACGTCGCTAAACCGATTGAGCCCGAGGCGCTGGTGATCTCAATTGCGAGTGCAGCAGGCCGAAAGGTGTGACACCTTCTGATTTTCGTCCGGTTCTTCACTGGGCCTACGATTCCCGCAAACTATAATTTTGGAGTGCGCTGGCCTGTCAGCGCTTTGGTTCGGTCGCGACCTGTCGCGACCTGGTCTGCAGTCGTCACGAATCGTGGCGTCAAGCCGCCACTGACCAAAAGCGCTGACAGGTCAGCGCACTCCAAAAACAGCTCAACTAGCGCGTGCCAATTGACCACAACTACAATGGATTCTCGTCCGTGTTAAGCTCTGCAAAAGAATAACCGTGAGGTCCACATGAGAATTGCATTGAAGTATGGTCTCGCCATCACCGTCGTGGTCGTGGCCTGGATCGTCATCGTTCGGCACCTGATGGGAGTCGGCGCAGACTCAAAGGCAAATGTCGTTGCGCCTATTCTTTTTAATGTCGTTCAAATCCTGGCTATATTTCTCGGGCTGATTCGGCGAAAGAACGAAGCTGGCGGTCAGCTGGATTTCAAAGATGGTCTGAAAACGGGCGTTGGAATCTCGTTCGTTTATGCTGCCTCGGCGTGCCTGTTCTTTGTGATTGAGTATCTCGTAGCCGGTCCGAAGTTGTTGCTGGCGGAGGCAGGTGCTTCGGAGCGCCCACTCTGGCAGACTGCTGCGATGGCTTATGCGGGCTTGTTTTTGGGATCGTTAATTTTTGGCGTGATCTATTCGACAGTGATTTCGTTCTTCCTGGCGAGACGGATGCATCGAGAATAACTTTTTTGGAGTGCGCTACCTGTCAGCGCTTTGGTCGGTGGCGGCCTGGCGCCACTAACGCTTCAACTAAAACAAACCGACAGGTCGCGACAGGTCGCGACCGAACCAAAGCGCTGACAGGTCAGCGCACTCCAAAAGTATTTACGGCACCAGCACAACCTTGCCGATGTTTTTTCTGGCTTCCATGTAACTATGCGCGTCACCAACTTGCGCAAACGAAAATGTCTTGTCCACATGGGGACGAATCCAACCTTCACCGACTCCGTCCAGAATCGCCTTCATCCAAACTGACACCTTCTCCGGCTCGTGCCACATGTGGCCCAGGTTTAATCCGAAAACGCCGCGGTTCTTGTTGAGCAATCCCAAAGGGTGAAACCTCGGCATTTGCAGAGCCGCTTTCGCCAACTTTAACTTGCCCTTCAAACCGTTGGCGGAGGCGGTGGACACTCCAAACATGCCCAGCCGCCCGGTATGTCTGAGTGCCGCATAGCTCTTTTTCCAATGCGCCCCGCCGATGGGATCGATGACCAGATCCACGCCGCGTCCGTTCGTGAGTTGCTTCAGTATCGGAAGCCAGTCTTGATTACGGTAGTCGATCGGGTGATCGAGTCCGCGCTCGCGCAGAAAATCGTGTTTCCCTGGACTCGCTGTTCCGTAAGTTGTGGCGCCAATTTTTCTGGCGATGTCGATTGCTGCGAGCCCGACGCCGCCGCCGGCATTGTGAATCAGAACTGATTCGCCTGCATGTAACGAACCCATCACATCGAGCAGCGCATAAGCGGTCAGATAGTTGACGGGAATCGCGGCGGCTTCTTCGAAACTTAACGAGTCCGGCTTCGCAAACAATTGGGTCGCGGCCACCGCCACCTTTTCAGCCTGGCCGCGAAAGCGCGTCATCGCAACTACAGCTTTTCCCAGCAGCGCGTGGTCAACCTCATCGCCAGCGGCTTCTACCAGGCCGGCCACTTCATAACCCATCACGCACGGCTTCTTCGGTCCGTCGGGATACAGTCCCTGCCGTGCGAGTATGTCAGCGAAGTTGAGACCGGCGGCCTTTACGTTGACGACAACCTCGCCTTTCGCAGGCGTTGGCTCAGGCGCTTCCTGAACCTGCAAAACCTCAACTCCGCCTGTGGTTGTGTTGACGACTTGTCGCACTCGCCCTCCTGCTTTACCTGACACATTCGCTATAGTTACTCAACGTACTGCTTCCGCCAGCGTTCGTTTCCCAATGAACACCTTCACCTTTTTAACAGTAGGAAATTGCCGCGCCGTTTCTTCAATCTGACGCTGAATCCGCGGCACGTCACAAACTCCGGCAACAAACACCTCGCCTGAAAGCTGAATCGTTGCTGTCTGATTCCGAATCGAAACAGATGTAACTTTGAGGTTGCGACCTTTCCAGAAGTTCTCCAGCCGGCGCGCGCCTCCAGATTGCTCTGGGGTGATCAGGAGTTCGCGAATGGCAGCGGTTAACGGTGCTGCAGTCTTCTGAATTGGGCGTGTAATCGCAACCAGACTATCGCCACAACCGATTTTCTTACCGCTCTTGCCATCATCTCCCACTGCCACAAGGTAAATCTTGATCGTCTGGCCGCGATTATTCTCATTTCTCAGAATCTGCACCAGAGTCGCTCCATCGTCGTACAGAAGGTCACCTATCTTCCAACGCCCGCGCTCTCTCGCGACGCTAAACATGATCACGTGTTTCTTGCCAAAGTTTTCAAAAGTAACCGGAACGGTTCCGCCATTGGGCAACAGATTTGGTTCTTTGATCGCGAAGTTGGTGATTTCCATATCCTGTGCGTTGAACAACGGGTCGCCGTCCAGTGCACCCACTTCATCCCCGGAAGAATGAGCGTCCTGCCACAGGAGGTCAGCCAGGTTCCGAGTGAAATATTTGTCCAGCAAGGCGCGGCTGCGGATCTGAAAAAACGGACTGCGCTGCTTGTGTTGCCGGTAAAGGTCTCTCACTAGTTGCTCAGGCGACATTTGTCTCGATTGACGTTGTGCCTGGGTAATAACACTTGAGCCGGCAACGATAACCGCGACCAGCAAGATGAACTTTATGGTTTTCATAATTTGCAATAAAGCATTCTAATATTGGATGAGTGGATGTCATAGGTGCAGGTGGATTACACAAAGTCGGAACCCGGAAGCCTTAGCGACCGGGTTCCTTTGTAAGCTAACCTGGCAGTCAATTAGTTTCGTTGCTGTGAAAGGAACGATTGAATCCGCCAACGGCCTAGTGGTGTCTTTTCCTTCCCTTCCCTTTGGGAAGTGGAACGAGGGGAAGGGTCTAGCAACAAGCCTCTAAGCCCTCTCCCTTCCCTCTCCCATAGGGAGAGGGTAAATTTTTCCTCCCTTCACTCTCCGCAGGGAGAGTGTAAAAGGCGCAGAGTCTGATGATCTGCGCCTCTTAAATTACGACTTGCAAGCGCTTCCGAATTGCAATCCTGGCGGCAACTCGACAAACCTAAGACGCGCCCTTGGCAGCCGTGTCGGTCGTAGTCTTATTCGGTTGCGGCGTGATACGCAGATAAGGCTTCGGCGCTTTCCAACCCGCAGGAAACTTCGTCTTCGCGTCTTCGTCAGACATGGAAGGAACGATAATCACGTCGTCGCCATCTTTCCAGTTGACTGGAGTGGCCACGCTGTATTTCGCTGTGAGTTGAAGTGAATCGATCACCCGCAGAATTTCATCAAAATTGCGTCCGGTGCTCGCCGGATAAGTGATCATCAATTTGATTTTCTTGTCTGGGTCGATAATGAAAACTGAACGCACGGTGAAGACGTCGCTAATCTCGGGGTGAATCATGTCGTAAAGTTCGGCCACTTTGTGATCCGGATCAGCAATCACCGGAAAGTTCAACGCGGTGCCCTGCGTCTCACGAATATCTTCTGCCCATTTGCTGTGAGAGTCGGTCTGATCAACGCTCAAGCCAATCACTTTCACGCCGCGCTTCTCGAATTCCGGCTTGAGACGCGCGCACTCGCCAAGCTCGGTAGTGCAAACCGGCGTGAAATCCTTAGGATGCGAGAAAAGGACGGCCCAGCTGTCGCCGATCCATTCGTGAAAACGTATCGGGCCCTCAGTCGTGTCCGCTGTAAAATCGGGTGCAATGTCGCCTAAACGTAAAGCCATTATTGATCTCCTTCCACTGATAAGAGTAAGTTCCTTTGCCAACTGCAAAGGCACAGGTTTCTGGTTGGCCGTTTGTATGAAGGCTTTTACCTCCAAGTCCTCGTCAAGTCAACTCAGCGGCGTCATTCAAGCAGTTAAGACTTCAAACTTTAGCTCGCCTGCTAGTTGATGCTCAATCAGCAGCCTACAGGACGAAGTCTGAGCTGCTTGAGTGTACGCACGTCAGGCTTGTTTCCGACCTTATTCGCATTGGTGCTATTATCAGGTCCCCTTTTTGCATCTTGCAGTTTGCCGAAGCCAATCCCTCCGCTTCGGCCAGGCAAATAAATGTCGAGTGAACCGATCACATCGGAGCTAAGCCCAATCCCGAGCCTCGAGGGCGAATTGCGCGAAGATTTGTATCGGGCGATCTTCAGCCATTCAAACGAGCCAATCGCCATTCTCGATCCGCAGGGTTTCTACCTTGAACAGAATGCGGCCCACGCCGAGCTACTCGGTTATACGGACGAAGAGCTCCGAGACCAAACTCCCGCCATACACATGGGTGATAAAAGTTTCGCAGAGGTGATCCGCATCGTTGCAGAAAAGGGCCAATATCGCGGAGAGGTAACAAACAAAACCAGGGCGGGCGAAATTAAGCAAATTGACTTAGCGGCTTTCGCCATGCGTAGCGCGTCAGGCGCACCGCTTTGTTATGTCGGGCTCAAACGCGACATTACCGAACGCAAGCAGGCTGAGGAGGCGTTGCAACAAAGCGAAGCTGAACTGACGGATTTTTTTGAAAACGCTGCTATCGGTCTGAACTGGACCGGACCAGACGGCACAGTGCTGCGAGTCAATCAAGCAGAGCTGGATATGCTTGGATACACGCGCGAAGAATATGTCGGTCACAACATTGCAGAGTTTCACACTGATCAAAACGTCATTGCAGATATCCTGCGGCGACTGCGAGCAGGCGAAGTGCTTGACAGCTACGAAGCGCGAATGCTTTGCAAGGACGGCGGGACGAAATACGTACGCATTACTTCCAGCGTTTATCGTGAAGCGGGAAAGTTTATTCACTCGCGCAGCTTCACGCGTGACACGACGGAAAGAAAGCGCACGGAGAGCCGGCTGGCCTTGCAGTATGCAGTGACACGAATTCTTTCAGAATCCGTCGAGGTTCGCGAAGGTGCGGAGAAAATTTTGCAGGCAGCCTGCAAGGAGCTTGATTGGGAAGTGGGAGTGCTTTGGAAGGTCGACCATCAGGAAGGCGTATTGCGCTGCCTCGAAATCTGTCACGCGACTTCGAGGGCCACTCCCGACTTCGATCACGCCACACGAACTTTCGTTTTTAAGAAAGGCGTCGGTTTGCCGGGGCGCATTTGGGAGACCGCCAATAGTTACTGGATTGATAATGTGGTAACCGACCCTAGCTTTCCGCGTGCGCCGGTTGCGTTGCGTGAAGGGTTGCGCGGCGCTTTCGGGTTCCCGATTCTCGTCGGCAGCGAGGTCTGGGGAGTAATCGAATTCTTTAGTCAGGAGATCAGAGAAGCCGACGACGATCTGATGAGGTTGGCCTCCGGTATTGGCGGGCAGATAGGTCAATTTACTCAACGAAAACGCGCTGAAGCGGAGCGAGCCGAATTATTGGAGCGCGAACGTGCGGCGCGTGCAGATGCCGAGAAAGCCAACCGTTTGAAAGATGAATTCCTCGCCACGCTCTCGCATGAACTGCGCACGCCACTAAATGCGGTTATCGGCTGGTCACGAATGCTGGGTTCCGGCCGTCTCGATGGCGAGAACTCAAAACACGCGCTGCAAGTAATCGAGCGAAATGCCTGGGCGCAGAAGCAGATCATTGAAGACATTCTTGACGTCTCAAGAGTAATAACCGGTAAGCTTCAACTCAATCGCGGCCCGGTTGATCTGGTGGCCGTCGTCGATGCTGCCCTTGATGCAGTGCGGCCGGCGATGGAAGCGAAAGAGATCAAGATTGAGACGATCATCGATGCTAGTCTGCGAATGATTTCGGGCGACCCGGACCGGCTGCAGCAAGTCGTTTGGAATGTGCTTTCGAACGCCGCGAAATTTACTCCGAAGGGAGGCAGCGTTGAAATCTCAGTCAACCAGACAGAAACACATGTGCTTATCCAGGTGATGGATAGCGGGCCGGGCATTGATCCCGATTTCCTGCCACATGTTTTTGAACGTTTTCGACAAGGCGACGGTTCAACAACACGCACGCACGGCGGTCTCGGTCTGGGCCTGGCGATTGTCCGTCATCTGGTCGAACTTCATGGCGGAACAATAGCCGTCGAGAATCGCAAGGATGATGAGGGCACAATCTTCACAATTCGCTTGCCGTTGCCCAGCGGCGAACTGAGAAACGAAACGCTGGCCAGCGCCGATGCCGCCTTCAAAGATGCACAACCCGATCAGCCAAATCTGGACGGATTGCACGTGCTCATTGTTGAAGACGAAACAGATGCTTTGGATTTGATCACCGTCGAGCTGGCGCAACACGGCGCCAAGGTTAAAGGTGTAACTAACGCTGAAGAGGCGCTCGCAGCGCTCGGACAGGAAAAGTTTGACGTGTTGATTAGTGACATCGGTATGCCGAAGATGGACGGCTATGAATTGATTCGGCGCATCCGCAAACAGGAACAAGGAACAGACTCGCGACTTCCGGCGGTAGCATTGACTGCGTACGCTCGTGTCCAGGATCGTATGCAAGCGATCATGGCCGGCTTCAGCACTCACGTCGCGAAGCCGGTCGAGGCAAATGAACTCGTCACGGTGGTGGCAAGTTTGGCTGGGAGGCTGAGTCAAAAAGAGAAACGGGATTAGGGTTTCGCGATTAGTGAAGAAGAAGATTTTCCATTTCTCATTTTTCATTTCTCATTTGTCATCGAAGAACCAGCAGTTGGTGTCGACGAAGTCAGAACCCCGACGCGTCGGGGTAGCGACCGGCCAAAGAGTCAGCTTGCAAAACGATGAGGTTGCCAAAGGAATTTCACAATGGAGAGTATTTGGCCGGTCGCTACCCCGATGCATCGGGGTTCTGATGTTGAGCACTTGTGTGAAGTCCTGGAGCGAGGAATTCTATTAAGCAATATGTATCGAAAGTTCATTGCAGTGAGACTTGTGTCCGGCGATGACAAATGAGAAATGAAAAATGAGAAATGGAAACTCTTCTTCTTCTTCTTCTCCTCTAGCCTAATCCTCCTGCTATGATGAGGCGCGATGCCGAAGCGCTGCGACTGGGCTAAAACTGATCTGTCAATTGCCTATCACGACAACGAGTGGGGCGTGCCCGTTCACGACGACCGCAAGTTGTTTGAGTTTCTTATTCTTGAAGGCGCTCAGGCTGGTTTAAGTTGGGAAATAATCTTAAACAAACGCGAGGGTTATCGCGCGGCGTTTAGCGCATTCGATCCTGCCAGGGTCGCACGCTACAACTCGCGTAAGCTTGAGGCCTTGGTGCAAAACCCCGGCATTATTCGCAACCGCCTTAAGATTGCCGCCGCCGTTCAAAACGCAAAGTCGTTTTTGGCGACCAAGGCCGAATTTGGCAGCTTCGACCGTTACATCTGGAGATTTGTTGACGGCGTGCCAAAGTTGCGAAAGCGCGGCCAGGCTGTGCCGACCCACACTGATGAATCAGATGCGTTGAGCAAAGACTTGCGGCTGCGCGGCTTCAAGTTTGTCGGCTCCACCATCTGCTACGCTTTCATGCAAGCTGTCGGCATGGTCAATGATCACAATCATAGTTGCTTTCGTTATCGCGAGCTTAGCTGAGGTCAATCAAAGGAGTCCCCATGTTCAGATTTGCGGTTTTATTCGTGACGCTTCTGATTTGTTTCGCGGCGCTCAGTTGTCAGAGTTACTCGACAGGTTTACAGCAGAGTCTGGCGCGGGCTGACGAGACTGCGGCGACCGGAACTCTGCACACGATTGCGACCGCGCAGCAAACTTACGCACTCACCAACGGAGACAACTACGGCACCTTTCAACAGTTGTGTGAGGGTGGCTATCTCGACACGCGTTTCAATTCCGATAAGCCGGCTATCAAAGATTACGTATTGAGCATGGAGGTTGGTCGAGACTCTGATGGACCGTTCTTTAAACTGAAGGCAGATCCAGCAGACAATGGTACCAAGCCGGGCCGGCACTTCTATATCGATCAGTCGAGAATGGTGCGAGTAAACGCAACACAGCCAGCGACGGCGAGCGATCCGGTTGCTAACCCATGAGGTCACTTATTTTGGAGTGCGCTGACCTGTCAGCGCTTTGATTCGGTTGCGACCTGTCGCAACCAACCGTGCGATAGAGGCACCTAAAGACATGGGCGTCAAGCCGCTCAAGACCAAAGCGCTGACAGGTCAGCGCACTCCAAAATAGGTGTACTACGGAATGATTTCCTGGCCCGCGGCGTCTCGTCGTAGTTGGTCAATGATTGAACGAATGGCGGGAGCGAGGCTGCCATTCGGCGCCAGCGCCAGATACTTCTCGTAGGCCGTCACGGCCTCTTTGTATTTCTGTTGTTTCTCGTAGGCGGCGCCCAGTAGCTGGTAAATCACCGGCTCGGAGTCTGAAAGCTGGTCGATGGCTTTTCGGAACTCTACGATGGCCTCTTCATACTGTCCCTTCTCTTCCAGCACCCGCGCCAAACCAACATGCGCTTCCGGCTGAAAACCGCGACCTTCCCTGATGGCGCGGCGAAACGACTGTATAGCTTCGTCAGTGAAGGCTGCTTCGCGATTGATGCGCCCCTCCACCGCAGATGCTTCCGCATATGCAGGCCGTGTTCGACGGGCTGCACTTATTTCCTCGAGTGCTGCCTGATACTGATTTAAGTCGAGCAGAACGCGAGCCAGACCGAGGTGCGCGGCGGGATATGCAGGGCGTATCTTCAAGGCTTGCCGGTAAAGTTCCGCGGCTTCTTGTCTGGCTGCGTCGTCCCTCGCTTTTTCCCTGGCATCCTCTGCTTTTTGAAACGTGAGCTCCGCCTGATCGGTTGTTCTAATCAATTTCACCGCAATGCTTCGTCTGCCCGCGAGCAAGGGAACGTTCGCCTCCTTGAAGCCCATTGCGCGAACGCGCAGCGCGTGGCGACCGGCGGAAACATTCTTCAACTCGAGCGCGCCCGATGCGTCAGTTACGCCGCGTCTAATTTCATCGATCCAGATGACGGCGTTGGGTTCGGTGTTAATAGTGAGAGTTGTTGGTCGCGCTTGAGCTGACGCGGCGCGCTTCTGACTAAATGCGCTGGGGGTCAGAGATAAAACTCCCAGGACAATTAATGCCGAGATTGCGAAACAGCAGCGGGGACAAGCCCGCCTCCCTGACCACCAGACTCCGTTCGTTGACCTATTGCCTGCACCCTTCAGGTTTTCTTTCGGGTTATTCTTCTTCATGCTCTTCACCCGTCACCCGGCGCTTGCGCACTGACGTGTCTTCAGGGGTCGCGGCCGGCGAAGTTCCGGGCGCTGGTTGTCTTGTCACCGCGCGAGTGCCAACCGCCGCCCGAAACTTTCCGTTGTCATCGTAGAGCCGCTGATACTGCAGACGATTTCTGACAACACCCTGCACGTAGCCGCGCGTTTCTTTGAATGGGACGGCCTCAGCCCATTCGTCCATTTCAGCAGGTAACGATGCGCGCCATTGCACGGCACGCAACGGACCCGCGTTGTAGGCGGCCGCCACGTATTCTATGCGGCCAAACTTGTCTATCTGTTCGCGCAGGTAAGCCGTGCCCAGTTGGATGTTCAAACGCGGTTCATAAAGCGACTCCTCGCTTACCGCGCGTTCAACTCCATACTTCCTGGCAGTCAGCACGCCCGTGGGCACCAGCAGTTGCATCAAGCCATAGGCTCTCGCACTCGATCGCGCGCGCGACATAAAAACTGTTTCCTGTCGAATCAATCCAGCCACTTGATACGGATCTAGATTTTTCGCTCGCGACTCCTGCACGATGATGTCCCAGTAGGAAAGCGGATAAAACACGTCCCACTCCTCGCGCGTCAACTCCTCGGGTTTCATCTGCGAATAGTCAGGAAAGCTTTTCTTCAGCACGTTCAGGGCCCGAACATTATCTTCCTCGGAACGATAGATTCGTGCGATGGCCAAATTCACTTTCGGACTCGTTCCCGCTGTGCCGGAAGCAGTCGCCAATTCTTCCAACGCCCAATCATTGAGCCCGACGTTGTTCAGTTCATCTGACTTGGCGATTAGCTTCTCTTCGTTCGCGCCTGCCGTTTCTTCAGCTACCGTCACCGTCTGCAGATTCGCGATCGCGCGCGCCATTACCGACCCGGCGGGAAACGGCTTGACCGGGACTGTAGCGACGCCACTACGAAGCATCGAATTCAGGCGCTGTTTTGCGAGATAGCCATACCAGTTCGCGTCGTACCGTCCCTGCATCGCGTTGTAAAGCGCACGAGCCTCGGCGAGTTTGCCGGCGCGTTCTGAATCGCGTGCTGCCCAATAACCGGCGCGGCCTCGATTGTCAGTGTTCTTGTCGGCGTAATACGCGAGGTGCTCGGTTAACAGCTTCGACGACTCAGAAAAGTTTTTCTCCTGGTGTGTGTCCCAGGCGAGGTCAAACTGGGCTTGCGCAACCTCCATCGATTCGGAGTAGCCGCTGACCGCCGCGCGTAAAAAATATGAGGCGTCGGCGTCGTTGTTCGCATCTTTCGCAATCTGTCCTACGGAGACAAGTGCGCGCGGAGTAAACAGGCTGGTCGGATAACTGCGCCGCAGTTCATCGATGGTTGCGCGAGCCTGGTCCCACTGTTTTGTCCGCGCGTGGGTTTGCGCGACGTAATACAGCGCTTCGGCGCGCGTTTCGCCGGCGGAGGAGGGGATGGCGTTAAGGGCGCTGACCGCGTCAGTCGTTTTTCTAACATTCGCTGCGGCAATTACGCGCCGCAGCCCGGCCTCAGGTGTTGCGGTGTTTGGAAATCTCGCAAACGTGTCGCTGTAACTCTGTGCCGCATCGGCAAATCGCTTCGCCTGATAGAGCTTGTCGGCGCGGGCGATCGCTTCGTCCGCTGTGGCTGGCGACAAGGTCGAACCCAGACGCGGAATTGCCGTCGCCGCCTCCGCGCTCTCGGCGGAAGCGGGCGCATAGAAATACAAACGACGATAAGCGGCGAGTGCCGGGGTTGAATTGGAAGTTTGCTCGGAAGCCCTTGCCGTCAGAAGTAGCGCGGCGGGATCATCGCCAGCTGCAAGATCCTTTAATTGAGTTGGGACCGCGGCTACGTTGCCCGTGCGCATCAGAATGTCCGCGACCCGTAACGCAGCGTCGCGCACCCGTATCGACGACGGATAGTCGGCGACTAATTGTTCGTAGGCTATGCGCGCCTGAGGTAATTGACCAGCTTGTTCGAGGGCATTGCCGCGCATGAATAACGCGTAATCACCAAGCAGGCTGTGATCGCGAATAGTGCTCGCATCGAGCAAGGCGGCCGCGCCTGCAAAATCTTTGCTGTTACTTTTGACTCGTGCGCGAACTATTCTCGCGAGCGCCGCGGCTTTAGTACGCGGATAGTCTGACTCGATGCGAGCCACCACGTCTTCCGAAGGCAATACGCCGGCGCGAGTCATGGCGCGCAGATTTTCAAGCGCCCTCAATTCAGCCGGAGTCTGCGGTCGCGTCAGACAGCTTGCGGTCATGAAAGCCGGGAGAGAAGCTCCAATAACGATGACCAGACCAATCAGAATCAGCGTCAAACGATACTTCCCTATTTTATTCACGCGCCGCCCCCTATAAAGAGTTTCGAGTAACTTAGCTGAGCAAATTAATGCGACCTGGAACGTAGCGAGGTCAGTACCACCGCGCGGTAGCGGGTGGGTCGCCTGGTTTCGTAGGCACCAAGTGCCGAATCCATACCCACCCGCTACCGCGCTGTGGTACTGACCTCATGTCCATGCAACCCGTTGGATGCAACGCCGGGCGATTTGGTTCAACTCGAGAAACTCAAAACACGGAACTCGAAGCTGGGAGCGCAGGCATCTTGCCTGCAATGGCGCCCGCAAGGCGCGATGAAAGCGTGCAACGAACGACGGCAGGCAGGATGCCCGCGCTCCCAGCCGAAAACCTGGAACTTGAAACTTGAAACTTAAGTTAAGCTGAAACGGTTGCTCCCGGATAAGCATTACCGAGTTTGGCTTCGTCACCCTCGGCCAGGGTCGACACCAATTCGTTATGGAAGTAGTCATAGCGCTGCGCCACTTCCGGCTTGACTCGTTTGTCATACATCTCACGCGAGCGATCGATGTATTCCCGCAAGCGCTGATAGAGATCGCCCTGCGAGCGTCCCTCGGCAACTTTCTGTTCGTTATAAAGTTTGATTTCTGAAACGAGCAGCCGAGCGAAACGCCGCGCGTCTGTATGCAGCCGACGCTCTTCTTCGTTTCCGACCTCGACCGGGAGTTCAACATCCGGCCCATAGCGCCGCCTTGGTGTTGCCGCGGGAGCTTCCGCAAGCGCTGCCATTTGTGGTTCCGCCGATTCTTCCTGCCGGGGTTCCAGCGCAACTTCAGAAGCAATTTCCACCGACGGTTCAAACGCAGCCGGCGTGCGTTCAAACGCCGCTACTTCAGTCGTAGACTCCGGCTCCGGTTCAGCCACTACTCCAGGTTCACTATAGCCGCGCTCGGGCTCAACCCATTGCGCCTGGGGCTGTGATTCAACTGCCGGCAGCGCTTCACCCTCTGCTGTACTCGGCGTTACTTCCGCATACTCCGCGCTCGGCATGTATGAAGAGGTTTCTGTGCGTTCTTCGGCAGCCGTTTCATCGGCCTGCGCGGGTTGAGGCGCCGCCGCCTGCGCAGCGGGAGCAGTACGCGCGGCCAACAACTCAACCGCCATTCCCGACACACGAACCAGCGTCTCGAGAGCTTCCAGATTAATCGCGTCCGAATCGAGGTCGGCGGAGTCTGCGTACAAAACTGCTACCGTGCGATTTCTGACCACGAGTGGCACCGCAACAATTCGCGCCGGCGGCTCATCACCCAAACGGTTCAGGATCATGTGATTTTCAGAATGCGAACCCGAACTGCCACTCCAGGAGGCGCGCGATCTGGCAGCTTCGCCCACAGCCGTATCTGCGGCAACTGGAAAAGACATCTGATGAATCGCGTTGTCGCCAACTGTTCCCTGGAAGCCACGCGCACGCCAGCCGATGCTTTGCTCGCCCTTGATGACGAAGAAAGCGACTCGCGGTGCAAACGCCGAGGCGCGATTAACCAGCAACTTTAGAATCCCCGCTTGCGTTTCCTGCTCATCGATTTCTGAAATCGCGGCCTTAACAATGGCCATATCGCTCGAAGCTTTCGCGCGCGATGATTCAGAAGCAGCCAGGTCAATGCCTGCTTCGTGGGCGGCTCGCAGGTGCTCCATAATTGAAGCCGCGACCCCGCCGTCAAGTTGAACTTCACCCTGCCGATCGAGCAGCCGGCTGAGTGCTTCATTAAGTTGGCTCTGAAGCGCCGCGATCTCTTGTTTGACACCACCAAGGCGCCCTTCGATATAGCTCTCTATCTCATGGCGCAAGCTTTCTTCCAGTTGTACGCTAACCACAGTGTGTGTTCCTCCATTGCAGGATTCGTTTGAACGCGCGCCCTTTGGTGAGAATAACTGAGATGAACGCTGCAGAGACTGACGGGGGCCAACATGTCTCCTTAGGATTATGGACGCGTGGGAATCGGTGAGTCAAGAAGTCGTTTTCCGGAGTTTGATTGACAGCATTTCAGCCGTACGTTATAAGTCAAAAACGCACTCCGAGTTGACTTTTTGGCCCAGTCAGCCCCGCGCACTTGATGATCCGGGATAACTGATGGACGCTACCATCCTAATTGCCGACGATAATGACGATAATCGGGAGCTTTTGCAGTTCCTGCTTGCCGGAGCGGGCTATACCGTGCGTGAAGCGAGAGATGGCGCCGAGTGTGTGGCGATGGCCCGCGAGGAAGGACCGGCTTTGATTGTTCTGGACTTATCGATGCCGGTGATGGATGGATGGGCCGTCTTCGAGGAACTGAAAACCGATGAGCGCACTCGCAGGATACCTTGCATGATCGTTACCGCCCATGCCGAACTGAATCGAAATACGGCGCTTGAGACGGGCTTCGTTGCTTACGTTTCAAAACCCTTCCGTGGCGATGAGATTTTGAAGACCGTTGCCGGTGCGCTCGCTAACCAGCAAGCCGGCTGACAAGTCACTGCATGTCTGAACAACGCGGCGCGCAGTGAGGGTCTACCACAAACACACCGCCAGCTCATTGTCCGCCTTCTCGGAGATCGGTCCACATGTGCTG
Organism: Pyrinomonadaceae bacterium; assembly: GCA_035941655.1. Taxonomy (GTDB): domain Bacteria; phylum Acidobacteriota; class Blastocatellia; order Pyrinomonadales; family Pyrinomonadaceae; genus PSRF01. The sequence goes on along the minus strand of DASZDU010000222.1, from coordinate 6,060 downwards.
GACTATCCGCCATTGCTTCCTGCCGTCTCTTCGTAAGACCACCAGGTAGTTTCCCCTACCTGACCGTTTCACCCCGCCGGTAGTCGTCGTCTCTTCGTATTGCCCGCTGTCATACGCAAGCTGGCCCGACTGTTCCGTCACCTTGCTTTGCACGTGAAGCTCAGACTTGCTCGCCGCAAGAGCCTTCGCAAACAGCTCCCGAATTGCCGCGCGTCCGGTAGTGCGGCTCCCTGTCGCTGTCAGGAACACGGCATCTTCGGCATACAGAGCCATCAAGGCGTCCAGGTTCCCAGCACTCCATTCCTTCGCCCACTGCTCACTGATCAGCGCTACCCGATTCATACTGGGGCGACCGCTGGAACTGGATTGTTTGCGTGACAAGCGCACAGCGCGGGCCTCGAACGCGGACACGAGCAGAAGTGCACCGATCATCAGAACTGCAACCGAAATTCTCGACAGCCGACACGGCAACATATGCTTCCTCCACGAATCCTGATCACACCGCGATTTGGAAAGACAACGATACGAAGGCCTGCTTGCCTCGCTCTCATTCACGCCCGTGGCTTTAGCCCGGTGGTTTCTTAGGTGAGTGGAGTGGGAAACCGTTTAGACGGTTTCCGTCTAACGAGTGCCAAACGATCACCGGGCTAAAGCCAGGGCCACGGTGTGAATGAGAAACAACAGCCGGATCAATTTGTTCCCCACCACTACTTCTGGGAAATCACAACCTGTTGAATCGATGGCGGCAGCTGATGCAGCTCGCTGCGCGCAAAGCCCGCATTCGCAAACATTCGCTCTAACTCAGGAAATGTGTAGGCATCGCCGCTCGGCGTTGAGCCCAACATCATGACGCTGAAGCCTGCAGTCTCTGGCGGCGAGATGCGGTCTTCGTTGGGAACAAACTCGAGTGTGACCGCCCTTCCTCCCTCGGCAAGCGCCGCATGGACTTTCCTCAAAAGAGTTTCGTTCGTCGGCGGATCAAAGTGATGCAGGAAGTTCGTGAGCAACACCAGGTCGTAGCCGTTACCGTAATCGACGTCGAACGCACTACCCGGGAGAACTGAAAACCTGTCGGCAACACCCGCGGCCTGCGCATTCTCTTTAGCAACCTCGAGCACGTTGGGCCAGTCAACCGCTACGACGCTGGCTTGAGGATTGTTCCTGGCAAACTCAATTCCGTACAACCCATGACCCGCGGCGATGTCCAGAATTTTAAGTTTGCGATCTGCCGTCGGGTCGATCAGCTTGGCCATCAACCTCGCGGGAAGCGACATCATCGGCGCCATCCCGCGCGCGAATTTCACCCAGATGGGATTATCCGGCGCGACAGTTCCGCCTTCTGTATTGAGCGTACCGCCCTTGCGCACGACCTCAGCGAAATTTTTGAAATTGTCCATGAGAGTCGAGGATGAAATAAATTCAGTGGCGCCGCCGAGATATGCGGGCGAACGCTTATCCAAAAACATCGCGGAATCCGAGGTAAGGCTGTAGTGATTACCTTCCTTGTTAAGAAAGCCCATGATGCAAAGGAAGTCACAGAGTATGCGCATACCGCGTTCGGAGGCTCCACATCTTTTGGCAATGTCCGCGGCGCTTTGGTTCCCTTCACCGATGGCTGTAAACGTCTCCAACTCAATCGCTGCTTTCAACGCCTCCGTTTGCTGATAGGCGTTGATAGTTTGGAAGAATAACTGCGGTGACGGTTGGTGTGTTGATGGACTGGTCATGAATGAATGCTCCTTCTATGTTTTATGTAACGCAAACTGTTAATTTGCGATCGTAGTTGCCTCAAAATCACGGGAAAATCTGCCGCGGATTTGCGCGGAATAATCGCGGATTAGATCCAAAAAGGAAAGCCACTACTGACTACTGACCACTGACCACTGGCCACTGGCCACTGATTAGGGCGTAAACATCCGGAAAAACTCAACCCCTGAAAACGTCATGCGCATCGCCCGGCCGTTTGCAAACATATCAAACGTAAGTCGATCTGCGTCGCTGGGATCATCCGATGGGCGAAACACGTGCGCCTCAATCGGCGCCAGCGGCTGATCGCCTCCCAGCAGCAGTTGTCCCTTGCGAATCACAATGCGCGTGCTGCCGTACCAGGGACTGTCTGAGTGAAAATGTCCCGTGTAGGCTTCCCATTCCTTTGGATAGTCAAACTTTTTCGCTCCTGAATATTTTTCGTTTACCCACCAATTGCTACCGTGGAACGCTTCTACCACCACATTCTTTTCGCGGCCGAAGCCAAGCATAAATAATTCAAAATCCGGGTGCTTCACCAGAAAAGTGTCAGGACCAGCTTGCTCCAAAGCGATCCGCGAGGCTCCGTGCTGCAGGATTAGTTGGTCGCCTTCGCTGGTGAGCACGAGTTTCCTGTCCTCACCAGACGAGGCCAGAGTAAAAACACCGGCATAGTCTGCGGCGTTCTTAATCGATGTCGGCGACGGTGGCGGGGGTGGGGCCGCCGGCAAATCCTGTCCTTGCGAAGCGGCATTGAGCAGCGCCAAAGCATACCGGACTACGGCGATCGGTCGATACCCACCCGGAAGCCGCGCCGCATTTACTGAAGCGAAGGCCGCGAAACCGGCAGTGACGTCGGCAAACATCGCAGAGCTGAAAGCCACCATGCCGCCGGTGTGGCGCAAGAGTGTGTGAGCATTTGTATCACTAACCCACAAACCGTACGCATAGCTCGCATCCTCGCCGCGGAAAGCTGACTTGATCACGGGCTTGGTAAACAATTCAAAAGATTTTTCTGAGAGCACGCGACTCTTCGGTCCAGCGCCGCGGTTTAGCAGCATCTGCAAATAGTTGCCCATGTCGCTTGCAGTTGCGGCAACGCTGCCGGCGGCATCAGGCACTTCAAGCCAGGGCGCCTCTCCCAGTTTTCCCCGAATAGCAAAAGGCCGGTCAGGCAGTAGTGGCGCATAGCCCACGGCCAAGCGTTCACGAATTTCATTTGAGATAACGGGCGCACTGGAATTCATGCCGAGCGGAACAAGCACGCGTTGGCGCAGGGCTTCGGCAAACGGTCGCTTATCGATGGCCTCAATCAAAAACCCGAGCAGCACATAACCTATATTCGAATAAACCCAGCGCGAGCCGGGTTCGAAGCCGGCGCGCAGAGTGGTCGCCGCAACACGCATCAACAGAGGGATGGCCGAAAGACCAGACGTGTGGCTGAGCAAATGGTGCGTCGTTATCGGACCATACTTGGATTCGATCTTGAGCCACGGTAGATAATTCGTGACCGGCTTGTTCAGCTCAACTTTGCCTTCTTCGACAAGTTGCAGCACCGCGATAGCTACAAACGATTTCGAGATCGAACCAATCTCAAACAGCGTCTGTGGGCTGACTTTAATACCGGCTTTCACATCCGCAAACCCGTATTGGGAACTGCGCAAGAGACCAGTGCGATCGGCAAGCCCGAGCGTCATTCCCGGTGCGCCCACTTCTGCCATGTGGCGCGAAATGTAATCATCGAGAAGTTGAAACGCGGCTTGAAAACGATCGCTGCGGCTCCCGAGCGTTTGCTCGGCTACCAAGGCCAGGGCGCGATTGACTGCAACGTCTCGCAGCACGATCGCGCCGATACCGGTCTTTAGTCCGCCGCTCAAAAGTTTTCGCCTGCTTATTACCAGAGACATGATTTCTCACTAAAGCGCCGCCCTCGTGATGAGAGCGGCGCTTTGTTTTTTAACCCAACACGCGCTGACTGGCAACTTTTGATTTAACGGCTTTTTGGTTCCAGTCGAATTTCGCGAGCGAGTCTGTCACCCATAACCTCGCGAATTTCCAATCGATCTTTGTAGCCTTGCCTTTGTTTTTCATCGGGCCCGATCACCTTTTGCGCGAGGGCGTCGCCCTTGTCTTCGTTGGCCTCCATAGTTGCGAGGTCTTTGTATTCAGTCATCAACATTACGTTCCAATCACCGGGATTATGGCCCTCGGTGGTAATAACCTTGTAGGAAAGGATCAGTCCTTCCTTCTTGGCCGCTTCCTGATTAGTCTTCCAGGGCCCGGCTAGATAGTCGAGATAGGCCGTTTCCATGCCGGGCTTCATGCGGATAAACGAAATGTTCCAGACTGAACCGTTTTGATAGGGACGATTAACTTGTGCGAATACTGAAACTCCGACTATCAACACCATCAGAGTGATTGAACTAATTAGCATGCGTCTGAGATTCATATTGAGCTCCTTTCCGTACAGGGATTGGGGGCTTCTGTGCAGCGATGTACGGGAATTTGCGCTGTCTTGAAGCTTTGGGAAGCGGGCGAGAGTCTCGCCCGTGCGGCCGAAAACCTTGATTGTGCGCGCGGAATTTAAGAGAAAAGATGAAATGTGTCAATGGCAAATGTGATCATGCGGGCAGCCCTTTGCGGGCAATCGTTTCCATTACATCGCAGAAGCGATCCAATTCGCGCAGCGTCGTGTAAACGTTAGGGGTTATGCGAAGGCCCTGAAATTCTTCATGAATGATCGGAGTGGTGAAAATGCGGTGCTTGTCGAATAGATAACTACCGATAGCGCTCGGATTGATCCCTTCGATCTGCACGTTGGCGATTGCGCACGATTGTTTCGGATCAAATGAAGTGTTGAAACGAACCTTAGGCAAGTCTTTCAAACGGTTCATCCAGTAACGCGAGAGATAACGCAGCCGCGCCTCTTTTCGTTGGCCGCCAATGCCATTATGAAAGAGCAACGCCTCGCCAATGGCGAGTTTCGGCGCCGCCGAATGTGTTCCGATCTCTTCAAACTTGCGAATGTCGCCAGCCTGTTTCGACTCTGCCGCCATCAATGGCCAGATCTTCGCGATCTTGTCTCGCTTGACGTAGAGCAGACCGGTGCCCTTCGGCGCGTAGAGCCACTTGTGCAGGCTGGTGCCGAAGTAGTCGCAGTTAAGGTCTTTCTGTTTGAAGTCAAATTGGGCGAACGAGTGCGCGCCATCGATGATGGTTTCGATTCCTCTGGCGCGGGCCATCTCGCAGACTGCTTTAACCGGCGTAATCTGACCGGTGATGTTTACCTGATGCGCCATCAGAATCAGGCGGGTGCGATTGGTGATGCCCTTTTCAAACGCCTTCACTATCTCGTTCAAGTCTTTCGGTGGAATCGGTATCTTGATCAACTTCAACGCGAGCCCTTCGCGCTTCTCGCGCTGCCGCAGCGTTGTCAGCATGCGCGGATAGTCCTGGGTCGTAGTCAGAATCTCGTCGCCGGATTTAAAGTCCATGCCCATTAACAAAACTTCCAGCGACTCCGAAGCGTTGCGCGTTATCGCAATCTCCTCGCGATCGCAGCCAAACAACTCCGCTAGCCCGGTGCGGATCGTTTCCGATTGCGGTTCGAGGATTTGCCACATCGTGTAAGCGGTAGCGTCTTCCTGTTGCCAGATGTAACGGACGAGTGCCTCAGTTACCAGGCGCGGGCTTGGGCTGACGCCCCCATTGTTCAAGTTAATAATGCCGCGCGTCACGCTGAACGAATTTTGGATAACGGCCCAGTAGTCCTCATCCATCGCCGCTTGTGCCGGGCTGAGGCCGGCGATGCTTTTAGTAGCCGCATGAATCTCTTTCAACAGCGAGGCAACGGTTGCGGAAGAGATTGCAGCAAGCCCGAGACCCTTGCCGGCCAGGGAAATAAAGTTGCGGCGGTTAAAACCATAATTAGTCATAAACAATTTTCCATTTCGAATACCGCGGGGCAGCGGCAGCGCCATTTTGGAGTGCGCTGACCTGTCAGCGCTTTTGTCGGTCGCGATCTGTCGCGGCCAGCGTTGCATAAACTCGAAGACATGTGGCGTCAAGCCGCCACGGAACCAAAGCGCTGGCAGGTCAGCGCACTCCAAAATTACTTCGCTTCGAAAACGATCTCGCCGCCGATCACTGTCATCAGACAACGCGTTTTGAGACTCTCCGCTTCGGGAATCTTCATGATGTCAGCTGAGAGTACGGTAAAGTCGGCAAGCTTGCCGACTTCAATCGAACCGCGCAGCGTTTCCTCAAACGCAGCGTAGGCGGGCCAGATGGTAAACATTTTGAGCGCCTGTTCGC
>DASZDU010000221.1:0-4111 GCA_035941655.1 Pyrinomonadaceae bacterium | reverse complement strand
GCGTTTTGCAACGCGCAACGCGTGACTTTCGCGGGATCGATAATCCCGGCGGCCACAAGGTCCTCAAAAGTTTCAGTGGCAGCGTTGTAGCCGTAGTTTGGATCCTTATTGGCCCTAACTTTCTCGACTATCACCGCGCCTTCTTTGCCCGCGTTCTGTACGATCTGGCGCAGCGGCTCTTCAAGCGCGCGCCTGATGATGTTGACGCCAACCTGCTCGTCTTCGTCGCCGACGCTCACGCCGTCTTCATCCATTTCGAATACTCTGAACTTGTCCAACGCCTTCGCCGCGCGTATCAGAGCGACGCCTCCACCGGCAACGATACCTTCCTCAACAGCCGCGCGAGTCGCATTCATCGCGTCTTCAACGCGCGCTTTCTTTTCTTTAAGTTCAGTCTCAGTCGCTGCGCCCACGCGAATTACGGCCACGCCGCCTACGAGTTTGGCCAGACGCTCCTGCAGTTTTTCTCGATCGTAGTCTGAGGAGGTGTCTTCGATCTGGGCCTTCAAGGTTTTCACGCGGCCCTTAAGATCGTCTGTATTACCCGCGCCATCGATGATAATTGTGTCATCTTTGCTAATGGTGACTTTCTTAGCGCCTCCCAGGTCTTCCACCGTGATGTTCTCGAGTTTGATACCGAGGTCTTCACTAATGACCTTGCCGCCGGTAAGAATCGCGATGTCCTGCAGCAACTCTTTGCGTCGATCACCAAAGCCCGGTGCTTTTACTGCCGCTACGTTGATCGTGCCGCGCAGTTTGTTCACCACCAGTGTGGCGAGCGCCTCACCTTCGACATCTTCAGCAATGATCAGTATCGGCTTGCCCAGTTTGGCCACCTGCTCGAGGATCGGCAGTAAATCGCGCATCGAAGAAATTTTCTTCTCACTCAGCAATATCAGCGGATTCGTCAATACAACTTCCATCTTCTCGGCGTCGGTGATGAAGTAAGGCGACAGATAGCCGCGATCAAACTGCATTCCTTCGACAAATTCCAAATCCGTCTCCATCGTCTTCGCGTCTTCAACGGTAATCACACCGTCTTTGCCGACCTTGGCCATCGCTTCCGCAATCAACTCGCCGATAGCTGCATCGCCGTTTGCGGATATGGTGCCGACCTGCGCGATCATGTCGCCCGCCACTGGCTTCGACAGTTTCTTGATCGCCGCCGTGGCACGCTCAACTGCTTTGTCGATGCCACGCTTCAAAGACATTGGGTTTACACCCGCCGCGACTGTCTTCACACCTTCGCGATAAATCGCCTGGGCCAGAACGGTGGCGGTGGTGGTGCCGTCGCCGGCAACGTCGCTCGTCTTCGAGGCAACTTCCCGCACCATCTGCGCGCCCATGTTTTCCAGCGCGTCTTTCAGATCAATCTCTTTCGCAACCGTGACGCCGTCTTTGGTTATTGTCGGACTGCCATACGAGCGGCCGAGCACGACGTTGCGCCCCTTGGGGCCGAGCGTGATCTTGACTGCATCAGCCAACTGATTAACTCCGCGCAGAATCGCTGCACGAGACTCTTCACCGTGAACTATTTGCTTTGCCATAATTTTTTTCTTTTCTCCAAAATAAACTTGTAACGCAAACTGTTAGTTTGCGGCTCTGGGAATGGAAACCTACTGGTCTTAATTGCCACCTGGGTTCCGCTCGCAAACTAACAGTTTGCGTTACACCAGAATCTATCTGCTCTTTTTTCCACCCGCAGCGGCGCCCGCGCGCGTGATAATTCCCAGGATCTCGTCTTCGCGCATGATCAAGAGCTCTTCGCCGTCAATCTTGATTTCAGAGCTGGTGTACTTGCCAAACAGGATGCGGTCGCCGGCCTTAACATCCAGCGGCTGGCGTGTGCCGTCTTCTTTGTACTTGCCAGATCCGGCAGCAATAACTTCGCCTTCCTGCGGTTTCTCTTTGGCGCTGTCGGGAATAATGATGCCGCCGCGTATTTGCTCGCCCTCTTCAATGCGCTTCACGATCACGCGGTCGTGTAATGGTGTGATATTCGTCTTCATAATCTGATTATTTTCCTTTGGGTCTCTTGTTCACCTCAACAGCTCTTTGACGCACCTGCGGTCTTCCTGCTGTTTGCTGGCTGCTTGCTATTTGCTGTTTGCTTTCGCAGACCAGTTGGGGAACGTGTGACGCCCTGATGTTGAGTGATTGAGCTGTGGATTATCAGTTGATCTGGAAGATCCAGAGCGGTGCTGAGAAGGGAGTAAGCTGGACTCGGTTCGACACCCACTCTACGCTGTTCCGAACTATATGTCAAATGCAGGATATAGTTGTTTAGCGATGCAGTTCGACTCGAACTTCACACGATTAGTACCGAAATCAGAACCCCGACACCTCGGGGTAGCGATCGGCGGTCCGAGCTTTCTCAAACAAAATGCCGCGACGTTTCCATCGCGGCATTTAGGCAGATAGTCTTGAGTAACGATTAGCTCGCGCGTTCGTTGCTGCCTACCCGATACCCTTCCTGGTACCCTCTCGAGAAGCCCGAGCGGTAAACCTCACCGAAGTTGCCAAAGCCCGCCTCCTTGTAGTAGTGAGAGCGCTGCGGACTAAAGCTCTTCGCCTTCTTGCCATCGTCTTTGCCTGTTTTGAACCCTTGCTTGTAGCCGCTGTTCAAAGCGGATTCGCTGTTGCTGAAAACATACTGACGATAGACGCTGCCATAAGGCGACCATGGATCGTAACCAAAACGGTAGTTGCCCCAACGGTCGCGACCGAAGCGATCAAAACCCCAGCGGTCATAGCCCCAGCGGTCATAACCGAAGGCGTCGAACCTGCGGTAGATGCGATACGGATAAGGGCGGACAATCACTCTGCGCCGCACCTGCGCCTCTGCTGTGTTCGCGGAGACGAACGCAATCCCTGAAAGCATCAGCGCGGCGAGGACAAATCCGCCAATTCTTCTAAAGTATTTTCCTTTCATTTCTTCCCTCCTTGATAGGTATCTTTTAGACGCTTTGGAAGACAAAGTGGTTGTTCAATTTCAACCCCTGCCACGCTGCCACCTGGTGGCCTGTAGAAAAATTGCGGCGATATTGCGATTTGCAGAAACTGCTGAACAGCTCAACTCTCTGTGCGACCTCTGTTGAACTCTGTGCCTCTGTGGTGGAGATATTTGGAGAAACACTCACCACCTAGGCACAGAGCACACCAAGGATGCACAGAGAACGCGACAACTCACTGCCCACATGCTAACCACTCGCAAGCCGTGCGCATTCTGTATTAATCTCTCGCCCAATGGATCAGGAGTTCATGAGATTTGGCCTGGCGGCTTTGGTAACGTTGCTGGTGGTTGTCGATCCGCCGGGCGTGGTGCCAATCTACGTCGCGCTGACGAGTAACGAGCAGCCCGCCCGCCGGCGCAGAATACTAATTCGCGCCGTGTTGATCGCTTTTGGCGTGGCGCTGTTCTTCCTGGTCGCCGGACGCGCCGTGCTTTCTTATCTCGGCGTGACGGTCCATGCGTTTTCGATTAGCGGTGGCGTGCTGCTGTTTGTGGCGGCGATGCCGATGTTGTTTGGACAGCGTGGTGGATTGCAATCAGCGGAACCAAAGGAACAAGGTTCAGTCGGCGAAGACATTTCCGTCTTTCCTCTGGCGATGCCGATGCTTTCCGGCCCAGGCACGATTGCGACGATTCTGCTGCTCACTTCGCAGGCCGGCGGCGACATGCGAAAGTTGATTGCCATCGGAGTGGCCATCGGCACCGTGTTTCTGATTTCTTTTATCGTGCTCTACCTGGGCGCACGGTTGATTGGTTTGGTGGGTGAAGGTGGCGTTCACATCGCCACGCGCGTAATGGGCATCGTCCTCGCCGCCCTCGCCGTTCAATACGTCCTCAACGGCGTAACCGGCTATTACCAACTGCTCCGCAGCCACTGAAATGCGTCGCGGCTCCGCCGTCTGATGTGCGGAAGGACTATGTCCTTCCGGTCAACTATAAAATGAATTGGGGCTACGCCCCGATTGATGGACGCAGCCCCCAAATTGGTCGAGAGCGAGAACGGAAGGGCATAGCCCTTCCGCACATCAGACGGCAAAGCCGTGAACAAGGTTAGTTAGACAGCCGCCGCGTCGGACATTAGCGGACGAGAAAACATAC
>DASZDU010000220.1:0-24973 GCA_035941655.1 Pyrinomonadaceae bacterium | reverse complement strand
TATTTGTTCAACCTGCGTCTTTTGTTCAGGGCTAAGTTGCAGCGATTCAAGCATCCGCTCAAAACGAGCCTGCCGAGATTCGCCGGTTGCTCGACCAATTCGCTTGTAAGCATTGAGCGCCAGAGCCCCGGCTACAAAGCCGAGCACGAATATGAGCAGCGCCGCCAGACGGACCTGCCATTTGCTCTTGTTGGTCGTGTCCATTCTTATCTCCTGCTATCTCGAGGGCTCTTCATCGCCGCCATAAATCGTCGTCAGCATTTGACCGTCTGACACATCTTCCATCTGCGAGGTTTGATCGAGGATTACTTCTTCCGCCGAATAGCCGTTGGCAAGCGTACTTACCTGTTGAGAGATCTGATTTTCAGGTACCACGAAGGTAAAAACCGCGAGTAAAACGACCGCAGCCGCCATTGAAGAAGCCAACGCACCAGCTGCCCGCCACATGCGGCCAAACGCCCACACCTCATTCGCCGCCTGCCGCTCCCGCAACGCTGCCAGCACGCGAGTATGAAAAAAGGGTGACGGCTCAAACTCAACGGCAGCGCGCTCTTTCAACAGCGCCACAGAGATCTCCGTCGCCTGAAAAGCGACGAGACACTCTGAGCAGGCGTTGGTATGAGCACGAATGCGCGCCCGTTCGGCGTCGCTAAGATTTGCGAGCGGCGTGTCTTCTATTAATCTAATTATGTGTTCGTCTCTCATTTCAACTTCCTCGGCCGTCTTTCGTAACGCAAACTGTTAGTTTGCGGTTGGTCGGTTCCCATTATCGTTGACTGAAAACGCAGCCCACGCAAACTAACAGTTTGCGTTACCTCGGGCTTTTTCTTGTCAACAACTTCTCAACTGCCTTCCGCATTTTGCGTCGCGCGCGAAATGCCTGGACCTTCACTTTTGATTCCGACCAACCGGTGAACTGAACGACGTCCTTAACGGAAGCGTCCTCGCCGTCAATCATTGTCAAGACCAACTGGTCGTCAGCCGGCAGGGTTTGCAGCACCCGTCCAGCAAGGTCAGCCGCCACCAGGCTCCGCTCAGTCGATTGATGCTGTTCCGCGGCTGCTGCAGTGAGATTGTTGTCCAACCAATTACTTTCATCCTCGGTCAAATCAGACAAAGTCAATTCCGGGCGCCGCTTCGAACCGCGCAGCAGGTTAAGGCAAGTATTGGTGGTGATGCGGGTCAACCATCCTTCCATTGAGCCACGACCTTCATAACTGCCGAGCTCGGTAAACGCCTTCAGGAAAACTTCCTGCGCCGCCTCTTCAACCAGACTGCGTTGTCGAAAGAACTTGCTCGCAAATCTAAACACCCGCGGACTGTACCGCCGCATGATCTCCTCGAAGGCAGACTCATCGCCTTCACGCGCCGCGCGCGCCAGGTCCAAGTCAGAGTCCTGTTCGTAACTGTGCGACAGGAAGCCGCCCCTCGTCGAAAGTTTAGCTGGGAGCGCAGGCATCTTGCCTGCTGCTACGTGGCCACGAAGGTTGAGGCAGACAGGATGTCTGCGCTCCCAGCGTCTGCTCGTCCAGGTTACTGAACGTTTCGCTAGCTCTTACTGAACTTTGCGTTCGCCGTGATTGGCTCTCTTTGCCTTAAACTCAGCGCGCTTCTGTTCCAGCTGTGTTTTTTGTTCCGGCGTCAGCACCGAAAGCATCTCCTGACGCATTCTGAACTGCTCGCCCATCAGTTTCGCCTGCAGGCTGGCTGACTCTTGCAGTTTCTGTGTAGCCAAACCTTCGTTGAACGTACCGCCTTCGCTGGCCTGGCGCAACTCCTGCCGCTTGGCGCGGAGCTGCTGATGCAGCGACTGCGTGCGTTCACGAAAACTCTGACTGATTTGCTTCATTTTGGCTTTCTGATCTTCGGTTAAATTAACCCCTCCGAACATCATGCCGCCCATGCGCCCGCCGCGTTTGCCACCCCAACTTCCGCGACCTTCTCGATCTGCACGTCCCCAGCCCTTGCCGTGGCCACCATGGCGCTCGCCGGTTGCTTGCTGCGTGTCTTGAGTAGTAGTAGTGCCGGATTGCGCAAAAGCAATTGGCGCGGCTAAGGCAACGGCCGACAGGGAGGCGATAGTCAGCGTCTTAATCTTTCCTAATTTTTTCATTTGTCTTCCTTACTCCTGGTTATTTTTGATCTTCTGCATGGAGGGCCGTTATTAGCCTCCGACTCGTAAGACACCGAAATTCGGCGGATGGTTACAAATTTGGAGTGCGCTGACCTGTCAGCGCTTTGGTCCGCGGCGGCTTGACGCCGCTTGCTGCAGCGAGTGCACTCAACCAAGGCTGCGACGGGTCGCAGCCGACCCAAAGCGCTGACAGGTCAGCGCACTCCAAAAGCTCTGGTTGTAACCGGGCCGGTCCTTGCGGTGTCTAGTTAAGAGTGAAGCAAGTTGCAGAAAAACTCGGACAGCTGGCATTGGCGTTGGTGATCTCCCTATTAATTGGGAGTTCTGCAGCCAACGCACAAACCACAGCTACTACGTCTAAAACGAAAAGCGGTTCATCGTCAGCCAACCTAATCAAGGCCACACAGGAATACAAAGCCAGCAGCACGCAACTGCTCGCGCTTCAGCAAAACGAAGTCAATAAAGCGGAGGCAAAACTGGCAGACCTGCGAATGCTCGTTTCTGAGGGCCTGGTCGCGAAAACTGCGCTCGAAGAGGAAGAGCAAAAGCTTGCCACCTTGCGCGCGCAACTACAGGCGACGCAGAAACAAATTGCCGATTCCGACAACATGATTGCGGAGATCACCGCCGAAGAAGAACTAGCAAAAAAGCGGGCAGCCACACCGGTGAAGCTGATCGCCAAACAATACGGTGCGTTCAGCACAACCGGTACGATCCTCAGGTACAACGGCCACTCCGCGTGGTCGCTAGTCGGCCTTGGGGACGTGCAAGCGTTCTTTTCCAACAAGTTTGGTCGCTCACTGCCCACAAGTGCTTTGGGACAATCCGCAACACACAACCGTCTGGGATACGACCACCGCAATGCTGTTGACGTCGCCCTGCATCCGGACAGTCTTGAAGGTCAGGCGTTGATTAGCTATCTGCAGGGCCGTGGGATTCCATTCCTCGCTTTTCGCGGCGCAATTCCCGGCGTTGCCACCGGCCCGCATATACATATCGGCACTCCGTCACACAGGCTTTCGTAGGGGTCGATTTCAACTGGCCCCGAGAAAAAGTCAGAACCGGGAGCGGTAGCAACCGGGCTGTTTAGGATATCGGCTCTTTCGAATGAAGAGGTATGTAATCTGACCGGGTCGCTACCGCTCCCCGTTCTGACTTCGTCGACCCGCGACAAAAGCTTCGAATCACCGGTCGATAAGACGGAAAATCTTCTCCATTTCGTGTAACCGGAATCATGGTTGCAGTGTCTAGCTTATTGGCGACCGAAGTTAGTACTGATATTCCACGATTAAGGTGCAATTAATGTCGAGTCAAACAATCAAAGAGCGTCTCCCTATTAGCAATCCCGTCGGCAGTATCGCTGTCCCCGGTTGGTTAAGGTTCAACTGGAGAAAGCTGCTCTACAACAAGAAATATCTGCTGGCCGGCGGCAGTTTGATGGCGGCGCTCGCCTTTGCCGGCTACTACTTTTGGAGCAACCAGGCGAGTGCACCGCAATACATGACTGCGCGGGTCGAGCGCGGCAGTTTGCGCAACACGGTCACGGCAACCGGAACGCTCCAGGCTGTCACCACTGTACAAGTAGGCAGCCAGGCTTCCGGAACAATCTCGGCGCTAAATGTTGATTTCAATTCTCCCGTCAAACAGGGCCAGGTCATTGCGCAGCTCGATCCTTCAGTGTCCAAAGCACAGGTTGATCAGGCGCGCGCGAATCTGCAACAGGCACGAGCGGCGCTGCAGCAATCAATAGCCAGCGTGGCGGGCTCGCGCGCCGGCGTGACGGATGCGCAGGCCAAAATGCAGGCCGCGAAATCTACAGTACAAAATAATCAGTCTGGCGTTTCCAGTGCTCAGGCCAACGTCGCGGTGCTCAAAGCTCAACTGGACGATGCGCTCGCTTTCCTCAAACAGCAGGACTACTTGATGAAGAGCGGCGTGATCGCACAACGCGATTACGACCTCGCCAACACCAGTTACAAAACTGCCGAGGCGCGTTACAACCAGGCGGCCGCGCAGTTGAATCAGGCAGTCTTGAGTCAGCAGTCTTCAGCGAGTTCGGGAGTTGCGCAATCGCAGGCGCAGATTCAGCAATCGCAGGCGCAGGTGCAGCAATCGCAGGCGCAGGTGCAATCGGCGCAGGCGCAAGTGCAGCAGGCCGAGGCAGCACTGAGACTAGCCGAGGTGAATCTTGCGCACACCACGATAACGTCGCCTATCGATGGCATCGTCGTCTCGCGTGATGTGAACGTCGGCCAGACGGTGGCAGCAAGCCTTTCGGCGCCTACGCTTTTCACAATCGCAAAAGATCTGACGCAGATGCAGGTAATCGCCAACATTGATCAGGCAGATATCGGTTTGGTTGAACAGGCTAAATCAGTGAAGTTTTCTGTCGATGCATTTCCCGGCAAGGAATTCGACGGCGCTATTCAACAGATGCGGCTTAATCCAGTAAACGTGCAGAACGTTGTTACATATAACGTTGTGATTGACGTTAGTAATCCGGAACAAAAACTGAAGCCGGGCATGACGGCCAATCTAACGATCACGATTGACGAGCGTAACAACGTATTGAAAGTGCCGAATGCGGCGCTGCGCTTTACGCCGACTGACGCGGCCGGCCAACGAATTGGCAGGAACGCGAACGGTGCCGGCAACTGGAACGGGCAACGCGGCCAGCGCGGCCAACAGCAAGCAGATAACGCCAACGCCGCCAACGGTTCAAACCAGCAAGGCGCAACTTCGCAGGGCGGCGGTAGTCAACAATCCGGCCCGCAGCAAGGCGGTCAGCGCAACTTCGCTCCGCCGAGCGCGCCCGTGCTTGAAGGTCAGACGCGTGTGATTTGGGTACTGGGCCAGGACGGAAAGCTACAGTCGCGACGAATCAAAGTTGGGCTTAGTGACGGCGCGTCGACCGAAGTAGTCGAAGGGAATTTGCAGGAAGGTGAAATGGTAGTAACCGGTCAAACACTATCCAGCGCAACCCGGACCCCGAGTACGAATGCCGCTCCAGGTTTTGGCGGCGGTCAACGAACAGGCGCACCTGGCGGCGGTAGACGAAACTAAGGGCGCTTGAGCTGGAGCGCACCCAAGCTGGGAGCGCAGACATCTTGTCTGCCCCAACGTTCGTGGCCACCTAGCCGGCAGGCAAGATGCCTGCGCTCCCAGCTTAACGCCCTCGGATTCATGGAGAGATAAATGTCAGCAACGTTGTTACTTGAACCTGAACCTTCGCCGGTTGCTGCTGTTGCAGTAGCGCCGCAGCCGGAAGCACGTCGGGTCATCGAGCTGGAACACATCCATAAGACTTACACGATGGGTGATGTGGATGTTCATGCCTTGCGTGGAGTTTCGCTGACGGTCCGCGAAGGTGAATTCGTGGCCATCATGGGAGCTTCGGGCTCTGGCAAATCGACGACGATGAATATTATCGGCTGTCTCGATCGGCCCACGCGCGGCCGTTACATTTTGGACGGCGAGGACGTTTCTGAAATGTCCAAAGATGAACGCGCGGATATTCGTTGCCAGAAAATCGGCTTCGTATTTCAGGGGTTCAATCTGCTTTCGCGCACGTCGGCGCTGGAAAATGTGGAGCTGCCGATGCTGTATGCGGGTATCGAAACCTCCGAGCGAAAGCAGCGCGCCATGGACGCATTGGCGGCGGTGGGATTGAGTGGACGTGAACAAAACCATCCGAATCAGTTATCAGGTGGACAGCAGCAACGCGTCGCCGTGGCCCGGGCTTTGGTAAACGATCCGGCGCTGATTCTCGCCGACGAGCCCACCGGCAACCTCGACTCGCGCACTTCGGTTGAAGTGATGGAAATTTTCCAACGCCTGAATCGCGAACGGGGCATCACGCTGATCCTGGTCACGCATGAGCCGGACATTGCTGAATATGCCGGGCGTGTGATCGTGTTCAAGGATGGAAAAATAAAGAGAGATTACGAAATCGAGAACCCGCGCGATGCGGCCGAGGAGTTGAGAAATCTTCCTCCGGTAATTGAGGACGAGGACGAGGATGAAGAATAGACATCCGCAGATTTCGCAGATTACACAGATGCTGTCGGCGGCAAACGCGTCTGTGGGTTGCAAGGAATATCAGACAGACGCGTATCAAGGGGGTAGTAACAGCCAGTGGCACGTCTGTGTAATCTGTGAAGTCTGCGGATAGGATGTTTCGGGAAACGCCATGAACTTAACAATGATCATTCGAGTCGCATTTCGGGCGCTGGTTCGCAACAAGATGCGCGCCATCCTAACGATGCTTGGCATCATTATCGGCGTGTCTGCGGTTATCGCTATGGTCAGCATCGGGCAGGGAGCGCAGGCTTCGGTGCAGGCGCAGATCGAAAGCATCGGCACCAATTTACTCTTTGTCAGCGCCGGCGCTCAGAATGTCGGCGGCGTACGCAGCGGCACGGGCGACAGTGGCACCAACACGCTGACGGTCGAAGACCTCGACGCAATTAAGCGTGAAGTGCCGAGCGTGGCGATGATCACGCCGACGGTTAACTCCCGGACTCAACTCGTATCCGGAAACATGAACTGGAACACGTCGGTTCAGGGCGTAAGTGAACAATATCCTGACGTGCGCAAGTGGACCGTGCAGAGTGGCAGCTTCTTTACAGACGCTGATGTGCGTAGCGCGGCGCGTGTAATTGTCGTGGGCCAGACTATTGCCGACAATCTCTTTCCCGGAATGGATCCGGTGGGACAGACGCTGCGAGTAGCAAACCTGCCATTCAGAGTTATGGGCGTTATGGCCCGCAAAGGCCAGGATCAACAGGGGCGCGATCAGGACGACATTGCCTTTGCCCCGTACACGACCGTGCAAAAGAAAGTGCTTGGCAGCCCACGCTTGCAGGTAGCCTATGCGTCGGCAGTTTCTCAGGACGCGACTTACACTGCGCAGGAGCAGATCACGGAACTACTGCGACAGCGCCATAAACTCACCCCGAACGAGCCCAACGACTTCACTGTCCGTAATATGACTGACATCGCCGAAGCTGCGAACGAGACGAATAACACAATGACGCTTCTACTTGCCTGCATCGCGAGTGTCTCGCTGCTGGTGGGTGGCATTGGCATTATGAACATCATGCTGGTTTCTGTGACAGAGCGGACGCGAGAGATCGGGATTCGCATGGCGATCGGCGCGCGTTCTTCGGCCGTGCGTTCTCAGTTCTTGATCGAATCGATCGTGTTGAGTTTGACTGGCGGATTCATTGGTATCGTGCTCGGAGTCATCGTGTCAGTGTCGATACCAAAACTGCTGGGCTGGCCGACGCTGGTTTCCAGTCTCGCGATCATCGGCTCCGTAATCTTCTCAGCCGCGGTAGGAATCTTCTTCGGATACTATCCCGCCCGCAAAGCCGCCGGCCTCGATCCAATCGAAGCGCTGCGCTACGAGTAGTAGCGAAACGCGGAACGATGAATGCGACATCTTCCCTTGTAGGTCGAGGAATTCAGAACGGGGAGCGGTAGCGACCCGGTGTGTCGCCCAATACCAGTCAACTTGATTCTAACTGAGTCTTGGTTAACCCAACGGTTCTCCCTGATCGTATTCAACATACGCCACAGCGTTGACTACATCGGATTCCGTCCATAAATATCTTTTACTGCCGCGGTCTATCCATGGACTTCGACTAGAGTGCCAACAACCACTCTCTCGGAGTTTTCTCGTTGCGTTCGCTTTTAAAGCAGCGAGAACTATTTCGGGCTTGCATGAAGCAGACACAACTGAATTAACGTGGTTGCTCCGAACATTCGTTGTCCAAAAGTCCCACTTGCGTATTTTGCATGTCTCGCGAATTGCTTTTTCAACGGCAACTTTTTGTCGACTTCTAAGTTTGACGGGCGAGCGCTTGAGCAATTCCTGATTGTATTTCCGCCGCAGTTCATTGGGAGGAAGTCGCGGAGTGCCAAAGCGGTTATGAAAACGATCCACGGCGCCACGTCTGTCGCCATGCAACCATGTACCGTGACTGCGAAACGTGATTAGGTAGGCGAGCGGAAATTCTTCATTACGGAATTCGCGTTTCATCCAACTAATCTATAACGCACGACGGACCGGGTCGCTACGGCTCCCCGTTCTGACTTACTTGAGCACAATGCAAGAAGTCTTGCCCGACACCGTGAGCTGTAATAGACGAATTCAGAACCGGGAGCCGTAGCGACCGGGTCTGTTTTCAACTATAGAGATCTGCGAATGAGCCACTCAATGAAACTGTATTTACCGCAGCCGGGGGAACGTGATCAGATACGCACTTCATTGGAGTAGTCTTTATCGCATCACCAACCCGGTCGCTACGGCTCCCGGTTCTGAATTACTCGACCCACCGTTCAGGAGCTTTGCTGACCTCCGACATTTGACGTTGGACATTAGACATTGGACGTTGGACTTGTCTTAACGTCCGTGGAACTGAAAGTGCTATAGCCTTTTCTGAGTATGACCAAGCCGCGGAAAAACCCGCGAAGAACACTGCCCTGGTGGCTTCGCGACGCAACCGAAACGTGTCCGGCATGCAGTCAGGCGTACGCATATCACACGGAGATTCGTTGTTTTGATTGTGACGGACCACTCTGCCCAATCTGTGTGCAGGTGACTGCCACGCTGGACCTCTCGTGTCCTGATTGTGGCGAACCCGAGAGCGAAGAGGCGGGCTGAAAGGATTCAATTCATGGCTGCACGAGCTATCTGGAAAGGTGAATTGAAACTCGGCACTACAAAGATACCGGTCAAGTTGTATTCGGCCGTGATTGATCGCACCGTTCACTTCCACATCCTCGACGAGAAACATCTGATGCGCGTGAAGCAGCACATGGTGAGCCCCGACTCGGGAGACGAAGTAGCAACTGAAGAAATTCAGAAAGGTTATGAGATCGAACCCGGCAGATTTGTAGTTGTGACTAATGAGGAGTTGGAGCAGCTCGAACCGGAGCCCTCGCGCGAAATTGAAATCGCGGAGTTTGTTCCCCCCGAGGCAATCAGTCAGCAATGGTATGAGCGTCCTTACTACCTTGCCCCGGACGGTGACGAGAAAGCCTATTTCGCATTGGCAGAAGCTCTCAAGAATCGCAACCGCGAAGGTATCGCACACTGGGTGATGCGAAAGAAGCATTATGTGGGAGCGCTGCGCTCCGAGGGGGATTACCTTGTGTTGGTGACGCTGCGCAACGCCGAGGAAGTAATCTCCGCCAGGGATCTTCCCAAACCGGCTGGCCGCGCCCCAACGCAAAAAGAACTCAACATGGCGAAACAACTCATCGGCATGCTGGAAGATGAGTTTAATGCAGCGGACTACAAGGATGAATATCGCGAGCGAGTAATGGAGTTCATCGAGAAAAAAGCAAAGGGTAAGGCGCCCAGACTGCACGCGGTCAAAACCAGGCGTAAGCCATCGTCGCTCGATAGCGTGCTGGAAAAGAGTCTGCAGGCACTGAAAAAGGAGAAACGCGCTGCCTAAACGAGCTACAAAACGAAGCCGGGAAGCCGCTGACGTTGAAGATGAGCAGGGGACTCCGCGACCATTCTGGTCCGGAACGTTAACATTCGGTCTGGTCAGCGTGCCGGTGAATCTTTTTCCCGCTAACAAGAGCAGTCGCGCACCTTTGCGCATGTTGAGCCCAGACGGGGAGCCGCTGGCGCGCAAATATTACTCCGAGAAAACCGAGCGCGATCTCGATGCAGACCAGATGGTGCGGGGCTATGAGATCGAGAAGGGTAAATACGTTGTCATTACTGACGAAGAACTGGAGCGGCTGGCCCCGGACAAAACGCGCGACATTGATCTCAAACGCTTTGTTCCACAGGAGTCGATTCCTCCGGTCTATTTCGAACGCGGCTACTTCCTGACCCCTTCGGCTGGTTCCGAGAAGGCTTACAGACTTCTGGCCGCAACTATGGAAAAAGAAGAGAAAGCCGGACTGGCAACCTTCGTCATGAGGGGGAAGGAATATCTGGTCGCCATCTTCGCCGAGCACGAAATCCTGCGCGCCGAGACGATGCGCTTTCCGGACGAATTGCGTTCGCCGGCTGATGTCGATCTGCCAAAGAAAAAGAAAGTGCCGCCGGCAATGGTGCGCAAGTTTGAAAAGTTGATCAGCAACAAATCAAAGAAGCAGTTGTCGGCACGCAAGTTGGAAGATGAGCAGACGGAGAAGCTGCTGAAGCTGGTTAAAAAGAAGAGTGCTCAACGCAAGAATGTGGTCGAAGTTGAGACCGGCAAGCGTGACGAAGGTAAGGTGATTGACCTCATGGCTGTGCTGAAGAAAAGCCTGGCCGGCAAAGGTTGATTCGCTTTTGGAGTGCGCTGACCTGTCAGCGCTCTCGTCGGTCGCGACCTGTCGCGACCGATGTTCGACAAAAGCTAATTAACGGCTTTGGGCGTCAGGCCGCCCAAAGACCAAAGCGCTGACAGGTCAGCGCACTCCAAAGAACGCGCACAATTTTCCAGGGGTAAACACGTGGCCTCTCTTTGGCGACTAGGTGGACAGACGTGGGGCCAATTGGCAAAACGCGTCTGGACTGACATTGGTAAAGACGACATCTTTGGCCGCGCGGCGCAGCTGTCCTACTACTTCCTGCTGGCACTTTTCCCGCTGCTACTGTTTCTCACTTCTGTGATCGGAGTACTCCTGGGATCAGGAACAGGCTTGCGTCATAGTCTGTTTAATTATCTCGCCAAAGTTCTGCCGTCATCCGCTTCCGAATTGGTCAGCACTACCATGCTCGAAGTGACCACCTCCAGCGGCGGCGGCAAAATCTCGTTCGGCATACTCGCTGCTCTCTGGGCCGCATCAGCCGGCATGGGAGCAATTAGCGAGTCGCTAAATGTTGCCTATCACGTTAAGGAAACGCGGCCCTGGTGGAAGCAGCGTCTGACGGCGATTGGACTGACTGTGGTGCTTTCCATACTGATTATCTCAGCCCTCGTGCTGGTGCTTTCGGGCGGCAAGATTGCTGATTATCTGGCGCTCAATTATGGCTTCGGTTTCACTTTCGCCCTGGCGTGGAAGATTGTGCAGTGGCCCATAGTGCTCGCGTTTCTCTTAATTGGATTCGCTTCAATTTATTACTGGGCGCCGGACCTGCGCGATCAGAACTGGCGTTGGGTCACGCCCGGGTCAGTGATTGCCGTGATACTTTGGTTGCTGGTCTCGTTTGCCTTCCGGCTCTACCTGCACTTCTTCAATTCCTACAGCAAAACCTATGGCTCGCTGGGCGCGGTCATCATATTGATGCTCTGGTTTTATTTTACCGGTTTGGCAATTCTCATCGGCGGCGAGGTGAATTCCGACATCGAGGCCGCCGCCGCGGCCGAGGGAGCTGCCGAAGCGAAAGACAAAGGAGAAAAGGCACCCGATCGCACAGGGACGCCTAAAAAACATGACTAACGAAAAAGTGGGTCGCGAGACAGAAACGACGTCGACTGAACCATCCAAGCGCGAGCTGGAGCGGCAGATGCAACGCACCCGTGAATCTCTGGCGGAGACGATTGGCGAAATCAAGGACACAGTGGAGCAGGAATACGCTTCCGCGAAACAAACTGTTTCCGGTGTGCTCGATTACCGAGAGCAGTTCAAGAATGAGCCACTGGTCTGGAGTCTGGGCGCGCTGTCGGCAGGTTTCGCCCTCGGCTACACACTTGGTTACGCACACAAGAACAGCAAACACGGCAAACAATCGCAATTGACTGCCTTCGCCGACAGCATGGTTGCTGAGCTCTCATCAGTCGGACAAGGCCTCGTCATGCCGGCATTGAACGTGAAGATAAAAGAGTTGTTCGGTTTTGATTTCTCAGAGCTGTTGGAAGATATGGGCCGCTCGAAAAAGCGCGGCAGAAAAAAGATCCCAGCTAAACGCAAGACTGTAACAGCGAAGCGCAAGCCGAAAAAGGTCAGCTCAAGCTCTTAAGTTTCGGAGTTCACACAGGCAAAGTCTGCAATCGTGGGTCGGAGAATTCAGAACCGGGAGCCGTAGCGACCGGGTCCGAGTCGCGCTCATACTTCTTAGGACAAACAAGGAATCATTTCATGCAGTCTCTGTCGGACCACCGCCCCGGTCGCTCCGGCTCCCGGTTCAGAATTCGTCGACCCACGATGCGTGTGAAACGCCAACCCACGCTCCAACACTCGCTTCCAGGATAGAAAAGAAGCCGCGGATGAGGCGGATGTGACGCAGATCAGAATGATGCTGATCCGCGTCTATCCGCGTAAATCCGCGGCTGATTTATCGCTGACCGCAACAGCCCTCCCTCACGATCGGGCTACTGCACCGACAGTTAGAAAATGAACTTCGCCGCCAGTTGGACGTTGCGTCGTTCGAGATTGCCGCTCGTGAAAACGCCTCGTTGCGCTGGAATGAAGCTCGCAGTTGGGTTGCCGGCCGCGTCAGTAAAGCCACTGATGTCGAGTGAGCCGGGAACGATGAACAGATTCGCATGGTTGAAAACATTAAAGGCTTCCAGGCGAAGCTGCATACTGAACTTTTCGTTAAACCTTATCCGCTTGTACAGGCCGAGGTCTGCATTCCAATAACCAGGACCGCGGAAGGCGTTGCGTTTCGACATTTCGGTCGGGAAAGGACCCACCACGCCATTTCCACTCAGCGGATTGACGAATGGATTCGCTGCCGGCAGTTCGAGGAAGTTGAACGAGTTCGCGCCGACTTCTGTCAGATTGCCTGAGCTGGAACTGACTGAGCCGGTGCTGGGTACATAGCGCGGGCAGGCGCCACTGCTGGCCGTGGTGCAATCAAACACGGTGAACGGATTCCCGGTCCGGGCTATGAAAATACCCGTCAGCGAGAAACCGCCCAGCAGGTTTCTGACAAGACTGCTTTCCGCGTTTTCAAACCACGGGATTTCGTAATTGAAGCTGGTCACGAAGCGATGCCGAGCATCGAAGTCCGCGTAGCCATAATCCAATTTCGGATCAAACGGATCCAGCAAACCCAAACTCGCATTCGCATTCGAATCGCTAAACGTCGAGCTGAGATTATCCTTAGCCGTTGACAGTGTGTAACGCGCAGTAAACTGCAAGCCGCGGTTGCGGAAATTGTTGCTGGCAATTCCGAAGATCAAGGCGTTGTAGTTTGAAAAGCCGTTATTGCCTCGCGTGTTTATGTTGGTGTATTGGCCATTGAGTCGGGATGAAGTGCCGCCGGTCGGCGTGGTAGCCGGGCTGCCGAGATAGGCCAGACCCGCGCCGGTGCGGTTAATGTTTTCCAGAGAGTAGAGCGCACGCCCCGCCGAACCGGAATATTCGACGGAGGCTACCGTGCCTTGACCCAACTCTCGCTCTAGCGCCGCACTCCAGAAATGAGCGTAGGCATTCACGATGTCTTCCCGGACGTGACGTAGACTCGATCCGGGTAGCCGAACCGTAGTGCCGCTGCCGGCAAGCGGGCCCGAGTTGTTAAGTGAAATCGCGAGTGAAGGAATATCGACACCGGCTGTCAGCGCGACCACGGTCTGTGACGGTGGGTTCTGGATCACGTTGAAGGTGACGTTGCCGAAGTTTCGTTCGTACGACATGCCATAACCGCCGCGCAGAGACGTTTTCCCATCACCGAACATGTCCCACGCAAACCCGACGCGTGGTGCAAAGTTGTTCAAGTCTTTCTTCCACAATCCGCCCACCGAACTATCCTTCGCAATCTGCACACTGCCGTTGCGGATGCGTTCCTGCAACGTGCTGCCCGATCCGAAGTAGAAGTTGGAGTCGAGTTGCGGGTCCTTGTTGTGTTGTACGCCGTAGTACTCGTAACGCAGACCGAGATTCAGCATCAGGTTGGGACGAATGCGCCAGCCGTCGTTAATGTAGGCGGCCCATTCGTTGTAGACGTTACTGCGGCTGAAGGACGGCGGACTCAGCGGCGTGGTCACGAAATCTCCAGGGAAGCCCCCTTGGGGATCCACTGCACCCTGAAACTTCACCAGTTCCCCAGCCACCAGGTTGTTGTAAGCCTGGACATTGTTGATACCAAGCGTCTGCACCGAATTCAGGAAAGCGCCAAACGTTCGGTTTTGTTGAATGTTGAAGAACTGTCCACCAAAACGAAACTGATGATGGCCCGTCAGGTAGTTCAAGTCCTGATACAACTGAAGCTGATTGCTTGGACCATTGGCCGGGATTGCGCTGCCGGGATTGAATGGCAGGTAACCTGGAAACGCGACGTTGACCGGCGTGTTCTGATCCACGTTGACCGCGAAGGTTTCATTCATGTAAAGCGTTGGACCGGGCGGTTGGTCGCCGAGCGGATTGCCGGTATTGACGCGATTGAAAGCGATCTTCGAAGCCGACACCAGGTTGGGAGAGAAGGTGTGCGTCAGCGATACCAGAAAGTTTTGATTGAAGGCGGTAGTGCCGGTGTTGAAGCCCTCATAAGGACTGTTGGCTCCCGTGCCCGGAAGCGTGATGTTGTCCTGCAGCGCGTAGCGACCGTAGATTTGAGTGCTGTCGCTCAAGTTCCAATCGATACGAGTTACAGTTGAGGCATCATTCTGGGGAAAGCCGCCGCCCAGGTCTGTCGGCACTGAATAAGCTACCTCCTGGAATGCCGGGGTATCGCCGGGGACGCCGGTGATGCCAAGTTCACTTGCGGTACGAATTCTGCCAGTCGCTCGTGCCGCGAGGGAATAACCGCCAAAGAAGTTCCGGGTCGCAGGAGCTGAAAGATTGATCAACTGCTGCGTTGGCACGAACGCCAGCAATTCACCCTGGCTGCGAACTCTGGTCCACTCAGTGCTGTTGAAGAAGAACAACTTGTCTTTGATTATCCTGCCACCGAACGAATAGCCAAATTGGTTACGCGTAAAGACTCCTCGTGGGACATTGGTCGCGTTATTGGCGAAACCATTCGAGGCGAGCCGCGAAAGGCGATTGAAGGCGTAGGCAGTTCCGTGAAAATCGTTGCTGCCTCCGCGGGTGGCTACATTGACAATGCCGCCGGAAGCGCGCCCGTACTCCGAAGAGAAGTTGCTCGTAATAACGCGGAACTCCTGCACTGAATCGAGCGGGATGTTCTGCCCGACGGCCGCAATGTAGGAGTCGTTGTTGTCGGCGCCATCGAGCAGCACGTTAGTGCTCGCCGCACGTTGTCCATTAAGAGAGGCGCCGGCCCCTCGCCAGGTGGCTGTTCCGGCGGTGGCATTCAAAGACGTGCTGGGATCGTCAGTAGTTGCGTTTCCTGACAACTGAACGAGGTTATAGGGATTGCGCGTCACCGTCGGCAACTCGCGAATCTGCGTTCCCGACACGACATTCGATAACTCCTGACTTTGGGTATTCACTTCAACGCCGGCGTTATCGACAATGTTGACTGTCTCGGTACTAATCGCGGAAACCGAGAGTGTGGTTTCAAGCGAGGCTTTCGCGCCCACCGTTACCTGCACTCGCTGTGTCGACTTGGCAAAGTTCGCAGCCTGCACGGTGATCTCATAAACGCCGGGCTGCAAATTGGTAATCGCATAGATGCCCTCGTCGTTGGTGGTCGCGGTGCGTTGTACACCCGTCTCTACGGAGTTGAGGTTGACGGCCGCACCGGCAACGACCGCTCCGTTTGTGTCAGTGACTTTGCCGGTGATTTGTCCGGTTTCGCTCTGGGCAAGCGCTGAGCCGGTCATAATGGAGATCGCAAACAGCACGGACAAAAACGCCGCTGCTCGCGCGATCCCCTGTAGTCTTGATTTGGTCTTACTCATAATCAATTCCTTTCTCGAACTATTTCCCGTTTCGAAACTTCATGGGTCGCGTCCACGCTGACGCGATTAACGGGGTGGACCACGATCAAGGGGAGCTTCGTAAATTCATGTCTGCAGACTGCCCAGGAGTGTTTTGCCCGATGGGCCAACCAGCTCGATCTACGAGAACCTGGAAAGCGACCTGCAGTCACGCAGTGGTGAGAGTGCAACGTGCGTGCCTGTTGGCCCACCTACGCCATGAGCCGACTCGTCACTCTGCCGAGCCAGCTCGCAGCAAGCGCGTTCGACTGAGGTTGTGAAATTTGGATTCCCGAAAGGAAGTTAATTGTGGTTCTCGGATAAATTTGAGAAGGAGAATGTGTAGCAACAGTCATTGCTGCATTTATTCGGTTGGCTTTGCAGGGGCTTAAAAACTTTTGGAGTGCGCTGACCTGTCAGCGCCTTGGTCGGTCGCGACCTGTCGCGACCAAGGTGGATTGAGGGCTACTTAACAACCTGGGCGACAGGTCGCCAGGAACAAAAGCGCTGACAGGTCAGCGCACTCCAAAAAAGAACCCGGCCGTGTGACGGGCCGGGTTCAGTCCTATAACCAATTAAAATGGGAAAACTCACGCGTGTTGCTGTTGTTGTCCGCTCTCGTTCGGACCGACCAGCGGATAGACATTCGCGAAGGGCGTCAGGTTGATCTTGTAATGTTTGATCTTGGAATTGAGCGTGGTTACTTTCAAGTTCAGCAACTTGGCGGCTCGCATCTGATGCCCGCCGGTCTGGAGCAAGGCGCGCCTGATAAGATCTATCTCGAAGCGGCTGACTTCGTCATAGAAGTCAAAATCGCTTCCAATCGTTATCGCGCTGACCTCGTTGATGTTTTGTACCTCGCACAGAAGACGCAGCACGAGGTCCCTCAAAGTCGCAATATTGTTTGAGGAACTCGCGTCGCTGGGTCCCTCCAGTGGCATTGCTCTCTCCGGCTCTTCGTTTTCCCAGGTTGCGGCTAAGTTCATTCGGTCTTCCATGTTTATTTCCTCACTAATCATTTTTTGCTTCATGGGCTGTTACCTGTTGCGCGTCGTGCTTCAGGTTCTGGTCGCGCAAGGCTTTGATTTGTCGACCACAAACATCCTCAATTTTCTGTGAGTTCTTTCGGCTGAGGTCACTGTTCTTGCCGTCATCAGGCAAAAGCCAGTTACCGTCATCGCCTTTTATTGCATGGCCCAACTCATGCAAAAGCATCAACACACGAACTTCTTTCGTGTTTGCCTGAAAACTCCCCACGCCGGGAAGCGGAGCGAGAGATCTCGGCACTCGGTTGCGGTAAAAAGCTCCCTCGCTATTAATCAAAACCCTGTCGAACAAACGGTACTGACTTTTTGTCCGATCATTAGTTATCTGGACCGTTAGCCCAGTCATGTGGACTGCTATCATCGCGGGAAGCGGCTTCTTGCTTACGTTTCCCATCAGTTTCGCGAAGATGTCCGCCGCCGCTGCCGGTCCACCAAAGAAATCGCTGCATCCGTTGTTGGTGGCGAGAATGCTCAACGCGTCGAAGTATGCCGAGGCAAAAAGCTTGTCTTGCGCTACCAGCGGCGACGCACCAGCGGAAATCAATTCAGCACGTTTCGCCTCCGCGGAGGTTTCGCCGGCACTGTTGTTGAAGTCATCTGTTCCTTCGGGATTAGGCATTTCTTCGTTCCAGTCAGGGTCGGCCAAAATCGCCGTTGCATTTGCGTTCTCGAAACCTAAAATCATTAGTATCGCCGCCACAACCAATAAGCCTATTGTTCTCATGGCACCCCCTCCAGATATCGGTCAGTTCGGTCCGCTTGGTCCAGCGTTGGACTTCGATAACGGACACAATTCAGAGGTGTGGGCGCCGCAAAACTTTGTGATGTAAGAATTCCGGTTATTGAGCTGGGAGCGCAGGCATCTTGCCTGCTGGCTACGTGGCCACGAACGTTGAGGCAGACAAGATGTCTGCGCTCACAGCGCTACTGGCTATTTGACGACGAACGTTGAGGCAGACAAGACGAGCAGCGCTCCCAGGATTCCTCGCAACTTTTCAATAACCGGGTCTTAACATGGCAAGTTATACGCGAGGCCTTGGCGTGGCCTACAGGTTTTGTGACAGAAGGGCAGACGCTTGTGACTAGTGGGCTTGAGGAGGTGACAATCGCTGTGTAGTCAAGTCGCTTGGGATCAGGGAAGTTTTCCGAGTGCTTCCTGCAGCTTGTCGCGGTGATTGCGAGAAAGGGTCAATTGAGTGCCGTCATTGAGGATGACCCGGTACTCGCCGTGAAACCAGGGTTGCAGTTCCTGAATGAAGTCAAGGCGAACGATTGAGGAGCGATGGATGCGGACGAACTTTTTGGGATCAAGCTGCGATTCAAGACTGCTGATAGTTTCCCTGAGCAGGTGGGACTTCTTAGCGCTGTGGACCGACACATAGTTACCTTCGGCCTCAATCCAGTCTATCTCACCGGTATCAAGGAAATAAATGCGCCCGGCGGCTTTGATTACCAACCGCTCCAGATATCTATTACCGGCTTTCAACTCCTGGAGTAGAGCGAGAATACGTTCATCCGTGCCGCCATTCCGATCGCGCAGCAGTTGTGCCTTGGCGCGTTGCCAGGAAACATTAAACCTTTCCTTATCGAATGGCTTGAGCAGGTAGTCAAGGGCCTGCACTTCAAAGGCACGGACCGCGTATTGGTCGTAGGCAGTCACGAAGATGACGTAGGGCAATTTCTCTTTTGCGAGGGAACTAAGCACCTCAAACCCACCCACTTCCGGCATCTGCACGTCGAGGAAAATCAAATCCGGCATTTCGGCGCGAATTGCTTCTAATGCTTCACGGCCATTGCAAGACTCGCCAATGATCCGAACATCCGCATCGTCCTCCAGCATTTCGCGCAACATCTCTCGGGCGAGCGGCTCGTCGTCAACCAACAGAACGCGGATGCGGGGAGATTCGGTCATAGTTTCTTGCAGCTGCGAAAACTGAACGTTTGCAGGATCCTGGAAACCGTCTGCCGTCGCTAAACCGGGACTACAAAAGTCCTCAGCAATGGCGCCGAAGTTTCGTCGTTAGAACCTAAGGTTTGGGGGCAACTCAACGCTTAGTGCTTAATCGATTTCCGGTTGGCTGGGAGCGGTACCGTCTGTATGAAAGGGAATTTCCAATGTGACTATCAATCCGCCCGCGGGATTGTTAGTCAGGTCGAAGAGATGATCCGCTCCATATAATCTTTCCAGCCGAGTCTCGGTATTGGCCAATCCCAGACCCTTCTTGATCAGATTCTGGGATGTCCGATGTTTCGGAAGGCCCGGGCCGTTGTCTCGAACCTGAATACGAAGCGTGCCATCGTGTTGTTTCGCTTCAATTTCGAGCAGCCCTGGCGTGGAGCGGGGAGCTATTCCGTGGCGAATAGCATTTTCGACGATTGGTTGCAGTATGAGGTTTGGTACCTTGGCAAGCAGGCTTTGAGGACTAACGTCCATGTGGGTGACCAGACGATTCTGAAAACGGATGCGTTCGATTTCGAGATAGCAACTGAGAAACTCCATTTCCTGTTGCAGGGTGACCTCCTGTGAGCCGGAATTTTCCAGGGTCAGCCGCAGGAAATCCCCAAGTCGCGTAATCATCTTGCGCGCTGCCTCGACGTCCTTGTTTAGTAGGGCTGAGATTGAATGGAGTGTGTTGAAGAGGAAATGAGGATGAAGCTGCATTTTGAGCGCCTGCAGCTGGGCGTGTGATAACTGAGCTTCAAGCTGGAGAGTTCTCAACCGGCCTTCGCGATAACGGCTGTAGTAGCTGTAGGCATAACTCGCGAGCGCTATCAACAGATAAATGCCTATGGCCTCGCTGAAATTGCCGATGACAAATCTGGTGATGCTTTCAAGAGTCAACGGTTTACCCGCCGGATAGGCAAACCTGAGCCAAATGAGCACCCGCCCGAGGGCTGTCAACAAAACAGCGAGCACAATACTCAACGGCAGGTGCAGTAAGGCGCTGCGGATCCAGTTGCTTCGCTCAATTGGGAGCCGCGACGAGGCCCACAGCACCAGCGGCGTAGCGAGGGCGAACAGATACGCCCAAGTCATTTGCATGTAGAGCGCTTCCGTAAAGGGTATGGGGCGTTCCGAGCGATACGAAGTGAAGTAACCCTGAAAGGTGAATACGATGCCGATGAAAGTCCAGATGCACCAGATGAGGGCCAGACGAACCCAGCGCCGGCGGCGGAACTTTATCGCCGAGCCTTTGCTCTCCAGATGGTCTGCGAAGCCGTTGTCAGTCATCAAATCAAGAACGTTTCTTCTTAACCAAACTTGCCGATCAAAGCGGTCGAACGAAAGTCATTCTGGCGCTCGGGCAAAGTAGAACCTTCCGCCGCAGGCAAACGCAACCCGGCAACACACGGTCTGCTTTAGTGTCTCCAGGCGCGCCTCGTGAATTGCTGCTCAAAATGTAGGACTGCTGCTGCTGGATAGAGCTTAGGTTTCCCAAATGCTTTCGCAAACCTTCACCCAAGCCAAATTTCCGCAAATGCACGGCAAGGATAATGCGAGATTGGGCGAATCCCATTTTTAACGGATAGCAAGCAGACGAACAACCCGATTGTGATGAACTGGCCGCCCCTGCTGGCGGAACGGCCTTACATCGGGGCAGTAGTCCGACGGTCAAGAAGGGCTTCGCTCTTCTTTGGATTGCGCTGGCCTGTCAGCGCTTTGTTCCTGGGCGACCTGTCGCCCAAGTCGCTAAGTACCGTCATTCCACGTTGGGTCGCGACAGGTCGCGACCGACCAAAGCGCTGACAGGTCAGCACACTCCAAAGCCAGTCTTGAAGTAAGTCTGACTACACACTAAACTTCTTCCGAAACCAAAGTGGAATGAATGGAGGTCGCTCACCATGATCAAGAGAGCTCTGAGTATTAGTCTGCTGCTTGCCCTTGGCATTATCGTTAGTGCGCAACAGCCAGCCCCGCCGAAAGCCAATGCACAACAACCAACCGCGCCTAAAACGAACTTGAAAGTTGGTGACGTGGCGCCGGATTTCACTCTGCCAAGTACGGCTGGCGAGAAGGTGAAATTAAGCGATTTCAGGGACAAGAAAAATGTGGTGCTGGCCTTCTATGTGCTGGCCTTCACCGGTGGTTGAACGAGAGAACTTAAGGCGTATCAGGCTGATATCGCCAAATTCGAAGGAACAGAGACTCAGGTTTTCGGCGTCAGCGTCGACAGCGTTCCCGCCAACCGCCGCTTTGCACAAGACATTGGGGTAACGTTTCCACTGCTCAGCGATTTCAAGAGAACGGTGGTGAAAGACTACGGAATCTTTAATGAAGAACAGGGCTTCGGCAATCGAGCAACGTTCGTAATCGACAAGAAGGGAATCATTCAACACATCGATGAAGGGAGCGTAGCGATCGATCCAACCTCCGCTGCGGAAGCCTGCAACATCCTGACGCATAAGAAGGCGAGCAACTAGCTGGTTTCATCAGGGTCTTCTATTGCTTCGTGTGCTTTGTTTACGAGAACAACGCGCGCCACGGCTCAAGCAGTTCAGATTACAAACTTTAGTTTGGTATCACCTCACTGACGACAACGACTCGAGTTCTTTAGACGCTTTTTCAACTGCGCGTTCAGCGTCTTCCACTGCCCCCGCGGCCTCTTCTATCTCGACAGCAACGCTTCGCGCGCGTCGGGCCGCAGCTTCCGACGCCGCTTTTGCCTTCTCCAAACTCTCCTCTGCTTCGCGCTTGAGCTTCTCAGCCTTCTTAGCCTCTGTGTCCGCCTTTTTCTCCGCTGCCTCCAGACTCTTTGCTCTGGCTCGGGCTTCGGTCAGCGATCTCTTTGCATCCTGCAGTGAGACTTTCGCCGCAGCTATCATCGCCTTACGCTTCTTTTCTATCTGACGTACGTCGTCATCCGCCGCCACCTTGCGCAGCGTATTCGTGGGAGCACTGCTGGGCTTCTTTGAGGGCGTAAAGCGTGGTGGTTCCCGAGCTGGTTCTTTCGCCGGCTGTGTCATGCGAGCGGACGGAACGAATGAGGCGAATGATTCGAAACCCGGAGGATCAACGTCGTGAATCAGACGTCCGGGACGTGGACCATCAGAACGCTGCGCGTCTGCTGAGATTCCTTCGAGAGTAGTTGTGATGCGTCGGATGGTGTCGAGCGAAGGGTTTTGTCCTGCATCTCGGAGCAATGAAGTCGCGAGACCTGAAAGGTGCGTAATCGCCTCGCGTCGTGCTTCGAGGGCTTCGCGCATGTCCGTCGCCTTTCCCGCAGAACGAGATGTCTGGGCTTTGTGAAAGCGCTCTCCTGACGCGATCAGCCGTTCGAATGCCTCGCGATGATTCCAGTAAAGTTGGTTCACAGCCCAGGCCGAGATGGGAGGCTTCGCCAGCGCCTTCACGCGAATCGCTTCATCTCCCCGCCCACTCTTCTTTAGCCGCGCGGCCAGCGCGTTGCGCGCGTCAGTGAACTCTGCTAATGGCAGCCTGAACAAAGCATCAACATCATCGTCGAGATCATCGGCGCGCTTGCGCTTATGCTCGCTGAAATTGAGCACTGCATCCTTGCCCTGTTTCTCAGTCTTCCTCATTTGTTTGTCTAGTCTCTCACTGGTCTCAGCGTTCAGCGGGCTGGCTTGATTTCAGCGAACTTTTGGAAAGGCTCTTTAGTATATAGAGGGTGCCTAGTTTGTCAGCCCGCACCGATTTATGGCAACCCACTTCAGGGAAAACAAAGCTGAACCTGATTGAAGCGAAACACGCCCGGATCCTTCCCATATCTAACAGGAGAATATCAAATGAATCGCAACGCTATGTTAACCATCACGTCTCTGCTCTCGATCCTCTTCGGCACGTTTCACCTGGCGGACGACATCGACCGCGGAATGTCACCAGGAGGACTTTCAAACCTCTTTGCGGTGGTTATCTGCGTCGTCTGGCTGTACGGAACGTTGGTGCTCGCCGAACGGCGATCGGGGTACATCATCATCCTCATCGCGTCGCTCCTGTTGATAGGAGTCCCCGTCATCCACATGAGAGGGGTGGGAGTCGGCTTTGGAACCAGGCGCAGCGGGGGTTTCTTCTTCATCTGGACACTCCTCGCGATGGGCGTGACCGCGCTCTTCTCCGTCATCCTCTCAGCGCGCGCACTGTGGAGCCTGCCATGGCGCCGGCCCCGATAGTGCAAAACAACCCGAACATGGAAACGGCCTGTCGCACCATGTTGGGTAATCGGTTCGGATCGGATTCTGCCGCTGACCGATCAAGACGTCTACTTAATCTGATTGAAGAGCTTCGTGGCTGGCGCCGTGTCGAACGCTGGAGAATGCGGTATTTGCTCAAGTGCCCCGTTGCGGTTGTTCATCTCCTCTTACTAGCTCGGAAGATTCGCATTTACGGACCAGAACATTCCTAGTGTTTGGTTCATCACGGACAGCGAGTTTGAAAAGCTAATCGGTGAGAAATCCGCTACTTTGTTAACACAACCTGAATTCCATGTTAAAACATCTTACAATACCAGGAGGCGTAAAACATGAAGAAGCTGATAACTCTTTTCGGTGTTTTCACTGCTCTCTCGATAGTCGCACCGGCCGCCGCAGCGGTTCGTAGCCTGGACGTCAGTGATTCGCGCCAGGATCAGTGCTCGTCGGAAGCGAAAGCTGCCTTATACGATTCCTTTATTAAGCATCGAAAAGCCGATCAGTCCAAAGCATACGATGCCGCGAAAAAATATCTGGCCTGCCCGGCAGGGGAAGTAACCGAGGCGCAACAACAAATAATCGATTATTTGAAGAAATATTCCAGCGCTTATGAATCAGGTGTGCGCAGAGGGTTGCTTGAGCTCATTTACAATGAACAGAAATATGCTGAAGCTTACCAGTTGGCAAAGGATGTGCTTGCCAAAGAACCGGACAACCTGAAGCTGCTGGTCCATCTGGGCGTAAATGGATATCTCTTAGGCCCGTTGAATAATCAAGCGCTCAATGCTCAGGCTTTAGACTATGCGAGGCGCGCGCTGCAGCTACTCGAATCAGGACAGACCCTTGAGGATTGGGAGCCCCTTCCAGGCCGCGAGGTTGCGATTGCTTATTTGGACTACACGATCGGCACGCTCACACTCCAAACCGAGCCGAAGACCGCGCTCCCATACTTAATCAAGTCAGCTCAGAGTGAGACACCGTTGAAGAAATCGCCTTACACGTATGCATATATCGCGGGCGCATACGAAACCGGGGATTACGCAACACTGTCGGATGAATACAAGCGCGACTTCGCCGGGAAGGAGGAAACACCTGAAAGTAAATTGGCACTAGCTAATATCTACGAAATCACTGATCGGATGATTGATGGTTATGCACGAGCCGTGGCGCTCGCTGGAAATGATCCTAAATTTGCCTCAGTGAAATCCACCTGGAGCGAGAGTCTCGCGACTTGGTATAAATTTCGGAATGGCTCAGACGCGGGAATGTCTGAGCTGGTTGCGAATATTCTGACAAAGCCTCTCCCGCCGCTGCCGGTGCGACGCACATCGCTCTAACATTTCGCCTCCGTCGTGGGTCGACGCATACAGAACCCCGACGCCTCGGGTAGCGACCGGGTCTCACCTGCGATACGCAAAATCTCCAGGTCAGACGCAATCAACGCAGACTCCTCACTTCCGATGGCCTTGAACCCTGGTGTGTTTGTTCTCCTTCTTTTCTATTGCACTCTTAAACAATCTGATCTATAGCTGTCGCACAACTCGTCTGCTCTCCCCTGGACTGTAGCTAACCTTCGAACCCCAACACCTAAACGAAAGGTAAGCCGACATGTGGGACGTTCTCAAACAAAACCTAACCTACAGCATACGCGCACTCTTAAAGACCCCTGGTTTCACGCTAACTGGAGTGCTAACACTTGCTCTGGGTATCGGCGCAACGACTGCGATTTTTAGCGTTGTGTATGCGGTATTCGAACCTATGCCCTATCCAAAACCAAATCAACTCGTCATGGTGTGGTCTCAGGCACAGGGAAACAGGAATTCCACGGCACTCGTCGACTTTGTTGACTGGAAACAGCGAAGCTCATCATTCCAGGATATGAATGCCTGGACCGGTGCCACCTTCAATATCGGCACTAG
>DASZDU010000219.1:0-7254 GCA_035941655.1 Pyrinomonadaceae bacterium | reverse complement strand
TGCGAAAAAGGATTACGCGCCTGGAGAACGTCGTTTTGACGGAAGTCAAAGATGCTGCCATGCATCGAGTTCGTGCCGGACTTGGTCTGCACTGAAACGACCCCGGCAATAGCCTGGCCGAATTCAGCGTCATAGTTCTGCGAGGTTATCTTCGTCTCGCCGATCGCTTCCAGGTTCGGGTTGATAACAATGATACCGAGGATCGGATCACGATTCTCAGTGCCGTCCAACTGGTAGCCGGTGCCACTAAAGTGCTGGCCGTTTACGGTTATCTGCGTCGAACCTTGTGGGTTCTCACTTGCGGCATGCTGCCAGCCATTTTGCTGCGTGCCTGGGGTTAGAAGAATAAACTTGGTGAAGTTGCGGTCGAGAATTGGGAGGTCGGTAATCTGTTTTGTCTCGAAGGTCGTCGCGACGTCAGCACGGTCAGTTTTGAGGAGCTGTCCTTCAGTCGCTGAGATTGTCACCGTTTCGCTGACTTGCCCGGTTTCGAGTGTGATGTCGGTCTTAGCCTGCGTATCAACATTAACTACAACCGATGGGACCTCGCCTTTTTTATAACCAGTCTTCTCGATCGTCACCTTATATGTTCCGGGCAGCAACCGATCTTTCACATACAAACCAGAATCGTTGGTCTGAACAGTATCGGAAGTATTTCGGTCGATGCTTGTGATCGTTACAGCGGCATCCGGAACAACCGCTCCCTGAGCGTCGGTTACGGTACCTGAGATGCTTCCGTACACCGCCTGCGCATTAGTGTCACGCGCCAGCCCGGTTATGAGTACCAGGCCAAGCAAGAGCAACGGAAGTTTGTTTATCATGACGGGCTTGGAATTCAGTAGCGCGCGTAATAGGTTTCTCATGGATTGTTTCCTCTTGTACCGACAAAAAGCCGAAATGTGCTTGAGCTCTCCCTGGGCGAAGAGCGCATGCTGCGTTAGGTAGGTCAGGAGTCGCTGGCAAATGTCACTGCCATCGACTTGCTGTATCTTGTTAATTCGAGTTTAGAGCTTCCTTTTGGTAGCTGGGGATTTGCTACTCAAAAGTGGTTATCTGACAGTTTGTTGCCTCAACAAACTAAGTGTTTAATACACTTTCATTGACGTGTCAATAGTTTTCAGGTCGTCGAGAGAAATATTTACTGGTGCCAAAACATTTCTCAAGTCCCGATCGTTGCGAGTGCTTTCACCGTTTCCTCAATCACAACTCAAGTTTCGGGCACGCCTGCTTGTCGATATATCTCCTCTTCGATTCCCGCTACCGTCCGGCCAGTTTCACCGCTCACACGCGGTTCACGATTGCGCAGCACGGCCGTGATGAAGTCGTCAATCAGCGGCGCGTGTAGATTTGCAGCAGGCGCGAGCGCTTCATAACGCTCTCCCGACTTACCGATCACTTGCATCTTTCCCTGGTTGAGCACGGAAACGTGAAGCGAACCCAGACTGCCGAAAATGTTAATGGTATCTTTCGCTTCGGCAATCGCGTGGGAGACGGAAAGCACGGCGCAGACGCCCCTAGTAAAGCGAAACAAGGCCGCGGCTGTATCTTCAACTTCGCGATCGAAGACTGTGTTTGCGATCAAGGCTTTCACTTTGCTAATGGGACCGAAGATGTTCAAGAGAACTTCAATCCGGTGGCAGCCAAAGTCGAACATAGGACCACCACCCGCGAGCTGTTTTTTCAGGAACCACGATCGCGGATCCCCGGCAACCGGATTGAACGATCCAAAAGCCTCCAGCTGGGCCAGAACGGGCACGCCGATCTCACCCGACTTGATAATCTCCTTAATTCGTTCAACGACTGGATAAAAGTGGCGATAATAAGCAACGCTTAGTTTGATGCCCTGGCTGCGGGCAGCATCAATCATCCGTTCACATTCGCCGACGTTCATGGCCATAGGCTTTTCGCAAAGCACATGCTTTCCCGCTTCGGCTGCCGCGATCGCTTGCTCGGCGTGAAGATGAACCGGAGTGGCGATGTACACGGCATCTATCTCGTCATCTTTTAGCAAGTCGCGCCAGTCGGCGTACCACCTCTTCGCACCGAAATCTCTGGCAAACGACGCTGCCAACTCTGACCGCGCCCGACTGACGGCGATGAGTTCGCTGCATTCTGCATCACGCAAAGCGGGCGCAACGCGTCGACGTGCGATGTCGCCACATCCAATCAATCCCCATTTTAGTTTCAATTCAGCCACCAGATTAGGTTCTCCACATTTTAGCGCTTCAATCTCTTGAGAGTGTGCAAGGAAGGCGGGCCGCAGGCGCGTGAAAAGTTTGGCGGTTGTGAAGAAGTTTGTGCGAGACAGAAAGGCGCATGTGGTAAAGTCCTGCCATGATCGATCGGCGCAGTTTTGTATTGGCAGCTTCGGCAGCTTTGGCGGTCCCAGGTAAACTTTCATTTGGATCCAGCGCACCCGGAGCGGACCGCCGAAGACTACCTGACACGCAGGGGTTTTCTACTACAGGAAAACAGGTAAGAGTCTATACCACGGCCGACCAGACCGCTCACAGAATCTCGCCGACTGACACGCTGAGTTTCAAAGCTGTAGGCCAGCCCAGGGAAACTCAAATTTGCGTCTTCGTTGATCCCACCAGGCAATTTCAAGACTTCCTGGGTATCGGAGGAGCTTTGACCGACGCTTCGGCTGAGACATTTGCGCTCTTGCCGAAAGATAAGCAACGCGAATTTCTCAGCGCCTATTTCGATGACAAGCATGGCATTGGTTACAAGCTTGCCCGCACAAACATTCACAGTTGTGATTTCTCCAGCGGCAGCTACACCTACGTAACTGAAGGCGACAAACAACTGAAGTCTTTCAGCCTGGACCATGACCAGAAATATCGAATACCGTTTATTAAGCAGGCGCTTGCCGCCACGGGTGGAAAGCTAAATATCTTTGCCAGCCCGTGGAGTCCGCCGGCATTCATGAAAGACAACAACGATATGCTGCACGGCGGCACTCTGAAGCCTGAGTTCTATCAACCGTGGGCTACGTATTACGCAAAGTTCATTAAGGCGTATCAGAATCAAGGAATACCAATTTGGGGAATCTCGATCCAAAACGAGCCGATGGCGACTCAAAGATGGGAGTCATGTATTTACTCGGCTGAGCAGGAGCGAGACTTCCTCAAAAATTATCTTGGACCAACTCTCAAGCGTGAAGGGTTGGGAGATAAAAAGATTATCGCCTGGGATCATAATCGCGATCTCATCTACCAAAGAGCCAGTACCATCCTGGCTGACCCACAGGCAGCGAAATTTGTCTGGGGCATTGGTTACCATTGGTATGAGCCCTGGAGTGGTGGTGCGCAGATGTTTGATAACGTCAGGTTGGTTCACGAAACGTTTCCCGACAAACACCTGATCTTCACCGAGGGCTGCGTCGACTCTTTCGATCCCCAGAAGCTCGGTGAATGGAAATTTGGGGAGCAGTACGGCCGATCAATGATCAATGACTTCAATAACGGCACGGTCGGTTGGACTGACTGGAATATTTTGCTGGACGAAAAGGGCGGCCCGAATCATGTCGCCAACTATTGCTTCGCGCCGGTACACGCAAATACCAAAACGGGGGAGCTAACCTACCTCAGCTCGTACTATTACATCGGCCACTTTTCAAAGTTCATTCAACCAGGCGCGAAAAGGATTGCCAGCTCGCCCAGCCGCAGTCAACTTCTTTCCACAGCGTTTCTTAATCCGGACGGAACAGTGGCTGTGGTCGTGATGAATCCTACGGAAAAGGCGGCCTCGTATTGGCTGTGGCTGAGCGGCAACGCGGCTGAAGTGAATAGTTTACCGCATTCAATTCAGACTCTTGTGTTCTGAGTCACCTGCAACCTCGCTATACAGCCCAGCGAAGCGCTGCAAGATTCTGGGCTTTTCACAAAAGGCTTCTGCGTAGTCTATGAAGTGGATGGCTTACACAAAGTCAGAACCCCGACGCGTCGGGGTTCTGACTTTCTGTGAGTCCACAATTAGCGTTCTCCGCAGCGGTCGACTTCACCTTTTGGCAAAGCGCTTCAAGGATATTGCATCTTTCGGCCTCTTGATCTGACAATGCCATCGAATCAATGCGCCGAACAACTGCCGCTTACTCTCTTAATCTTCTACTGCTACTGCTGTTCGCCCGCCAGGACATCGCTGTCGCGCTCGATTCGCGGAGAGACCTTTCGCAGTTTGGTCATGAAGTGTGGCTCACTGAGAACGGGTTGCCGCAAAACACCGTTCACTCGATTGCGCAAACCAGGGATGGTTATATCTGGATGGGCACTGAAGAGGGAGTGGCTCGCTTCGATGGCGTAAAATTCACTCTCTTCGACAAACAGAATACGCCGCAACTCAAGAGCAACTACATTCGCGCTCTGTTGGCAGACCGCCAGGGCGCATTATGGATCGGCACTGCCGAAGGTCTCCTGCGAATGTTGAACGGTAGCTTTACTATCTTCACGACTAATGAAGGGCTACCCAGTAACACTATTCAAGCGATCTATGAAGATCGCGAAGGCAATCTTTGGGTAGCGACCGCTACCGGCCTGGGCGTGTTCAAGAGTGGAAGCCTTACCACCTTCACCACAAAAGAGCGGCTGATCGGTGGCAGCATTCAGGCGTTATTCGAAGATGCCGAAGGCGCGCTTTGGATCGCGACGCCTTACGGCGTGGCCCGCGTCAAAGAGGGTACGTTTACAAACTTCACTGTGCGCGATGGACTTGGCAGTAACAGTGTCCGGGCAATCACACAGGACCGGGATGGCCGGCTATGGTTCGGTTCTCTCGGTGGGTTAACGTCGTTCAGTCGCGGTCGCTTCACAACGTATACAACACGGGATGGGCTGCCAAACGACAGAATAATTTCCTTGCACGCGGACCGAGAAGGCAGCCTGCTGGTCGGAACAGCCGGGGGTCTTTGTCGCTTCAGCGACGGTCGCTTTACTGTTTTCAATAGCGGCGACGCACTCGCAACCAGCACCATTCTTTCTCTGCTCGAAGACCTTGAGGGCAACCTGTGGATCGGAACCGAGTCCGGCGGAATCAACCTCCTGAAAGATACAAAATTCACGACTTACTCCGTGAGAAACGGACTTTCAAACGACGTCATCAAATCCGTCTACGAAGACCACCAGGGAAATATGTGGATTGGTACTGACGGCGGCGGTTTGAACCTGCTGAAGGATGGAAAGCTCAGCGTTTACACCGCCCGCGACGGATTAGCCAGTAATGTTGTGCTGGCTTTGTTCGGCGACCACGCAGGAAGTCTGTGGGCCGGAACGCCTGACGGATTGAATCGTTTTAGTCAAGGAAAGTTTACTACCTTTACAGCAGCCGATGGTTTAGCTAACAACGATGTCAGATCGATTCGTGCGGATCAGCGCGGCGATCTATGGATTGGCACCCGCGGCGGTTTGACCAGAATGAAAAATGGAGTTTTCAGAACCTTCACTGAGGTTGACGGACTTCCTAATGATCTAATCACCACACTCTATGAGGACAGCAAGGGAACCATGTGGGTTGGCACCGGGGGCGGCCTGAGTAGATTCACAAATGAAGAGTTCACAACCTTAACAACCCGGGACGGACTCTCAAGCGACGCTGTCATCTCTCTCTATGAGGACTCCGAAGGTACGCTTTGGATTGGCACAAACGGTGGTGGACTAAATCGCCTGAAAGATGGACAGCTTAACGCTTACACCACACGCAACGGCTTGCTTGACGACGTCGTATTCAGAATCCTGGAGGACGGCCGAAACAATCTTTGGTTGAGTTGCCGCAAAGGAATCTTTCACATTGACAAAAAAGAACTGGATGAGTTTAGCCGCGGAAAGATTTCGTCAATCGCGCCGGTCGCTTACGGTACTGCCGATGGGATGATGACGCGCGAATGCACTGGTGGCGGCGATCCAGCCGGATGGAAAGACCGGCAGGGAAAGCTTTGGTTCCCGACCTTGAAAGGCGTGGCGATGATCGATCCGGAAAGAATAAGGACAAATTCTCAGGCGCCTCCTGTTGTGATTGAGGAAATACGCAACGGTGATGTAGCAATCGCGCCGAGCGATCGGATCGAGTTGGCGGCGGGCACAACACGCCTGGATCTGTACTACACGGCACCAAGTTTCGTGGCGCCGGAAAAAGTCAGGTTCAAATATAAGTTGGAAGGCTTTGACAAGGATTGGATCGACAGCGGCACGCGCCGCATTGCTTATTACACTAATCTGCGCCCCGGAAGTTACACGTTCCGTGTAATAGCCGCCAACAACGACGGCGTTTGGAACGAAACCGGCGCCACACTCGGTTTCTATCTGAAACCATACTTCTATCAGACATACTGGTTTTACGCAGTTTGTCTGCTTGCCCTGGCTATGCTGGCGTGGCTGCTTTATCGCCTGCGTGTGCGCGGGATGCGAGCGCAATTTGGCGCGGTACTGGCTGAGCGAACCCGCATGGCCCGCGAAATTCATGACAACCTGGCGCAGGAGATGTCAGGAATCTCGGTGCAACTGGAAGTAGTCGCACGCACAATGCCGCCCGAGGCTGAAGCAGCCAGGACCCATCTGGATCACGCCCGAACACAAGTTCGTCACGGGATCGCCGAAGCCCGCCGCTATGTCTGGGATTTGCGTTCGCCCGTTCTTGAAAACAACGATCTGCCTGCTGCGTTAAGCGAGACGGCGCGACGCTTGACGCACGAAACGCCCGTGCAAGCCCAGGTTGAAGTCAATGGCACTTTTCGACCGCTGCCACGATTGGTTGAAGACAATCTGCTACGCATCGGACAAGAGGCTATCAACAACGCAGTGAAACACGCGCAAGCCCAACGGATCTTTGTCAATCTCGTATTCGCTGGACAGCGAGTGCAGCTCAGCATAAGAGATGATGGGCGGGGTTTTGATGATCAAGCCGACGGAAGTGGACATGCCGGTCATTTCGGATTGATTGGCATGCGCGAGCGCGCCGAACAGATTGGTGGTACTTTGTCGATCCAAAGTACCGAAGGCTCCGGCACTGAGGTGGTCGCTGACATACCAATCAGCAGTTAATCTGCCGCTTCGTTTGGGCGTAGGCTCGTCGCTATAAACATCTCGCTCCTCTGGAGCGAAAACGAATTCACTGTTGCACGTGGAAATTTGATTCACTGGTACTTGGTACTTGTCCCTTGTCACTCGTCACTTCATTCAAGAGGAGTCTATATGTTCTGTCCGCAATGTGGCTCTACTCAGAGTGAAGATCTGAAATTCTGTAAAGTGTGTGGCGTGAACC
>DASZDU010000218.1:0-2730 GCA_035941655.1 Pyrinomonadaceae bacterium | reverse complement strand
TTAAGCGGGCTACGCCGCCGTCCGGGTAAATCTTGAAACGCAAATGCGTGAAGCGTTGCTCACTCTCGACGGCAAAAGGGTTCTGGGTATCGCCCGCGAGTGGTAACTGCGGCAGCAGTTGAGTCCACTCGACAGCTTCACCAGACAATTCATCGATCGTCGGCAGGCCGTCGATGGTGCAAGCCTCAACTGAACAATGCTCCGGATAATTGCCGCGGAAAAAACTGGTGTCGACTACAACGCCGCGAATTTTTCCGGGCGCACCCAGGCGAATAATGCACCAGTCGTATCCCGGGGTACGCCGGCGTCGCGTTTCCCAGCCATCCATCCACTTGCCCAGATCGGTATACTTTCCTTCGATAAAGATTGGAGCCTCAGGCTTCAGAAGATTTTCCTTAGGCGCAAAAAACTCGTCGTTCGCGACCAGGACGGTGCCTCCCAATTTCTCCGAAGCCAAATCAACGAGTTCAGTAAAATCCATTTGCGGTTTTAACCTTCGGGATAGAAAACAAAAATGGTGCAACCGGTTTTCGATTGCGGCACGTGCGACGAACCTTTCGGATTATGAATGAAACTGCCGGCCGGATAGTCGCGAACGCCGTCGTTGAATACGCCGGAAACTACATAGACTTCCTCCGGGCCCGGCTCGTGCAGGTCAATCCCTTCCCAGCAACCGCCAGGAGCAATATCAACAACCTGCGCGGTCGCCCCGTTTGCCGCGCGCCAAAGCGTTCGCACCTTAACGGCGCCACCGAATTTCTCTTTTACCGGCGCGTCTACTAAATGCGCCCATTCGACTTCAGCCATCACAGCTCCAATTTGATCGTAACGCAAACTGTTAGTTTGCGATGTGGGTTGACCTCGACAATCGTCCGCAAACTAACAGTTTGCTTTACAACTGCGTCAACAGTAACCCCTGAGGCTCGCCCATAAATTCGCCGTCATCATATATCTTTCGGCCGCGAAGAAAAGTTTTCTCGACGACACCGTCCAATAATCGACCGTGGTAAGGCGTCAATTTGTGGCGATGATGAAGCGCATCGCCAGCAACCCGAAACTGCTTCACTGGGTTCCAGATAACAATGTCCGCGTCGTTGCCGATCCTGATTGAACCCTTTTGATGTTCGAGCCCAACAAGTTTTGCCGGCGCACTACACAACCAGCGCGCCAGGTCGGACAAAGAAAAGCCGCGCGCTTTGCTTTCTGTCCAAACAGCCGGCAGGCGCAGCTCGAGAGAAGATATTCCGCCCCAGGCTTGCAGAAAATCCCCACTCTCCTGCAGCTTCATCTTAGGCGGACAGGGTGAATGGTCGGAAACGATCATGTCAATCGTGCCGGTCTCGAGGGCGTGCCAAAGCTGTTCACGGTTTTCACGTTCACGAATTGGCGGACAGCACTTGAATTCAGTTGCGCCGTCGGGAATTTCTTCGGCGGCAAACGTGAGGTAATGCGGACAAGTCTCAGCCGTAATGTGTAGACCTGCTATCTTCGCGTCGCGCAACATCGGCAGTGCGTCGGCCGACGAATGATGAACAATGTGAACGCGACTGCCAAACTCAGTCATCAGCTTGATCATCAACGCAACAGCTTCGTTCTCGGCTGCACGTGGGCGGGACGCGAGGAAAGTTTCATATCGAGTAGGACAGACATTCTTGCCTGGCGAAAAAGGAGGGACACCGTTCGCAGTCGCTGTAGCCGCTTTTTCTTCCGAAGTAGAACAGGCAGGAATGCCTGTCCTGCTTATTGGCCCGGGCACTTCCGCGTGAACTATTAACAGCGCGCCCAGCTGGGCGAGCTCGGGCAGTGCCGCGCGCAAATCGGCCTCGGTTACGTTTGGGAATTCCGCCACGCCGGAATCGATCAGGAAACATTTGAAGCCCACCACGCCGGCCGTAGAAAGCGCGGCAATTTCATTTGTGTTTCCGGGAACGACGCCGCCCCAAAAGCCAACGTCCACGTAGCACTGGCCGCGCGCTGCTGTTAACTTTGCGTTTAATCCTGCCACTGTGGT
The DNA here is from genome assembly GCA_035941655.1 of Pyrinomonadaceae bacterium. GTDB lineage: Bacteria > Acidobacteriota > Blastocatellia > Pyrinomonadales > Pyrinomonadaceae > PSRF01. The sequence continues at coordinate 719 of DASZDU010000218.1, read as the reverse complement.
CGTCGGCGGAATGGAATTGAGCGGCATGTCGATCAGTGTAGTGACACCACCTGCCGCCGCCGCTCGGGTTGCGGTCGCGAATCCTTCCCAGTCGCTGCGGCCTGGCTCGTTGATGTGGACGTGACTATCCACGAGGCCCGACATAATGATTGAGTCATCACTTGCGTCGACCAGCTCGCAATCCTCGGGGACATCGTCATAGCGGGCAATGTCTATGATTGTGCCGGCGCTGATATGAATTGAGGCAGGAGTGGTCGAGTTTGGTAAGACAACTCGTTTCCCTCGGATGACAAGATCAGGTGGCATTATCGTGTCAGGATTCAGAAATGCTTGCAGAAAAAATCTTCTGGGTGGTCCTTGAAACCAATGCCTACACTAATTCGGAACCGGGAGCCGTAGCGACCGGTTTGGACCGCATGCACACTCCTTAACCTAAGCAATGTTTCAACGCAGTCATTTTCGCACGACAGACCCGGTCGCTACGACTCCCGTTTCTAACTTTGTGTAACCAACAACTCCCTACTATCTTCAACGATCGGAACCTTCCTCTATTCAAAACAATGTTACGTGAAAGTAGGTGGTGGTGGCGGCAGATTTGGCTGCACCTCGCCGAGCCCAAACACTTGTTCATACGCCGTGGCAATCGCGGCGAAACTGATCGGCATCACCAGAAAGGCGCCTACGTAACAGAACAACACGCCGACAAAAGTCATCAACCC
>DASZDU010000217.1:0-28746 GCA_035941655.1 Pyrinomonadaceae bacterium | reverse complement strand
TGTCGCGAAACTGACTCCGCCGCAATCTCATCCATCGTCTTTATGTTCGAGACCGGTTGATCTTTATCAATCTCCCAAACAGTGCGACGCACAGTGGCAGCCAATCCAATCGGATCGACATCAGTTTTTACTACCAAATCGCGCGGCGCGAAAAAGTCGGCCTGCACGTAAGGAAGGTACATCTGCGGCTTGGACTCCGCGTTCAACTCAAACTGGCGGATATCTTTCGCGACACCGATAATCTGAAACCAATCCTCCGGCCCTGCATTTCTGCCGGGCGTTAAGCGTTTCCCAAGCGGATCTTCACCGGGCCAGTAACGACGGGCCATCGATTCGCTGATGATTACCGAACCTGGCATCTTAGCCGTCTCCTGCGGGCCAAATTGCCTGCCCTTCAATAAGGGAATGCCCATGGTAGTCAAATATTTCGGACTGACTACTCGCGTAACGATGATGATTTCCTGCCCCGGCGGCGGCGCTGGGCGTCCCTCGATCTCGGTGCCAACCGAATTACCCTGGCGATACAAAGGCAGGTTGGTGGTAACGGCGGCTGACTTTACGCCGGGGAGCGCTTCAATGCGTTGTAGAAGATCAGTATAAAACGCTGATCGTCGCGCGTGATCAGGATACTTCAAATCCGGAAGTACGATTTTCATCGTTAGTAGGTTGTCTGTCTTAAATCCAGGATCGACACTGCGCAGTCGCATAAAGCTATTGATCAATAGTCCGGCGCCAATCAGCAGCACCAGCGAGACCGCCACCTCAGCTATCACCAGGAACCCGCGAATGCGATTGCCGCGATTTCCGGCTGAAGAGTCTCGGCCACCTTCCTTCAAGGTTTCGTTTGGATTGAACATCGAAGCCTGCAGCGCCGGGATTAGTCCGAAAATCACTCCGGTCAATAACGATACCAGCAGTGTAAAGCCGAGCACGCGGGCATCAACGGTGATTGCCTTAACTTGCGAAATGTTGGGCGGAATGAAACTGGTAAGCAGCTTGATACCGGCAATGGAAAGCAATAGGCCAAACACGCCACCGACGGCGGCCAGTAAAATACTTTCAGTCAGGAACTGGCGAATCAAACGCCAGCGGCTCGCGCCAAAAGCGACACGCACTGCAATTTCCTTTTGTCTCACCGCCGCGCGGGCCAGCAACAGATTGGCGACGTTGGCACACGCGATCAAAAGTACCAGTCCGACGGCCCCTAACAGGATTAGTAAAGCCGGTCTGATATCGCCCACAACGTGTTCGTGCAACGGCACCACAACCGCGCCAAGATCGGTGTTCTGCTGCGGATATTGCTGTTGCAGGCGAGTGGCAATCGTGCTCATTTCCGCCTGGGCCTGCGGCAGACTGACACCCGGCTTGAGCCGGCCTACGACCTGCAGGTAATGTCCGCCGCGGTTGGCTTGCTGCTGAGGTGTGAAGGCAATCGGAACCCACAACTCGACGTCCTGACTCGGAAACTGAAACTGCGCCGGCATCACGCCGACGACGGTGTGACTTTGTCCATTCAGGGTGATCTGCTTGCCGATGATACCCGTGTCTGCGCCGAACCGTCGTTGCCACAAACGATTGCTAAGCATGGCGACTTTATTGGCACCCGGTTGATCTTCTTCCGGCGTGAACGCGCGACCTAGTTGAGGTGAGACACCCAGCACCGAGAACACGCTGGCGTTGGCGCCAACGCCTTCGATCCTTTCCGGATCACCGGCCCCAGTGAGATTAAAGCTTTCATCGGCAACGGCGCCCATGTCTTCAAAAACGTGATTCTGACTCCGCCAGTCCAGGTAGTTCGCTACCGCCGGCGTGTCGCGTGGATAGCCATGCTTGGTGGCCTCTTCCCAAACCATCATCAGCCGGTCAGGATCCTGGTAAGGCAACGGTCGCAACAGCACAGTATTGACTACGCTGAAAATCGCACTGTTCGCACCAATACCGAGAGCGAGTGCAATCACTGCGATCAAAGTGAAACTCGGGTTCTTTAACAGCGTCCGAAACCCATAACGCAAATCCTGCCCTAGATCCTTCACAATGTTCGTTCTCCTCTGTTCGCCCATTACGACCTGGTCCTGATTTACCGTGCGATGAACTCGCCGCAGTTCACGCGCCAGCAAATCGTTTCCAGCCAGTTCTGTCAGCGACTGCTGATATGCTTCGTTGTTGGTGGCACCACCTCGCAGCAACTGCTCGTAGCGATCATCAAGATGCTGAGCCAACTCCTCGACAATCTCTGCCTCGCGCGTCGGCGGCAGTCGCAAACTCGCTACGCGCTGTCTGATCTCTTCTTTCCAATCAGGCATTTTCAATCCCGGTTATCAGATTTATTGCCCTGACAAACTCAAGCCAGCTGCTGCGTTGCGCCACCAGGACTTTCTTGCCCTCAGCAGTTAAGCGGTAATAACGTCGCCGCCTTTGATTCGCTTTTTCAACCCAACGGCCCTGAATCCAACCGCGTTTCTCCAAGCGATAAAGCAAGGGGTAGAGCGAGGCGACATTGAAACGTAGAACACCGCTCGAGCGCTGCTCGATCAGTTGTCCAATGTCATAGCCATGTCGCGGTTGGTCTTCGACCAGCGAAAGAATCAAGAGCTCAGCGCTGCCCTTCTTTAGCTCGCGATCCAGTATGCGTGAACCGATATATGTCATAGGCATATACTATTGAGAAGTATACGCAGCGTCAACCGAACGGTTCCAAAAAATTTTGCGGCGAGGGATGCTTTCAGAACCCCGACCTGTCGGGGTTCTGTTAGTTGGCTGCTCAATGAATTCAAACTGACCACTACTCGCTGCAAAGAATGCTTGCAGAATTTGACGTGACAAGCTGTAATCAGCGGCTATGCGCAGCGACTACGATTACACAGCATTTGAGCCTGGCCGCCGTCACTTTCTTCGCGGGGCCTTGGCGATGAGTGCGCTGTTGGCCGCGCGGTCCGCATATTTGCCGGCGTTGGCGCGACAGGCCAATTTCCAACGACCTTTCGCTCCAGTAAAGGTTGCGCGCAATCGCATCATTCGTGAAGTGGTCGGCCTCAGGCCATATCGCTCAGCGGGCTTCGTAGTTGAGACCGAGCGGCTGCGTGAGAAACTTCTGATCCATAACTACGGCCACGGCGGCGCGGGCGTCACACTTTCGTGGGGGACGGCAGCGCTGGCACTTGACCTGGCCCGGCCATTTCTGCAAACCGCCGGCAGAACGTCGAAGCGAAGACTCTCTAAAAACAGTTCCCGAAAGTCGACGCACTTCGCGGTGTTGGGTTGTGGTGTGAATGGGCTGTCGACTGCGCGGCTTCTGCAACGACATTTCCAGGATGGCCCTGGCACTGTAACGATTTACGCTCGAGATTTGCCCCCGGAAACGACTTCTAACATCGCCGGAGCGTTCTGGTATCCGTCATCAGTCTTCGATCCGGAGCAAGCAACCGCGGCCTTTACCCTCCAATTTCAACAGGCCTGCCTGATCTCAAACAAAGCTTTTCAGACACTTGTGGGCACAGATTATGGAGTACGTTGGATAGACACGTTTCAACTCCTGCACAACGAAGCGTCGTTCGATCGGGAACCGATAGGCGGTGCACAACTTTATCCACAACTAGAAAAGCATCGCGATCCGGAACATTATTTCGGCTATGCTCAGGTGCGGCAGTTCAGCACCATGATGATCGAACCTCACACTTACCTCAACGCGTTGCTGCGCGACTTCTATGTTGCCGGCGGCAGGATAGTCGTCAAAGAATTTCGCAGCCGTGAAGAGATAAGCCAACTGCGCGAGCGCATCATATTCAATTGCACTGGTCTGGGTTCGCGTGCGCTGTTCGCCGATGAAGCGCTGATTCCGGTGCGCGGTCAGGTGGAAGTACTACTACCGCAACCCGAGATTGACTACTGTTACCTTGGCCCAAGCGCCTACATGTTTCCGCGCCGCGACGGAGTCATCCTCGGCGGCACCTGGGACCACGAAGATTGGTCGCTTGAGCCAAACCCCGAACAGACCACACAGATTCTTCAAGCTCACATTGAAATCATGAAGGGACTCAAAAACAGTAAATCGTGAATCGTAAATAGTGAATAGTAAGACGCGGCCCGGAAGCCCGAGCTGAATTCTTTAGCCGCGGATCCTGCAATCTTCGCGAGCATCGTACTCTTGCTCATGCTCGTCTCCCTGATTGCTTGTTATCTGCCGGCACGACGCGCCACGCGGATCGATCCCCTGCCGGCGCTTAGGTCCGAATAGAAGTTGACTTGGTAATCTGAGCTGGAGGCGAGTTTAAAAAATAATCGCAACCGGCCTGCGCGCATGCGATGACAAGCGCTGCTAATTTCGTTTTATCTTCGAGTGCCGCAGCAGGACGCGTCGCTCGACACTTGAAAAATCAACAATTTAGCTCGCAAAACTGCCGGATTCACTGCAGTTCTGCTGTCACAATCAAAGCTGATAACTGCTAGTAAGTTTTCTTGCATTGACGAATTCCAGATAATTTGTAAAATGCGGCTAACGGCGATAGGTTGCTGGGGTGAGGACAGTGACCTGCTGAGGCTGAATGTCTCCGCCAACCGATTTGAGGCCGGGCCAAACCCGGCCTCTCGGTTTTTCGGGGCTATTGGTCGGGTCGCACCGAGTAAACTCTGCGACAGATTCGGTAGCCGCGAGCTAACGCTGGCGCATGGGCCGCGGTGTCCGTCTCGCTCCAGATCTTGAAGCCGGATATCTCTATTACAAAAACTGATTATCGTCAGCTGACGGGCCATAGATAGCCGGGACTTTGGCGCCCATCAATCGCAAATAGACGGTCATCTGGCCACGGTGATGCGCCCAGTGACCAATGGTGTCTTGAATCATCTCAAAACGAGGGGCCTCGGCTACGACCTGCCCGCGAGCCAGCAAACGCCAATTGGTCTTCAGGTGCTCATCAGTGGTCTTCTCAAAGGCCGAACGCGCGCCGGCTGCAGCCTTATCTAGCGCGGCAATGAACTCCTCACTCGTGTCCATTCTTTTCTGCTCCATCTTGCCACCATCAGCAGGCGCGACATCCAGTTCATCCTGGGAGATCTGCATGGTAATCCACATCGGAATCGTCGCCACCATGTTTGCCAGATATCCAAAGATCATCGACTTCTCGTGCGGCTTCCAGTCGTATTTGCCTTCCGGCACTTGCTCCAACGCCCGCCGCGAACGCTCGACCTCGCGATCAAGCTCCGCCAGTAAGAACTCAGTCAGTTTCATGACGTCTCCTTTAGTCAGTGGTCAGTGCCACTTTCCTTTCGCACCTTCACCGAAGTTTGTTCGCCGCTTCAAGAATCTGTTCCGGCCGCGCGCGAACCCAATAATTTTCTGTGAGGTTTACCCAGCGGACGGTGGCGCTTGAATCCAACAGAAACTCAGCCGGTCTCGCAATGTCCTGCCCATTGATTCCTGCCCCGGCGTGGACCAGATCATACTTGCGGATCGTTTCGGCCTGTGGGTCTGATAGAAATGTAAACGTATAGCCGGCTTGCTGAGTTAAATCGCGAGAGACTTCCGGACTGTCTACGCTGATCGCAACCGGACGGATTCCTGAGGCGTTGAACTGTGCCAGGCTCTGCTCGATACCCCGCAACTCGGAGTTGCACGACGGTCACCAGTACCCCCGGTAAAATATCAACAGCACGCCCCTCGGGATCTTCCCGTCGACAGGAGACGTTAGTAAGTCGCCCAGCGAAACCGGTTTCCCCGATTGATCTGTGAGTGTGAAATCCGGCGCCTTCTGCCCGACTCGCGGCGCGCCAGTAGAAGCCGGCAGCCACCGCGACATAATAAAAACGGAGAATACGAAGAAACTCAGGACCAGAACGCTGAGCAAGGCCAGCGTCGCACCTGCCGCTTTCGAACGTTTTGGGTGAGGCCTGTCAGCGGCAAAGGCGCGCCGAATTCCAATCAACGTGAGCACACCGGCTACTACAAACAACAGCAGGTTGGCCCAGGGAAAGTCGCGAGTTGCAGCAAATCGCACAAAAAAGGTTGGATAGCTGAGAAACGCAATTACGCTCAGCAGAAAACCTGCCCAGATCATCCAATTGAATTTTTTCATGAAACGACGATATTACTCGCTAATGGATTTTGGTCAAGAGAACCGGAGGGAATTTTGCTTCCTACTTCTCGTTAATAATCTCGCGTCTTAACAATTCACCCGCCGTAAAGCTACACTGAGCAACCCGACAATCTAGATGCTACTTCAGCAGAACATAAGCCAGTCATTCCACTCACCAATCGTGCTCTTATTGCTGGGCGCGATCGCGTGCGGTTTGCTCTACGTGCTTTGGAGGGAAGTGCGGAAGATCCCAGCCAAGCTGTTCACGCTGATGGCGACTGCCTTCGTAGACATGCTGGGACTGTTGATGATCATTCCCCTGTTGCCGTTTTATGTGAAGACGCTGGGCGGCGACGGCGTCACCATACTCGGCTTGCATTTCGGAATCGGTACCATCATCGGCTTCATCGTCGCCTCGTTCACAGTTGCCCAACTGGTAAGCGCGCCGATGTGGGGACGGTTTTCCGATCGAGTGGGACGGCGGCCCACGCTGTTAATTGCTTTAGGAGCCTCAGCCCTTGCCTATCTGATCTTCGGTTTCGCACATTCTCTTTTGCTTTTGTTCCTTTCAAGGATCGTGCAAGGCGCCGGCGGCGGAACGGTGGGCGTGATTCAAGCCTATGTGGCCGATTCAACCGACCCGAAGGATCGCGCCCGCGCGCTCGGATGGCTTTCAGCAACAACCAACCTAGGCGTGGCGCTGGGGCCCGTTTTGGGTTCTTTTGCCATCACGTTAGGCAAGCGCGATCTGTTGCCGGGACCGGCAACGCTGCAGATGGGTCACGCGGCGCCCGGCATCATGGCGGCTGCGCTTTGTCTGCTTAACATGGCCTTCGCTGCGCGCTATCTAACGGAGTCACGTGAAGTGGCCGAACAGCTTCACACGGGCGAAGCGCCGCGCACGTCGCGCCAGGCAATCTGGCGCGTTATATCGCATTCCAGTGAACCCGCGTCTCGGCTCATCTGGATCTATGCGATCGCCATCGGGGCTTTCCAGGGAAGCTTTTCGGTGTTGGCGCTTTTTCTGAACGCGCGGTTTCAGGTGACCGAACTGACTATCGGCTACTTTTTCATGTACGTCGGCTCTATCTCGGTTTTCACGCGCGTGTTGTTGCTTGGTCGCATGGTTGATTGGTTGGGCGAAGCAAACCTATCACGGCTCGGCCTCGTGTTGTTGACTATGGGTGTTGTCGGAATGCCGCTCTCGCGTAACCTGCCGATGCTGGCGGTGGCAGTTGCATTGATTCCTCTCGGTACCGCCTTCACATTTCCCTGCGTCACTGCGCTGCTGTCGCGGGTCACCGCGCAACGAGAGCGCGGGCTCTACATGGGAATGCAGCAGACTTACGGCGGCGTCGCGCGCATCATCGCTCCGCTGTTCTTTGGCTGGTCCTTCGATAGGCTCGGCGTGTCATCGCCATACTTCTTCTCAGCCTCGTTTATCTTCGCCACAATTTTTCTGGGATTTGGACTCGACCGTTATGCCAGACCGAAGGAAGCTGTGGCGACTGAACCCTTAGCTGCTCCCGAGGAACAGAAGGCGTGATTCGATGGGGGCACGATCGGCCGCGCATGAACGCGGATAACTCGAATCTGAAAAGCTTGATTACTCTTGCTTTTTGATCTGATCCGCGCTTATCCGCGTCGAACTTATTGCTGAAGAGTTGTAACCCGCAACACCTTACTTCTTCGCGATCTCCGCGCGCAGTCGCTCCTCCTGCTCTCTTAACTCCGGCGTGAACTCAGCGCCAAAGTCCGCCGCCTCAAATACCTGACGGATTTCTAATTCGGTTTCCTCGGAAGAATTGCCACTACCAAACGGCGCACGCTTGAGCCATTCGACTGCCTCGTCCATCGACTTCACTTGCCACAGCCAAAATCCTGCGACCAGTTCTTTCGTCTCGCTAAAAGGCCCATCGATTACGGTCTTCTTATCTCCTGAAAACCTGACGCGAACCCCTTTTGAACTCGGATGCAGACCTTCACCCGCCAGCATCACGCCGGCCTTCACCAGCTCTTCATTAAATTTTCCCATCTCGGTGAGGAGCTTCTCGTCCGGTAGCACACCCGCTTCTGAATCCTTGTTCGCCTTAACCAACACCATTACTCGCATTTCAATATCTCCTTTTAAGATTTTCTGAACAGAACTATACGACCGTCCCCGGCCGCTGCTCTTTGTCTCTCTACCGTAAAGTCGAACGAGCAATGACTAGATCGACAGTTTACAGAAAATTATTACCTAACTTCATTCACAACAGTCCGGCGTCGTCCTATCTGCAACCAGCCTGCGGAGCAGACCTCGTGAGCGAACGCTCGTAGGGGAAGACTACACTGCGGAAAACGGTAAGTGTAAATAGGAAATCGTGAATAGAACGGAAAATTCCCACCGTTCTATTCACGATTTACGATGTACGATTGACTAGTTAGTTAACTGACACCAAGAGTCTGTCATCGACTTCGAGAAGGTCTTCCGACTTAAACCTATCGACAGGATTCTTTTGCGGCCGGTTCGAAATCTTATCCAATTTGTGCAATGACTTGGCGCGGTACATCGCCTGATCCGCAGCTACCAACAACTGATCGAGCGTCTCGCCTTCAACGCCAAAGGTCGCGGTGCCGATACTGATTCCGACGCGCGCCTTTCCGCCACCGCGAATCTGCAGGGTGAATTCTGAAACAGCCGCTTCAATGCGATGCTTGAGCTCGTCGACTTGAGTGTCAACCAGTTCCTGCACAATGGCCACGAACTCATCACCGGCATAGCGCGCCAGGAAATCGTATTCGCGAAGTTGCGCCTGAATTATTCGGCCCATCTCGCGCAACATTTTGTCACCCGCTTTATGTCCAAAGGTGTCGTTGACAATTTTAAAATCGTCCAGGTCAAGCATCACTACCTGGAACGGCCGCGCGTTGCGACGCGCTCTGGAAGCTTCCTGGTCAAAACGTAAAGCCATGTAGCGCGCATTCGGCAAACCAGTTAATGGATCGGTAAGCGCATTCGACTCGGCCTGGGCGTGCTGCATTGCGTTTGACAACGCGTCTGAAGCAAGCCTTGTAACTGTCTCCAACAAACGCATGTGATCATCCGTGTAGCGTTCGAGATCCGTCGAATACACAGATAGCGCTCCCAGAAGCATTTCGTCCTTGAATAAAGGTAGAGACGCCATCGATCGGTATTCATGTTCGAGGTCAAGGCCCGACAAATCCAGACTCGGATGCAGCTGATTTACGGGAGTGCGATTCGCGAGGGCAAACCCGGTCACGCCTTCACCGGGCGCAATGCACTTGGTGGACAACGCCTGGGCGTTAATACCAACAACGTGAGCCGGCGTGGCGAATCCTTTTGCTTCCTCATAGAGATACACAACGCAAGTTTGAAACGGCACCACATGCCCAACTTTGTCTACCAGCACCTCCATCGTGTTGCGAAGGTCGAGAGATGATCCAAAGGTGCGCGCGATTTCATATAAGGCATAGACTTCCTGGTGTGCGCTCTTGATCTGATCGTAGGCCATATAAGCGCCGCGCTCTCGAGTCTGGGCCATGTCCACTTCTGTTAACTCGAGCGGCGCCTGACCTTCGTTTGGAGGTAATTGTTGTGGCAGACCGGCGGCGGCAATCTGCGATTCAAAGCGGGGCAAATGCTTAACGAACAAGTTCACAATGTTCGGATCAAAATGGTTTCCTGCGCCGCGCAACAGAAAGGCTAAGGCTTCGTCGCGCGTCATGCCGCGACGGAACGGGCGATCCTCTCTCACCGAATCGAAACAATCGACGACGGATATAACCCGCGCTGTGATAGGAATTTGCTCCCCCTTAAGGCCGTCGGGATAACCTAAACCATCCCATTGCTCGTGATGGTGACGCACAATCGGCGTCACCGGATATGGAAACTCGACCCGGCTCAGAATCTGCGCGCCAACGGTCGTGTGCACCTTCATTTTTTCAAACTCAGCCTGTGTCAGCCTGCCGGGTTTGTTAATGATATGCGCCGGTACTGCAAGCTTGCCGATATCATGAAGCAGCGCCCCTGCCTTGAGAGCTGCGATTTCGATTTTGGATAGTCCCAACACTTCGCCCAAACCTGCTGCATAGATCTGCACCCGGCGAACATGGCAGTGTGTGGTTTGATCTTTAGCGTCAATAGCGGTGGCCAACGCCTCGGCGGTGGCGAAGTGAATTCGGCTGAGTTCTTCGCTTTCGGACGTCTTAAGTTTAAGACGAGACCAGGCAGTGTAGATCACGTGCGAGATCGCGAGTGTCACAAGACTCAACAACACGAGTGAATAAGTTTGATGTATTGCCCAGGCCACGATGAACGCTACGCCGGCAAACATTAAAAACCGGTAGCGTTTATATGGCCCATTTGTAGCCGGGATGTAATTGGTCACGTCGAGCAGGTTCATTCACGCTCCTCAACTCACTTGGCGTTCTGCAAAATGGTTATCGACTCTCAATACCCATGATCCCCAACAGGCGACGGTGACGAGCGAACCGCCGGGCCAGTTTTTCTGACCGGAAGCAAAGCTGGGGCAATCAACTTTGCTTCCGATCGAGAGCGGGGCAAGCTGGCAAGTTCGTTGACTTGCCTTGCTGGGTGAGAGTCTTGTCAAGATTGAGTGGTGACTACTGGGCCACTGCAATCCCAGAAATTGTGGCGGCTCGGACTCCGTGCGGAGAGCCCGTTGAAGCCTTGAGCCTCTCAGCCGCGCTGGTCCTTTTTCAATTGTCGTGCCGCGAACAAATTCCATCACGGTGCAGATGAAACTAGTGAGTTGCTGGGCATTTCGTATTACTAACCCAGCCGAAGTCTGCTCCGAACGCAGGCAAAATCATTTTGACAGGTCAGATTGCGGTTGGTGGTCAAACTGCCCAATCGGTTGGTTGACAAAGGTTGAAGTAAGCGGGCACCCTTCGTCTTTATTCAAATAGACGAAGGATTTCAGACGTGAATTGGTTTGCGCTGTGTGCCAACACCAGTCACTGATCGGTCGATACTTTGGCTCCAGTGACAAAATTAACAAATAAGACTTCTGACAATAGACCCGCGGGTTACATCGAGCTGCTTCGCAATAACCGCAGCTTCCGTCAGGTGTGGCTGGGCCAGGTCGTGAGCCAGATGGGGGATTGGTTTGACACGATTGCGCTATACACAATCATCCTCAAGCTGGGTGGCTCCGGCCGCGGTATCGGTCTCCTGTTGGTGGCTCGCTTCCTGCCGAGCGTTATTTTCGGGTCACTTTCCGGAGTGGTTGCTGACCGGTTTAGCCGCCGCTCGATCATGATTGTTTCTGATCTGCTGCGTGCCGTTGTTGTTCTGGGTTTTCTGTTTGTTCGTCGCGCCGATCAGCTGTGGATCGTTTACTTCCTGACAGTGCTGCAATTGGCGTTGTCCACCTTTTTCGAGCCGGCAAAGACGGCGGTTATTCCCTCAATCGTTTCTGACCGGGAGCTGGTTTCCGCAAACGCTATTTCCTCGGTTACCTGGTCCGCCATGTTGACCCTGGGCGCAGCTATCGGCGGTGTGGTCACTGGCTGGTTTGGTACGGACGTCGCGTTCATCCTTGACGCGCTCACGTATCTTCTCTCCGCGGCATTGATAGCGAGTGTGCGCATTCCGAAACGCCCGCGTCGTCAAAAACAGAAACTGACGGTTAGCCGGGCGCTTGGGATTGGTGAAACGATCGAGGGTATTCGTTACGTGAAACACCGGCCAGGTGTGCTTGCTCTTCTACTGGTGAAACCAGCCTGGGGCCTGGGCGGTGGGATCCTGACTTTGTTGGCTGTCTTTGGCGAGAAGATTTTTCCGGTCGGTCAGAGTCCGGCTACCGGCATCGGTGTCCTGTTCGCGGCGCGCGGCATCGGTACGGCTGTGGGTCCGATTGTCGCTCGGCGCATTTCGGGCGAAGGTAAAGAGCGTATGCAGGCGTCTATCGGAATCGCGTTCCTGATCGCGGGCGTCTTTTACATGGCGTTTGGAGTGGCAAGTAGTTTCATCATTGCGCTGATCGTGCTCGGAGTAGCACATACAGGTGGCAGCATTCTATGGGTCTTCTCAACTGTGCTGCTGCAGCGTGGCGTCGAAGACAATTTTCGCGGACGCGTCTTTGCGGCTGAATTAGCGTTGCTTACACTGACGATGGCCATTTCCAATTACGCCACTGGTGAAATGCTGGATCGCGTGGGCCTGTCGGCTCGCGGGGTCGTCATCGGTATCGGAGCGTTTTTTCTAATCCCCGGTGTGGCTTGGTTCGCGACACGGAAGTGGTGGGACAAAGAGCAGCGCGTCACGGAAACGCCAGGGCGGGCAAGTCGGGTTGGCGGTAACGAGGAATTATTGAATGACATCCATAAATGAGAACGACACAAACCTCGAACGTCCCAAAAGAGTAACCGTAGGAGTTCAATTCCTGCTCACTTCATTAACGCTGGGCACGATCACCGCTGCGGTTCATGTGTTTCGAAATGCGGCAGGCACTTCTATGGTGCTGGCGCTACTTATAGTGCTTGCATTTTTCGGGCTGGGTTTTTTGTTGGTGTGGAGAATCGCAACCGGAAAGAATTGGGCGCGAATAATCCTGCTGTTACTTGTCGTTGTCGGAACGCCATTAGCGGTGCCCGGTTATTTCGCAAGTCTAAAACAAAACATGGTGTCTGCGTCCCTCAGCATTTTCATCAGCCTACTGCAGTTGATTGGAACCTTCCTGCTTTTTACCGGGAAGTCGAATGCCTGGTTTCGCAAACGCAAATGACGATCAGCATTGGTGTAATGGGTTCGGCCGGCGATACGGGCGGACAGGAAAACAAAGCATCGCTCGCCGAAAAGGCGCATGCGCTGGCTGCGGCTATTGCCGAACGCAAACTGCAGCTCTTGACCGGAGCCACCACCGGAATCATCTATGTTGTAGGCAAAGCCGCGCATGATGCAGGCACGCTTCACATCGGAATTTCGCCTGCCAGTAATGCCGGCGAGCACGTGGAAAAGTACAATCTGCCGCTGGATGCCTGCGATTTGATCGTTTTCACTGGCTTTGGTCTAAAAGGCCGTAACGTTGTTTTGGTCCGTTCGTGCGACATCGTGCTGTTTATCGCCGGTGCAATGGGATCGCTGAACGAGTTCACAATTGCCCACGATGAAGGCAAGGTCATCGGATGTTTGACCGGTACTGGCGGGGTCGCCGACGAAGCGGATTTTCTTCTCGAGAAATTCTCGAAGAAGACGGATGCCGTTGTTTTTCGAGATGATGATCCAGTGAAACTAATCGAGGCTTGTCTCGAGGATTTTAAAAAAAAGGCTAGTGACATAATCTGAGGTTTTTCTCCGTGCAACCTCTGTGATCTCTGTGTCTTTGTGGTGATTAATGTGCTTTAACAATCCCTCACCACAAAGGCACAGAGAACACTGGGGTCACACAGAGGAGGAATCGTTGAATGTCAGGTGAGTCAACAATCGAAGCCCCTTATTCGCAAGCAAAACTGACTGCGACTGCGTTCAATCATCATGAATGGTCGCGCGCCCATCCGATTCAAATCACACGCAAGTGGTCAGGCGATGCCGCGCCCGCGGCGCGACACGCGGAAGCGCGCATTATCTGGACAGATGAGTCGCTAATCGTGCGTTTCGTTTGCCGTCAGGAAGAACCGGTAACGGTCAACCCCAATCCACAACCCGGCACAAAGACTGCGCGGTTATGGGACCGAGACGTCTGCGAAATTTTTATCGCGCCGAATGCGAAAACACCGGAACGCTATTTCGAGTTTGAGGCTTCACCGGCTGGTGAGTGGCTGGACATTGCTATTACTCTTACACCCAGCGGGCGCGAAACGAACTTTGAGTTTCAGTCAGGAATGAGCGCAGCAGCAAGCGTTCTCGCGAAGCAAACCATTGTATGCATGACGATTCCCTGGAGTACTTGCATTCACAAACCACAATCGGGTGATCGTTGGCGAGTGAATTTATTTCGTTGCGTGGGATTGGGGGACGAGCGTTACCTGGCCTGGCAACCTACGTACACAGACGAACCAAACTTTCATGTACCGGAAGTTTTTGGTGAGCTTAAGTTCAGCTAGCGCGGTTGCCGGCTATGTCTTCGCTAACGTTGCAATGTATTCCGCAAATCGAGTGCGATCACTATCCGACATGGCTACGATCTTGACGGCAATCAAGTATCCCGTTTCACCTCGGTGCTCTTCCAGACGTTCGTAACGGATCGGCGCGGCCAGCATCTCTAACGGCCCATCAGGCAGTTCAAGTTTTACATTGAAGTTGCGGTTCTCCCCCACCAGATGATGTTCATCGAGGGTGATTTTCGGAACGATCAACCCAAGGCTGTGCGTGCTGACGTCAAGCGTGTGACCATCCATGCTGCTGACGCGTCGAGTGCCGTTCAGGCTTTTAGAGGCCGAGATCAGGGAAAGACTGAACGGAAGACGCACGCTTAGCCTCCTGGATCGGCGACGATCGCCGACGTATTGCCGTGCGCGGGCCACGATTGCGCGAGTGAATTCCGCCATGGTTTGCCTTTGACACTTGCCTGTACAAGTGTCTGCTGCTCAAGTTTTGAGGAGTGGGGGCTGAAATGGAAGCCAGTCGGGTGCGTTCGCCTACATTCTAGTTAGCCGTAACCTGCGGCGCAACCAAAAACCTTTAAGCGCCGCCACCGGCAGACTAATTCTTCGTCGGACTCAACGGTTTGCCGCCCGTATCGCCGCTCCTCACTCCCGCAGCGTCCAGATAAAACGAGAGCTTGCCGGTACGGCCATACTGCGCGGGTTCGGCGGCTGCGTTCCAGCTCTTGCCGCCGTCTGGTGCATTCACCCGGAAGCGATAACCAGTGGACGCGGTTCCTTCCAGATCCTTTGGTAACAGACCGAGTGAGATCAACGTCGCCAAATCACCAAATCGGCCTTCGTGTTGTTGACTGTAAAGTAGCTCCGCCAACGAAACACGCGTCAACATTTCCTGGACCTCGCTATGGTGAATATCAACACGCGTGTTGAAGAAAAACTGTTTGCCGGCTTTTTTTACCACCGCCTGGTTCTCTTTGTCGCCGACAATCCATTGGCCATCGATAAGAATGAGCGGCACGGGCTGGAGTTCTTCAGGTTTATCTGCTTCCTTAACTTTAACGAACACAGTCGCGAGGTCGCCGCTGATCTGCTCGCCGCCGAGATTAACCTGGTCGGGAAGTATCGCCGCCATCTTTTCGAAGTCCGGCCGCAGATCCTCAAACTCCTGTGGCTTCAAAGGATCAATCGCAGGTCTATAGATCGACAACGCGAATGCTTCGCGAAATCTCTTTTCGCGCATCGCCTTATAAAACTGGCGCACGGTGTCTGAAGGCGACCGAACGGGCGGTTGTTGCGAGATCACCGGCATCGCCGGCACGCAGAAGACCAGAGCCGCGAGTATTAACCGCGCGAAGAATTGTGAACCTGAACTTACCACTGCCATCGAAAGTGATCCTTTACTATTAATGAGAGGCGCGCCGCGTGTTAGCAGCGCGCCATAATCATCTCCGGCAAACTCTTGTTTGTCGTCAAGTATCGCCGGCATTCGACTACGACAAACTGAAGCTTGTCGGACACTTTCCTACAGAACATTATCCGCCCTTCGCTTTGTAAGCCTTCGGCTTAAGCCAGAGCTCGCGACCAACCAGATAGAGCACGACCGTCAGTATCAGGAACGGAATCAAACCCAACAGATCTGAATTCGGTCCTTCGAAGAACGGGTTATGGTGAACTGACCACTCTTCGAATGCTCTTAGTTTAGCGGTAATTCCTTCCCTCAAATTCAGGAAGGCGTAGACCACGCCGGCCAGTGTGCCTCCCGCAATATAACCGGAAGCGAGCAACACACCCGGGCTCTTATCACCTTCAGCAGCGAGTTTCTCTTCCGCCAGGCCCTTGTTCTCAGGTCGCGAACGAGTGAATCTATCGATCAGCCAGCGAACGACGCCACCAACAAAAATCGGCGCTGAAGTGGAAATCGGCAGATAGACGCCTACCGCAAAAGCGAGCGAAGGAATACCGCTTAGCTCCAAAACGATCGCGATCATCACGCCGAGTAAAACGAGCCCCCACGGCAGTTCCCTGCTCAGAATGCCTTTGATGATGTAAGACATCAGAGTGGCTTTCGGAGCTGTAAATTTAGCCACGCTCTGACCCGTATCAGGCCTCTTATCGTAGACACCGTTTATACCTGGGTCAGAAAGATAGACGGGAACACCCTGATCGTTTACCAGATAACGTCCTGGCGGACCGAATTCAGTAGTCGTCTTGTGCCAGACGTTGTAAGGAGTAGTATCAGAGATCCCCTGAGGCGCCTCGCGTTTCGGTTGATCACCGCTCTTCTCGAAGTTCTGCGGATCAGCTACGAAGCCAGCCGGAAAACTGAAGTCCTTGCTTTGCGCCACCGGAACATAAACGGTTCCGGATTGGTTTAGCTGCAGCAGGATTGGACCAAGGACCAGCGCCGACGCCAAGGCACCTACGAGAATCGCGATCTGCTGATACTTGGGAGTGGAGCCAACCAGGAAACCTGTCTTCAGATCCTGCGAGGTGGTACCGCCATTGGAAGCAGCGATACAAACTATACCTCCGATCGAGAGCGCGGTGACGAAGTAAGGGGGCGCGGTCCAGCCAATAATCAGGAAGGCCAGACAGGTCAGCAAAAGAGTGGCTACCGTCATTCCCGATATTGGATTTGAAGACGAACCGACTTCGCCCGTCAGCCTCGATGAGACGGTAACGAAAAGAAAGCCAAAGATGATAATGAGCAGCGCGCCCAGGATGTTGAAACGCAGGTTCAACTGCGGCGCCAACATGATGCCGATCATAATCAGGATAATTCCGCCGATCACCCACTTCATTGAAAGGTCCTGATCAGTTCGCGGCGCATTGGCAGCAGCCGCTTTGCTCCCGCGTAGATCGGCAAGGCCGCCCTTCAAGCCGCTCCAGATGACGGGCAACGAACGGAACAAACTAATAATTCCTCCCGCAGCTACCGCACCGGCGCCGATATAAAGGATGTAGCCCTTCTGTATCTGCGTCACCGTCATGTCTTTGATCAGGTGAGTTGTTTCCGGCGCCAGCGGCGTCATCCAGCCGCCACCGAAATACTTGATAGCGGGAATTAGTACTAGGTAAGCCAACACACCGCCGCCAAACATGATTGAGGCGATGCGCGGTCCGATGATGTAACCGACGCCGAGCAGTGCCGGATTATTTTCAATCGATACCGACCCACCCTCAAACGGTCTCCCAAAAACTTTGGTGGGATATTCCTTCCAGGTTTTCCATACCTGTTCGACTGCGTAGTAGATGAAGCCGATGCCAAACCCGGCAATGATCGTTTTGCCTCCCGTTGTCGCTTCGTCGACAGTGCCGGGCTTCGCGCCCTGACGCGCAGCCGCGCGAGATTCGTCCGACGCGCCGGCCTTCAACACTTCCGCGCACGCGGTTCCCTCCGGGTATTTCAAGTAGCCGTGTTGCGCCACGATCAGTGCCCGGCGTAAAGGGATCATCATTAGGATCCCAAGCAGGCCGCCAAGCACGGCAACAAGCATTACGCGTGTGAATTCCAAATCAAAACCGAGGATCATGATCGCCGGCATCGTAACGCCGAGGCCAAAGGCGATCGACTCTCCCGCCGAACCAGCAGTCTGAACAATATTATTTTCAAGGATGGTAGCGTCTCGCAAACCAAGCTTTGATAACACTCGGAAGATGGTGATGGAGATCACGGCAACCGGAATCGAGGCGCTAACGGTAAGTCCGACCTTCAGGACCAGGTAAAGCGAAGACGCACCGAAAACAATTCCGAGGAGCGTGCCGACAATTAGCGGCAACGGAGTCAATTCCCGCAGCTGAACGTTCGCCGGGATGTAGGGCTCAAATACTTCGAGATAAGGATTATCAGGTTTGAAACCCACAATGTCTGGATACTCATTCGCAGGAATGCTTTCAGAAGACATCCGTGTTGACCTCCAACAGAAGTTGTAAAAACGGGGAGTGCGTAGGGGTTAGTTCGTGCGTTACTTTACACGGCGCACCCGCGCTGGGCAAGTTGATTAACTGGACAAACCGCGCAGTTCCACAGGTTTTGAAACTCCGTATGGGCCGCGCGTCCAAGCCCTGAAGATGCTCAACCAAAAAACTGCCAATCAAGTTTATTAAGCTCGCGGGCAAAACGCGGGACTAGCACCCCAGCGGGACTACCCATCGGCGACCCCCCTTGCCCGGCTGTTACGTAGCCGCAACCTTTCGGTTAGACTTCAACTGCTGGAGAAAACCGTTCTGGAAAACTCGCGATGCGCACACGCATACTCGTCTTCGTCCTAACACTCGCATTTGTCCTGCCGCTGCTCACAGCTCAAACGAAGGCGCGGCTCAATAGTCAATCAAGCACAACTTCGGCAACCAACTCCGCGGCGGCGCTGGTCGGCGTTCCCTCCCCTGAAGACGTGCTCAGCTTCGTTCCCGGAGATGATCGAAAGCTCGCAAGCTGGAGCAAGCTGCTCGAATATTTCACTGCGCTGGCAAAGGCCAGCGATCGCGTGAGGTTTGAGACACTTGGCCAGTCGACGATGGGCAAGCCATTTGTCATGGCTACCATCAGCGCGCCCGAAAATCTGGCGCGTCTTGATCACTACAGAAAGATTCAGGAGTTGCTGGCCGATCCGCGCAAACTTGGAGACCCACGTGCCCGTGACCGTAAAGCGGCGGAGCTAATCAAACACGGCAAGACAATCGTTTTAATCACCTGCGGCATACACTCAACTGAAGTCGGATCGTATCTGTCGAGCATGCTGATCGCCCACCGTCTTGCTTCTGCGAGCGATGCTAATACACAAACAATTCTGCATAACACAATCATCCTGCTGGTGCCTTCGTTAAATCCTGACGGCGTTGACATCGTCAAAGACTGGTACGACAAAACGCTGGGTACACCCTACGAAGGAACTAGTCCGCCCGAGCTTTATCACAAATACACCGGACACGATGACAACCGCGATTGGTATGCATTCACCCAGGTTGAGACTCAACTTACGGTGGACAAGATTCATAACGCGTGGCATCCGCAAATCGTCCACGACATTCATCAGCAGGGTGAATTCGGCGCGCGGCTTTTTCTGCCGCCTTACACTGCGCCCGTGGAACCAAACGTGCCGAAGCAGATCGTCGAGGGTTACACCGAACTGGGAAACTTCATCGCAGGCGAAATGCGCGCGGCGAATTTCACAGGCATCACCACAAATTCTACCTACGATGCCTGGTCACCCTCGCGTGCCTACTCTCACTATCACGGCGGCGTCCGCATTCTTTCCGAAACCGCGTCCTGTAAGATCGCTACTCCCATCACTGTCAAATTCGCCGAGTTGAAAAAAGATGTCGGCTACGATCCAAAAAAAGAGTCGGCCAACTATGGACCGTTATGGCGCGGTGGCGAATGGCATCTGCGCGATATCACAAATCACATGACAACAGCCGCATTCTTGTTGTTGCGACATGCTGCGGAGAATCGCGAACAGTGGTTGAAAAGGTTTTATGACATCGGTAGAACCGCGGTTACGCCGCGCAAGAAAGGTGACCTCTTTGCCTTCATAGTTCCTGAAGCAACACACCAGGCAGACCTGTTCAAGGTGCTGGATCGAGCCTGGGTTGATATGGATTTCCCTTTGCCATTCACTGCTGCGGGAGTCAGGTATCCGCAAGGCACGGCTGTGATCCGGCTGGATCAACCTTACAGTTCATTTGCCAAGGCTTTACTCGAGAACCAGCAGTATCCCGATTTGCGCGACCAAGCCAATAAACCGATTTCGCCGTATGACGCCACCGCGCACACCTTATCGCTCTTGATGGGAGTTACAGTGCGGCCTGTCCGCCAACCGTTTGTTTACAAACTCCCTCGGGAGGGTGGCGGTAATGGTGTTGGCGGCTTTGGACAAGCTGACGAGAAGGTCGGTATTTATAAATCTCACGTTCCAGTCGCGGATGAGGGTTGGACTCGCTGGGTGTCAGAACAACAACACTACACCGTCTCCACATTGGAAGACGCAGAGATTCGGATGGGTGGTTTGAATGGAAGCTACAACTCAATCGTGATTCCAGATCAGAAGCCCGAGGATATTCTCAAGGGTCACAAAGCCGGCGCGATGCCAACCGAATACACCGGTGGTGTTGGTGAGCGGGGTGTGAAAGCCTTGCGTGAGTTTGTTGAGCAGGGTGGGACGCTTGTTTGTTTGAATCGTGCGTCGAGTTTTGCGATTGAGCAGTTCAAGCTTCCGGTGCATGACGTCGTTGAAGGCGTATCCGAAAAGGAATTCTTCGTGCCCGGATCGATTCTGCGTATCGAGCTTGATACTTCCAGTCCCCTCGCACAAGGGATGCCGAAAGAGTCGATCGCGTGGGTCGAAGACTCGCCGGTGTTCGAAGTGGTCGGGAACGGACGGGGCAGTAGCCCGACCGCGAGGGATGGCTCGGACGGCGCCTCGCCTACGACCGCAGTCCGTATCATTGCACGCTATCCAGCGGACAAGACGGCTCTACTCTCAGGGTGGCTGCTGGGAGAGAGACTAATCAAAGGGAAGGCTGCGCTTATCGAAGTCAAAATTGGCAAGGGTCGAATTATTCTCTTCGGCTTTCGTCCGCAATATCGCGCGCAGTCGCTGGTAACTTATCCGCTCTTCTTTAACGCGATCAACTCAAAGTTACAGTAGGAATTACGAGCGGGGAGTTAAATTCGCGAGCAAGGCTCAGCTCAGCGTGAGGAGGCCGGCTTGCCCTCGCTGCCGGATTCTTGAACCTTCCCAGCCCAGCAAGCGTATAATGAATTACATGGCGCGCGAAGACTTTTGGTAGTAACAGCCGCCGGGCCTAAATGGTCGCACTTCTTTTCACCGCAACTTTCATCATTGGACTCCTGGCTATTGCCCTTTATTTCTGGGCTCCTCGCTCGAAAGGCACTGAGCAGGACTTACTACCTCCTTCTGAGGCACCGCGCGGGTTGTTTAGTAACGAACAAGCTTTTGAATCTGCTGCCTTGCCCGCTGGCACCAGCGAGCTCGAAGCCGATCGCGAAGCGAGGCGCCTCTTTTTAAGCGAGCGCGCCACAGCGGGAGATAAGAGTGTGCTAAACCTGGCGCACGCTTCTCGCGATGAGCAGTTTTACAACGAGCTATTGAACGAATTCACGATCGCCGCGGATAGCGCTCCTGCACTTTTGTCGCTGATCTCCTACGTCACACGCAACGAACTGCCGATAAATAGAGAACTAGCGGAAGCAGTAATCACAGCCTGGAAGAACTCCCCTGACCGCAGCTCGACTGCAACAACGCTCCACCTGACCGCACTGGCAGACGATGCCGACTTATTTCGCAGCACGGTGGAGGCTGCTTTGAGTTTCTGGCAGCAGGGATTGCTGCCGAATGTTTCCGCTGCAGAGTTAAGAGCTCTGTTCGACGGTGAATTTTGGGTGCTGTCGGCGCAGAGCAGAAACTCCGGCGCAGGTTTTATTTTGAAAGGGACTCTCGCAAACGCTCGTCGGGAATTGGAAACGTCCATGCGCAATAACTAAACGTTGCTTTTAGGCTGGGAGCGCAGGCATCCTGCCTGCTGCTACGGGGCCGCGAACCTTGAGGCAGAAAGGATATCTGCGCTCCCCGCGAAAGTTTCAGCCCTCATGTTTGGAAAGGCAGGTCTATAAATGGAAAACTTTGACATAGTCGCACTACTGCCGATTTTGCTCATCGGCTTTGCTGTTTTAGTGGCGGTGCTGATCATCCTGAACCGCATCCTGGTCAACGTCGGCGCGCGTGAAATCGCGATCAAGGAGCGACGTTACCTGGGCGCAAAGATGCCTCCGGGTCGAGTGGTCGCCACGGAAGGCGAGGTCGGCATTCAAGCCGATGTGCTCAAGCCGGGCTTACACCTAATAAGATTTCCGTTTGAGAAAGTCGTTCGCAAAGTGCCATTGATTGAGATTGGCGCCGATGAGTTGGGTGTAGTCGAAGCAATCGATGGTGAGCCGATGCCGCCTGGACGAATCTTCGCGCTCGATCGCGCGCAGAATGCGCACAACAATTTCCAGGATCCGATTGCCTTCATCAAGCAGGGCGGCGTAAAGGGTATCCAGTTGAGAACGCTGCCGCCGGGTCTGTGGCCCATTCACCCGTATCTGTTTCGGGTTTCCGTAGGCAAAACGACCGTAATCCCGCAAGGCAAGGTGGGCGTGATTATCGCGGCTGACGGCGCTTCACTTGATGCCGGTCGGCTGCTTGCGCGAGCGGTTGATGGACATATTAGTTTTCAGAATGCCGAACTATTCGTTTCCGCGGGCGGCCAGAGGGGCCCGCAGGTCGACATCCTCACGCCCGGTACGTATCGCATCCTGACGCAGTCGTCGCCATTTGAAGGCGGCTCCGACGTTAAGCCAGGGTTGTTTACGATCAGGCTTTTCGACGCCACGGTGATCAACGAAAACCAGATCGGTCTGGTGGAAGCGCTGGACGGTTCGCCTTTGAATCCCGGTGACTACGTTGCTGAATCGGTTGCCGGCCACGATAATTTCCAGGACGGCCATGAGTTTATCAACGGCAAAGGTCAGCGAGGTCCGCAAAAAGACATTCTGCTGCCGGGCACCTACTACATCAATCCGCTGCTGTTCAAAGTAATTCCGGAATCGGCAAAAGAGATACGACCCGGCGAAGTCGCGGTGATTGTCTCAAACACCGGCAAAGATCCTTCAGACGACATTCGCCGTGAGATGGCGGCGAAGGTGCGCGCACGCATGGAGCGTGAAGAGAAAGAGCAGGCCGAACAATCAGCCGCCGTGCTCGACAAGATTGACGACGGCCGCACCGCGGCAGAGATCAAAGTGGAACTGCTTACCGGCGATCCGGCAGATCGCCGGCTCGACGAAGGCGCACACGAAGCGTACGTCGTCCCTGAAGGCTATCGTGGTATTCAGGAGACGGTGGTTGGTCCGGGCCGTTATTACGTCAACACGTTGGCGATTACGCCCATCATTATTCCGACCACCAATCAAACAGTGGAATGGACTTCAGGCGAAGTCGTCAACACCTTCAACCCTTTTGAGGTAATTTCAAAAGACGGTTTCACGATGCAGCTGGAAGTGCGCGTTGTCTTTCGCGTCAAACCGGAAGATGCGCCCTTTATGGTCGCGAAAATCGGCGGCATTGAGCGCTTGATCCAGAACGTAATGCACCCGCTGATCGATTCCATCTTCCGTAACCAGGCTTCCGAATCCTCGGCAATGGCCTACTTGCAGAACCGCCACGAAGAACAGGAACGAGCTGAGGCGCGTGTGCGCGCGCATCTCTTGAAGTACCACGTGGACGTGGTAAACGTGCTTATCTGCCACATACATCTGCCTGAAGAGTTGATGAAAACGCAGACTGAAAAGATTCTCGCCGAGCAGCGCCAGAACATGTATAACGCGCAACGCGAGGCGGAAGAAAAACGCATTCAACTGGAACGGACCAAGTCGCAGGCCGACAACCAGAAGGATTTGATGGGCGCGACCGTAGGCGTCGAGATCGCGGGCAAGCGGGCGGAGCAGCGCAAGGCCGAAGGCGAAGGCGAAGCGCATTACATACAGCAGACCGGCCGCGCGGAAGCCGAAAAGGTGCGGCTCATGGGTGAGGCGCAGGGTGTCGCGTACCACGAACAAGTTAATGCGCTGGGCGCGCAAGGGGTGGCGCTGGTCGAAGTGCTGAAAGTGATCGGCGAAAAAGGCGTACGAATTACGCCGGACATAATGGCGTCGGGCGGTGGTGGTGCCGGCGGTGATGCCGGCGGCGGCATCGGCACGCTGTTGTTGTTGAACCTCTTCCGCAACCAGATGAATTTGCCGGCGTCGAATGGCGAGAAGGTGCCGAGCAAGTAGGCGCTGTTTTTTGCTCACCTTTGACGGTAAGTCCACAGCTTGCCTGCCGTTGACTCCAGTATCTTGATCCGGCATCAAAACGAATGGCCCGCCGAAGCGGGCCACCTGTTGTTGGTTTTGGTGCCGATCCCGGCTAGTGGATCTGCACATTGCCCCCTGTGAGCGTTTGCAAGCCGGAGTCATAGCCGTTGACTTGCATCCGGTACTTGTCCGCCGTCCCAGGTTCGCCGTTGTCCTCCACATCTATTTGGAACATGAACGAGCCTGTGCCGTCTTTTGTCGCCGTGCCGAAGATGCTGGCCGCTTGGCGATCGTTAGTACACTGCACCATCGTCACGTTGATAGAGTGCACGTTAATCGGCGTGAAGGGCCCGTGATCCTGGTACTCCTCTTGTCCGCTCACTATTCCCAGCTTAACGCTGGCAACCCCTCCAAAAGTGGCAGGGTCACCGTTGGCAAGGATGATCATGCCGCCCTGAGTGATGGTGACTTCGCAGTCGCCACCACCACCACCGCCACCGCCGCCGCCGCCGCCGCCACCCCCACCGGTACCACCGACGGAGTTGAAGACCTGCAGCTCAGCAATGTGCACTTCGTCATCACGCCGAGCCAGGACCTGCGGGAGGTCGCCGAAGATTGGTATCGTTGCCGAACTCGGGTTCCCGTTACGGCAGTCAGTCGGGTTTGCCGGATCGTCGTCCTGCTCACCCTGGAAGTCCACGTTCCCCGTACACTGGTTCTGAAGCGCGATGATGCGGATGTGCGTCGCTTGCCGGGACGGGCCCGTGTAGCTGCGCAGTAGCATTTCCGGCGCGACCGGGCGCGGATTGAAGCCCGGGAAGGTGTGATCGTCGCTAATAATCCAGTCGGTGAAAAGGATTCCATTCGTTGACGTCTGGATCTTGAACTTCCGCAGCGCTGTGAAGCGGTTCTGCCCTACCTCGAGCAAAGCGCTCACCTGCGCACGGTTGATCGTGCGTGGAGTGGTTCCTCCCAAGTCGACCGTGACCTGCGGATTGACCACGTTCACCGCGACCGCATTTGGCTCGCGATCCCAGTTCGTGCCCTCCTTATCGTCGATCAGGTCCGTATGATTGGTGCCGTCTCCCGTCGCCACCGAGCCCTTCGACACAGAGGCGTAGTTCGTCGGCATTTTGATGGTGAGCGTCTTGCTACCGCCCGAGAATGTTTCGCGGAAGCGCACGTGGCCGTAGCCGTCGGCCCTAACGACGAACTCGTAGGTACCCGCTGCAAAGCCGGCCTTGTTATCGAGGTTGCTTGCGCCCGCCGTTTGGCTGCCGCTGTCGGGTGGGCCGGTGGCGGGATCGGTGTCGGCGATCGGTGAGACCCGCGCCTCGTAGTGGCCCACGTAGATCCGAGCCTTGACCGCGGCGTTCATTTCGTCCGAAGCGATCGCTTTGAACGTGACGGTCGTATTCGGGTGAACCAGCGACTGGAAGTCGGGCTTCGGATCCGCATCATTCTCGTCCGAGAGTCCGTTCGTGCTGGTAGCATCCTTGCCGAATCCGCGGCGTGCGAAGGCAAGCCAAAGCTCGCTCTGGTTTGCTCCACCGAAGCGCATCATGTCAGCCGCCAGGTAGGCATCCCTGGCATCCAGCATGCTCGGCCCGACCGGCATCAGCAACATCGCGTCGTAAACGATCTGAATCCAACGCCGGTTGCCCGGGCACAAGTAAGCGGGACGGACACCGTCGGCACACTCGCGCTGCATTGACTGATTGCTGGCCGGGAAGGACGCGTTGTACTTCGCCACCAGGGCGGCCCTGATGTCGAAGTTCACGGCGCTCCAGATCTCACCGTCGGCGTGCACTTGCGCGCCCGTGATGTCGTAGCCGTGGTCGCTAAAGTTCAACGGGTTAACCTTCGTACCGGTGCCGCCCGGCCCACTGCCTGTGGTCGACTTGCCGGGCTCCGGGAATGCGCCGGTCCGCGGATAGTTCATCCCGTAGTTCCGGATCGCCCGCTCTTTGTTGCCGGTGACGTAGGCGCCCACCGAGAACGGGTTTTCGCCGGACACTGGGACGAAGTTGTACTCGTTGAGGTATTCGGCGGCGTCGAAGTCGCCGAAGCTCTCACCCATCGCGCCGGCGTGATGGCCCGCGCGAGTGTCGCCTTTGCCGATCATGCGGTTCTC
Source organism: Pyrinomonadaceae bacterium (assembly GCA_035941655.1). Taxonomy (GTDB): domain Bacteria; phylum Acidobacteriota; class Blastocatellia; order Pyrinomonadales; family Pyrinomonadaceae; genus PSRF01. The sequence continues at coordinate 2,615 of DASZDU010000217.1, read as the reverse complement.
GATCAGGTGGCCGTACTCGTGCCCGATCACGGCCATGTCGTAATCGCCATCGACGCACGGAGCGTAGAAACCGCCTGCGAGCGGCTGCCATAGGTACATGTTCGTAATTGAAGGGACACCGTCGGGCAGCGGGACCATGTTGGCGTTGTCGCGCCCCAGATAGCTTGGGAAGCCACCGTCAACAGCGCCGGCTTGCGCATTGCCAATTACCGGGTCGCCCTCGGCCGTGCCGGGACTAACGTTGCCGAAGTTTGAGTCCTGGGCGTTCCAATTTCTTTCGGTGAACCCGAGGAAGTAAGACCAGTCATGCATCCGGTTGTGCATCGCGAAGAGGTTAGTCACCGCCGCGAAGATGTCGTTTCCAGTCGGCACGAGGTTCGTCGGATTGCAGCCCGGTGGATTCGATGCCGGGTTCGTGTGCCAGGCGTTTGACCATGGAAAAATGTACTCGCGCGTGATAGAAAACGGTCGTTGCCCCGGAGGTCCCGGTGTCAGCGGGCTGGTCCACGCCTCGGCGCTTTGGGCGTTGTTACCGGAGGTTGTGAAAGTCGGCGTGTTAGTGCGCGCGTTGTAGTCCCACGGTACTCGAGACGCCAGGTTCTGAACCTGCATCTGGCAGCCCGGGATCGCAACCGGTGGTGAGCCAGTCGTCGACTCCCAGCACCACACCTTACGGATGTCGTCGCTGGGATAGTTCCACGGGAAAGCCTGGTTGCCTATTAGTGGATTGGACGGGAAGACTTTCCACTTCGGCGGATACGGAAAGCCCGCCTGGGCATCCGCGGGATTAAACACGATCTGGCCGTTGTAAGTGTTTACCAGCAACCACGGCGCCGCGTCGGCAAAGTCGCAGACCCGGACGGTGTAGGTGCCGACTCCGCTGTCGGCCGGATCGTAAACCAGCACTTCGGGACTCGTCGCGGTGTCCTGAGTAGCAACGATGTTGCCATCGCGGAGCAGATGGACCACGACATCGTTTGCTGGGAGCGTCGCCTCGATGGACACGACGATCGATCCGATGCTTTCGGATCCGTCGACGGTCCAAGGTCCGTTGTCCGGAGCACATGCTCCGTCCACTAACGGCACGCTGCCCGAGAAAGTATCGAACGGGGGATGCGACTGCTCGACGAGGTCCTTGCGGAGCCAAATCGTCCCGTTTGCTGCGTCAACATAGTGCGTGTACGCCGTCATGTGCCCGGCCCGGTTATCCAGCACCAGCGTCTCGTAAACAGGACGTACGCCGTTTTGTGGCGTTGGGAGTGCCATCAGCCGGACGCGCTGCACATTGGCGAAGCCCGCGATACCGAGGAGCGTCCACTCACGGTCGGCCTTCGTGTTGTTGATCGCGGCAACGGGCCGTCCGACATTGGCTGCCGCCTTCATCCATGCATCCTGGGCTGATAACTGCTTCACACCCGTTACCGTTTCGTCCCCGGTTACCGACGAGGATGCATACGCGATTTTCCAACCGCTCGCGGCGCTGCCGACGATGCCCACGGTCAGGAGGCCGTCTTCCGCAGCCAGTAGGCTGCCGAACTGCTGTCGGAAATTGACGGCGTATCCGTCGCTTTGCGCAAGCTGCGAATCGTTGATCACCTTCAAGCTATCGGTCGAAGAGAGTTTGAAGAGCGCTTTGTTCGCGCTTATCCAGTTACGTGCGACCGTGGCGGCATCAGGCCCGCTTAGTCCGGTGGCGAGATAGCCGCCGTCCCTCATAAGCGAAGCCGGGGTTCCGAAACGGTTCCAGGATGCGGTGGCGCCAAGTCCGGAAACCATTCCCAACTGAGTTGAGTTTGGGGCCACGGTTCCCGTTCGGTTATCGAAATCATTGAGAACCTGTCCGGAGACCGGTGAAGGGGCGAGAAACAGCAGTACGGCGAATGCAACCGCGAAGATCGCCCGCCATCTAAAGTCTCTCGTTAGAACTGAAGATGTCTTGTCACTTAACATTTTTGGCCTCTCCTTTTTTTAGAACAGGACGTGAAAATCAGCGACGCTGTTGACGCCGCGTAAAACGGCTTGGGTGACGATCCTTTCAAGGAGGTCTTCACCGAACGGCAATTCGCGAGGGGAAAAACTTGCATGAACCAAATAAACTGTTTCTGTGAATCATGAATCGACAGGGACAGAGTATTCGCCCCGGTTGAGAAGTTTTTGAAAAGAGCTTGAGTTCCTAAAGGTCGCGCCGAATGGCGCTGCGACTTAAAAAGAATCAAGGCTTCTGATTTCACAGGTACAGCTTATTAGCGGCGGTTGAGGAATTCTTGAGGGCTATTCTTGAGATTACAAACAGCGTTTTCCGTTTAAGGAGACCATGGACCAAGAGAGCTTGAACAAGTGACTGCACCGTCAATAGGTTAGCGAAGCCTGGAACAAACACGGCTCAACGCCTTGCCTGATTTGACCGCGGTCGACGATTGTGGCGAGTTGGTTGTGAGGTTATTGTGATTTTATATCGTGGTGGGCCATCACCGGGTGGCAATCACTGACTACAACGCTGGTTCTTATTATCTTTGCAGATACATGCTCGCTGCCATCTTCGTCAGCTTCCAAACGCGTGACCACTCGATGTTGCCGTTTCCGTTTTCCTGGCGGCCGGTAATCTTATCGAAGAT
>DASZDU010000216.1:0-6794 GCA_035941655.1 Pyrinomonadaceae bacterium | reverse complement strand
TACAACGCTCGGCGGCCATAGCAGCCGCGGAATCGCGCGCCGCCGGCGTGCATTGGACTTTCGCGCCGATGGTTGATATCGCGCGCGATGCGCGCTGGGGCAGAATCGCCGAAGGCTCCGGAGAAGATCCGTATCTCGGTTCAAAGATGGCGACGGCACGTGTTCGTGGATTTCAGGGGGACGACTACAGCCGGAGCGATAAGATCGTCGCCTGTGCCAAGCATTGGGTTGCTTACGGCGCCGCGGAAGCGGGGCGCGACTACAACACGACCGACGTTTCCGAGTACACATTGCGCGAGATTTATTTTCCGCCGTTCAAGGCGGCAGTGGATGCAGGTGTTGGCACATTCATGAGCGCCTTCAATGATCTCAACGGCGTGCCTGCCTCCGCCAATCCTTTCACGCTGACAACTGTGCTGCGTCACGAATGGAAGTTTGACGGCTTCGTCGTCAGCGACTACACGTCGGTTGAAGAATTAATCAAGCACGGTGTGGCTGCGAACGGCGCCGACGCAGCTCGGGAAGCAATTAACGCGGGCGTTGACATGGAAATGGTTAGCCGGCTCTACAACAAGCATGCCAGCGAGCTCTTACAGGGACGCCAGCTTTCGCAAGCGACTATCGACGAAGCCGTGCGGCGTATCCTACGGATCAAGTTTCGACTTGGACTCTTTGACAAGCCCTATGTCGATGAGAAGCTGGAGCCCGCTGCGATCTTTAGCACGGCAAACGTGGCGGCGGCGCGGGAGATTGCGGCACGTTCAGTGGTGCTGCTGAAGAATGACGGAAATGTCTTGCCCCTGGAGAAGACGGTACGGTCAATTGCGTTGATTGGCCCACTCGCAGACAGCAAGCAGGACATGCTCGGCTCATGGACGGGCGATGGGAACATGCAGGATGCAGTCACTCTGTTGCAGGGTCTTAAGGCGAAGGTACCGCAAACGAAAATCAACTACGCAAAAGGATGCGAAGTCAATTGTGACAAGGCCGATGGTTTTGAAGCGGCAGAGCGCGCGGCAAAAGAGTCGGACGTTGTGATTATCGCTGTGGGCGAATCCGCCGAGATGAGTGGCGAAGCAGCATCGCGCAGTTCGCTTGATTTGCCGGGCCGGCAATTGGAACTGGTCAAGGCTGTTCAGGCTACGGGTAAACCCACTGTCGTAGTGCTCATGAATGGCCGTCCGCTGACAATCAACTGGCTTGCGGAGAACACGCCCGCGGTCCTGGAAACCTGGTTCGCGGGATCGCAAGCGGGGAATGCCATTGCCGACGTGCTTTTCGGCGACGTTAATCCCGGGGGCAAACTGCCTGCAACCTTCCCGCGCGCAGTTGGACAAGTGCCGCTCTACTACAATCATTTCAATACAGGCCGGCCGCCGGACGCGAAGAATAAATACACTTCAAAATATCTTGACGTCGATTGGAAGCCACTCTTCCCTTTTGGCTACGGCCTGAGTTACACCAAGTTTGAGATCACAAACCTGCGTTTGAGCGCCCCGCGTATTCCGTCAAACGGAAAGTTAACCGTGACTGTTGAGGTAAGAAATATTGGCAAACGCGCCGGCGATGAAGTGGTTCAGCTCTACATCCGCGATTCGGCCGCAAGCATGACGCGTCCAGTAAAAGAACTTAAAGGTTTTGAGCGCATAACGCTTCAGCCGGGCGAAACAAAGCGGATAGATTTTCTGCTCGGCGCCGAGCAACTAGGTTTCTGGAATCGTCAAATGCGCTTCGTGGTTGAACCCGGAGAGTTCAAAGTAATGGTCGGGTCAAACTCCGAGGAACTGATCGAGACAAGCTTTGAAGTTTTGGCGAAATAAGTTCGTTAGCAAGCTATAAACATTTCGCCTCTGCGAGGCGAGGAAGAATAGTCTGTCAACGAAAGATTACTCTCAGCGACGCCGCTCATGAACGCAAAACATCGAGAGACAAAATGAAACTTAAAAACATAACGGTGTGGTTGTTCTTGTTTGCAGGGGTGCTGTACACCATTGCTGGACTACGAGACATTTTCGCCCCAGGGTTCTTCAATATCAGTCCGCGGGTCCCCACCAGGGACGACATTGCGATGCAGTTTGTCCTTGCTGGAGTGTTTCTGGCGATGGCAGCCTTTACTAAGACTCAGAATCAGGCGCGCCCTAATAAGAAGTAGCTCCGTTGAGCAGGTCACCGGTGTTCTATCCCTCGGAAACCATGAACACAGCTAAGCGAGCTGCATCTTTCGGATCACGTTCAGCCGTTACAGTTTTATTCCTGCTAATCGTCTGCTCTTCGGTTGTAACCCAACCTCTATTCCCAACAGTCGCACCCGTTTTTTCTCAGGCTGTCCCCACTCTTAAACTTACTGCGGAAGACGAACGATTTCTCGACGATCTCGAGCGCCGCTCCTTTGAATATTTCCGCGTACAAACTGACCTGCAGACGGGACTTGTTCCCGATCGAGCTCGCATGGACGGTTCACTGCTGGATGCCGATCATCAGAACGTAGCCAGCATTGCGGCGACTGGTTTTGGGTTGACGGCGCTCTGCATCGCCGCTAACCGCAGTTGGATCAGTCGAGACGAGGCGCGCCAACGCACGCGCAACACGCTCAGGTTCTTTGCGAACAAGGCGCTGCATGAGCACGGCTGGTTCTACCACTGGATGGACGCGAAGTCGGGAGAAAGGCGCTGGCAAAGTGAGGCCTCATCTATAGACACCGCATTACTGCTCGCCGGTATCTTAACCGTCCGGCAGTATTTTCACGACGACCCGGAAATACCAAAGCTGGCTACAAAGATTTACGAGCGCGTTGACTTCGCCTGGATGCTTAACAACCATCCGCGCCTGCTGGCCCATGGCTGGAAACCCGAAACGGGTTTTCTAAAACCGCGCTGGGACACTTACAGCGAGGACACCATTCTCTATTTACTGGCGATCGGGTCGCCCACGCATCCTATTCCGCCGGCGGCCTGGTACGCTTTGTGGCGCGATCGCTATCGCTATCAGGACTACGCCTACTTCACAACCATCGGCGTTCCTCTTTTCATGCATCAATACTCGCACGCATGGATCGACTACCGAAACCGACGCGAAACAAGAGGCGATCGCATCGACTACTTCGACAACTCAATCAAGGCCACGCTCGCGCATCGCGCCTTCTGCATCAACCTCTCACACGACTTTCCGGCGTTTGGTCCAAACATCTGGGGCATTACTGCGTCAGACAGTGCGAAGGGTTATCTCGCGTGGGGTGGACCGCCGCGCGATCCGGCAATCGACGGCACCGTGGTTCCTTCAGCTGCGGGTGGTTCGCTGATGTTTACTCCGGAATTAGCCGTCGCTGCGTTGCGCACAATGCATGAAAAATATGGAGATCGCGTTTACGGCAAATATGGCTTTGTGGATGCGTTCAACCCAAACACCGGTTGGATTGACACCGATGTGATCGGGATTAACGCCGGAATAATCCTGTTGAGTGCTGAGAACTCGCGAACCGGAAATGTTTGGAATTGGTTTATGCGAAATCGGGAAATACCGCGGGCCCTGCGGTTGGTTGGCTTGGAACTCTATCAGAAGAAACGAAACAAACCGCGCCTTAAGAAAGCTGCCTAACGAGGGGTGCTTTTTGGAGTGCGCTGACCTGTCAGCGCTTTAGTCGGACGCGACCTGTCGCGTCCATGGTTCGATTTGATTCACGCTAAGAATTGGGCGACAGGCCAACCAAGGCGAAAGCGCTGACAGGTCAGCGCACTCCAAAAAGGCTACGACCGCCGAAAAATTCGATAGCCCCAGGCGTCGAGCGAGATCGTCGGCAGATTAACTGGACGCGTGCGCGCCGCACGTTCCGGCGCGGGAGCGTCAGGAGGCAACGGGCGATCAACATCGGGTGTCACGTCCACAAAGCTTCGTCGGTTGCCGAGTTCCACTGAGCCACTGAATGGTCGGTTAGACAGATTGATCGCCACCAGCACTTCTTCCCCTTCCGCGCGACGAATGTAGGTCAGCACTCTCGACTCATCGGAGTTCGACAACCATTCAACCGCGCCGCGTCTCAGCGCGTTGCTTGATCGACGCAGCGTCATCATCTGTTTGTAGAAACGCGGAAACTCCGGGCGCCTTTGCGCGATGGGCCAGAAAATCGGCAACTTTTCAAACAACGCGGGCGCGCCGGATTCAGTCGTATCTCCTGCCTCCATTCCGTTGTAAAGCATTGGCACACCATCGAGTGTGAACACGAACGCTGAAGCTGCCAGTGCGGCCGGCTCGCCGAAGCGCGCGAGGGCGCGCCGCTCATCGTGATTGTCGGAGAAGCGCATGTGCAGCGACCCTCGCGGCCACTCGCTAAATTCCTTTTCCCAGGAGGCGCGCAAGTCCGAAGCGCTTTTGCGGCCCTGTAAAACGTCGGTCAGCGCGCTGTGAAGCGGCCATGAGTAATCAAAGTCAAATGCTTTCAACAACAGCTCGGCTTTGTGACCCTCAGCCAGCATTGCAATGTCAGGCTTGAGCTTGTCCAGCTCGACGCGGGTAGCTTCCCAGAAATCCGTTGGTACTTCTTCCGCCACATCACAACGAAAACCATCCAGATCAAACTCGCGAATCCAATACTTCAACATGTCTGTCATGTACTGCCGCAGCTTGGGATTTCCGTAGTTCAGTTCGGCGACGTCGCTCCAGTCGTGCGGATATGTGATCTGGCCCTTCGCGTCGTGCTCGTAAAAGTCCGGCCACTTCATCATGACGCTGTCCCATGAGGTGTGATTCGCGACGATATCGATCATTACTTTCATTCCGAGGCGATGTGCGGCGTCAATCAGCTTCTTGAAATCCGCCTTGGTACCGTAGTCGGCATTGATTGCGTAGAAATCGCGAACCGCGTAAGGACTGCCGATACTTCCCTTCTTCTTTAGCTGGCCGATGGGATGAATCGGCATCAGCCAAAGAATATTAACGCCGAGGTCTTTCAGATCGTCGAGACGAGCGGTGATGCCGTTGAAGTTTCCCTCGGGCGAAAATGCGCGGGGATAGATTTCGTAGACTACGCCGTCGCGCACCCAATCGCGCGTAGCCCGAGCCTGGTCTTTCGAGACGTCGCGTGTCGATTGCTGGGCAGTGCTTCCGTAAGAGCCGGCGGTGAGGACGATGACGACCGCGAGGCAAAGAATCACATATGATCTCACCGACGGTTTGAGGTCCATTGACAGATCTCCCTCTCCATTCTGGGCTTCACCGTTTCCTCGGCTCCGCCGTCTTCCGTGCGGAAAGGCTACGCCTTTCCGTAAAAAACTCTGATCGGAAAGGCGAAGCCTTTCCGCACGGAGGGCGGCAAAGCCGCAACGCTCAAGCTTGATCAATCATTTCTCATCGACCAAGCCGGTACTCGGCACCGGCTGGACTGACTCTGGCACCGTAAACAATTCATGCTGGTCCGCCTCGATTACAGCTCCCTCCGGCACGTTCGTGTCGCCGACGTCTTTCACCAAAAGAACGCTGATCGCAGCCAGGGCCAGGAACATTCCGCCAGCCATTACCACATACATCGGCGCGTCGGGATTGTCTCTGCCGAAGATGGCGCGTATCACCGGACCGAATGCAAACGAAGCAATGATTTCCGGAATGACGATGAAGAAGTTAAAAATACCCATGTACACACCCATGCGGGCGGCGGGTAAAGCTCCAGACAAAATCGCGTAGGGCATCGATAGAATCGAGGCCCAGGCGACGCCAACTCCAACCATGCTCAACAACAAGATGGTCTTGTCGTGGATGAAAAAAACCGAGAGCAGTCCAGCGGCTCCACACAGCAGCGAAATAGCATGCACTGCCTTGCGACTTGTAGCACGCGCTAACGGTGGCAGAAGAAAGGCGACGGCAAAGCAAACGATTGAGTAAATCGCGAAGGAATTCCCTCCCCAGGCTTGCCCATCAATGAAGCGTGGATCCCGCTCATTCGCGGCGCGGAATATGTGGTACGAAGTCATCAAACCAAAGAACATCCACATGCAAAAGAGCCCAAGCCAGGTGAAAAACTGAACCACTGCCAGTTGTTTCATGGTCTTCGGCATCTCGCGCATAGCGCCGGAAATCTCGCGCAGCAGTTCGCTAATAATTCTTAGTACCTTTGCGAGGCCCTGGGCGTCGCCGTAGGTTTCCCTACGTTTCCGCTCAAACTCTGCCATGTTCTCGGGTGGGTACTCTTTTGTAGTAAGAACGGTCCAGAGCACACAAACCAGAAATGCGACGGCTCCAATCTTGAAAGAATAACTAACGCTGGCTGGGATAATGCGAACGGCCTCAGCGGCGGCGCCGACGCCACGTTCGTCTACACCGAGGCTGCGAAAAATGTATGGCAGCGCATTGGCGAGAGTGGCTCCTATTCCGATGAAGAAGCTTTGCATGGCAAACCCGGCCGTTCGCTGGTCCACGTTCAACTTATCGGCGACAAACGCACGGAAGGGTTCCATTGAAACATTGATACTGGCGTCAAGAATCCACAACAAGCCCGCTGCCATCCACAACGTTCCTGAATCCGGCATGAAGAATAGGGCGATGCTGGCCAGGATTGCGCCCACCAGGAAATATGGACGGCGTCTGCCAAGTCGGTTCCAGGTGCGATCGCTCATCGAGCCGATGATCGGCTGCACAAGCAATCCAGTGACTGGTCCGGCCAGCCAGAGAATGGGGACATCTTCGGGCCTTGCGCCGAGGTAGGTATAAATGCCGCTCATGTTGGCGAGCTGCAGGCCCCAACCAAATTGGATCCCCAGGAACCCAAAACTCATGTTGAAGATTTGCCAGAAGCTCAAGCGTGGTTT
>DASZDU010000215.1:0-23877 GCA_035941655.1 Pyrinomonadaceae bacterium | reverse complement strand
ATCTTCGATCCGGCAGGAGACGCGAGCGACACCCTACCGTCTCACGACATAACGTCCGTCTCGATGGCTGAGCCGGAGAACCTTCCGGGCAAATTGGTCTTCACATTGAAAGTGGCAGACCTGAAAACGATTCCACCGGGCGGCCGCTGGGCAGTGCGCTTCGGAGTAAGCAAAAGCGGCATTCAACAAACTCCGCCAACTGACGTGACCGACGGCCCGTCTGAAGACTATTTCGTTTCAATGGTGACCAGCGACGGCGCGGCGCCGACCTTCACCTGGGGTGTAACCAGCGTTCCGCAGGGCGCATCCCGCGTGTTCACTACTAAAGGATCACTCGACGGCGCGAGCAAGGTTGAAGCAAACGGCGCGATCACTCTGGTGATTTCGAAATCGCTGGTAAACAATCCCGGCCCTGGCGATCTCATCAACAACATGCTCGGCAGTGTGCGAGCGACCGTGCCTTCGGCTTTACCGGGCACGGGCGGAACTAACGAGACGATCCCGGATAGTACCGGTCCCGGTAGCTATACACTTCGGAGTGCCACACTGTGTTTGCCTAATACTGCCCCGGTTGCAGTAATCACCGCTGACACAGACCACGGCGATATGCCGCTGACGATCAATTTCAACGGTAGCGGATCGTATGACGTTGATTCGATCGACAGCATCGCCAGCTACACCTTTAACTTCGGAGATGGCGGCGATGATGTTTCTCAGAAATCGTCGACGATTAGTCACACGTTTATCGAAGAGGGTGAATACATTGTGCGGCTGGTGGTCACCGATTCACGTGGCAAAGTCAGCTTGAACACGGCGCAATTCCACGTTGAGGTCGAGGGTGCCGATCCAAGCCCGACACCGACACCAACACCGCAACCTGCGTCGTGTGTTGAAGACGATGGCGCCAGCGTCGCTTACTCGAATGGTTGGCATTTAATCAACTATGCGAACGCAAGCGGCGGCCATTTCCGCTATCACCAGGGAAACAGTACATCGCATTTCGCGGCCCTGGACTTCAACGTTCCGTCGGGCAGCACCGGCTCGATCACTTATTCGTTTGCGAAGAGTGCGAAGGGCGGAACTGCCGACGTTTACCTCGATGGAGTGTTCAAGCAAACCGTCAACTTCGCGAGCAACGCTGGTACAACTCAGGCGCCGGAGTTCAAACCTGAATACCACGTGCAATTCGGCGCTCTGTCAGCGGGCGCGCACAAGCTGGAGATCAAGAATCTGAATGGCGTCGTTTACGTAGACGCGTTCTGTTTGCAGAACTCAGCAGCCGGTGCGCAACCGACGAGTGGACCAGGAACAACCACTAACCAGTCAGGCACGGCATCGGCTGGGCAAACCTCGACGAGTGGGTTCACCATGCCGGCCGGGGCGCAGGAGATTTCAGTCGTAGCCGCCTCGAGCCTGAATGTTCCTTATAAACTGGTGCTGGTTAATCCTTCGGGAGTGTCGGTGCAAACCGTAGATGCTGCGAACGGCGTCGCGGTACTGAACGCGACCGTAAGCCAGAGTGGCACGTACTTAATTAAGGTTGTCAACGTCAGCCTTGGGCCATTGCAGTTCACAGTGACTGCCACGCCCCTGGTTTACCGGTAGGGAAAGAAAGGGGAAAGGGGAAAGAGTAAGAGGGTAAAAGGGGAAGGGGGAAAGGGAAACGAACGTAACAGTTTCCGCTTACCCTTTCCCCTTTTACCCCTTTCCCTTATACCCCTTCCCTTTTACGCTTGTCCGTTATTCCACGGTCCAGGTATCGCCGCTGTTGATTAGTTTCTCTAAACTGCCGGGGCCGAACTTGGCGACGGCGGCGTCAATTTGTTCCACCATCAACTCTTCATAAGTCTTCCGTTCGACCGCACGGAAGATTCCTACCGGCTGTGGAAACTCTGGCTGCTCCATGCGCGCCAACATGAAGGCGACTGAAGGATCTTTCAGGTAAATGTCATGTACGAGCAGATCGTTTTCGGTGATGCCGTCCTCGCCGATAGTCACCACTTCGGGGTGCGCGCCGTTCATGCGAATGCCGCGGTTGCGGTCCTTGCCGAAAATCATTGGCTTGCCATGTTCGAGATAGAGAACGCGGTCGGTGCGCACGCTGCGCTCGGCGAATGAGTCGAAGGCGTGATCGTTAAAGATGTTGCAGTTCTGATAGACCTCGATAAACGAAATGCCTTTGTGTCGGGCGGCGGCCTCGACGACGGAGCCGAGATGTTTGACGTCGATATCGATCGAGCGCGCCACGAAGGTCGACTCGCTGGCGATGGCCAGTGAAAGCGGATTGATTGGATAGTCGACGGCGCCAACGGGACTCGATTTTGTCTTCTTGCCAAATTCCGAGGTCGGACTGTACTGGCCCTTCGTCAAACCATAGATACGATTGTTGAAGAGTATGTAATTGACATCCAGGTTGCGGCGAATCGCATGAATGAAGTGATTGCCGCCGATCGAAAGCGCGTCGCCGTCTCCGGTGATCACCCAAACACTCAAATCAGGATTAGCACACTTGATGCCGGTGGCAATTGCGGGCGCGCGTCCGTGAATCGAGTGAAAACCGTAAGTGTTCATGTAGTAAGGAAAGCGCGAGGAGCAGCCGATGCCGGAAACGAAGACAATCTTCTCGCGCGGAATGCCGAGCTCAGGCATCACCTTCTGCACGTTGTTGAGAATCGCGTAGTCGCCGCAACCCGGACACCAGCGCACTTCCTGATCTGAGACGAAGTCGGCCTTTTTTTGTTGGCCCGGAGGGGGAGCTATCTTCCCCGAGACCGCCGAGCCAACTTCGCTGTCAGCTGAGACCGCTTCGACGATTGGCTTGTTGCCGTTACCACTATTACCATTTCCCGTTGTACTCATTATTGCTCCTTAAATAATCCCACTACTCGATAGCAAAGATCTCCGCTATTGGGATCTGAAAACCTGGGATAACATCGCCACCGTCAAGCGTGTCCTTCTCCGTCAAGGTTTCAATATCCGTCAACGAGCGATAGACGGTGACGTTGCAGAGTTTTGGACTAACTAACCAAACCAAACGTGTTCCCCGTTCCAACCACATGTAAACTTTATCTTCCACTTCGCCAACGGTATCACTTGGACTGATGACTTCGACCGCGAGATCGGGTGGACCCTTCCAAAAGCCTCTCGATCTGCCAACCTCGGCCACCCTTTCCTGTCGAATGAATGCGATGTCGGGCGCCCGAACGGTATCCGGATTGGTCGTCAGCACAAATCCAGTCTCCGCCGCATAGATCTTACCGAGCCTCTTCTTCTTAACAAACACCTGGAGCGGGCTAGCTAACTCCATAATAATTCTTCCGTGGTCATGGCCGGCTGGTGACATCTTCTTTAGTTCTCCATTGACGAGTTCGTAACGGAACTCGCCTCTAGGTAAAGCCAGAAGCTCATCAGCGGTCATGAGTTGTACTTCAGTACTCATACTCAAATTCCTGAACGCATTGGGTGGCGGCGTTTCAATCAGTCTTACTCTGCTGCGTTCCCAGTCGACAAACTAAAGTTTGTCGGACACTACAAATACTCTTCAACCTTGCGCACGATCTCGCGAATCTGGAACGGCCGTCCTTTAACTTTCGAGAAGGGAACAGCATCGACCAGATACTTTGCGCGCACCATAGTGCAAAGCTGGCCCAGGTTCATCTCGGGAATGATCACCGTTTCAAAACCGGCAAGTACTTCGCCAAGGTTCTTCGGGAATGGATTCAGATAACGAAGATGTGCGCACGAAACACTCTTGCCTTCGCTCTGCAATTTCTCCACTGCGGTACTGATCGATCCGTAGGTCGAGCCCCAGCCAAGTACGAGCACTTTGCCGGTTGGTTCACCGAAGACTTCAATCAAAGGAATATCGTTCGCTGCCCGATCGATTTTCTCCTGACGCAGTCTCACCATCAGATGGTGGTTCTCCGGATCGTAGTTGACGTTGCCGGTGATGTGTTGCTTTTCGATGCCGCCGATGCGGTGCTCGAGTCCGGGAGTGCCGGGAATCGCATAAGGCCGCGCCAGCGTTTCCGGATCACGCGAATAGGGCATGAAGCTCGCGGGGTCAGTAGCAAACGTCACGGGAATCGGTGGCAAGTCAGCAATCTCCGGAATGGCCCAGGGCTCAGCGCCATTTGCCAGATAGCCGTCTGACAAATAAAACACCGGGCTCATATATTTGAATGCGAGCCGCACTGCCTCAATGGCCATGTGAAAACAATCCGCAGGAGTCGATGGCGCGATCACAATGGCGGGACATTCGCCGTTTCGTCCCCAAACAGCCTGGAACAGATCGGCCTGTTCAGTTTTCGTCGGTAACCCGGTTGATGGCCCGCCGCGCTGCACGTTAATGATCACAAGCGGCAATTCGGTCATCACGGCAAGCCCGATAGCTTCCTGTTTGAGGGCCACGCCGGGACCGGAAGTTCCGGTTAGTCCAATCTGGCCGGCGAAGCTGGCGCCGATGGCGGAACAAACCGCGGCAATCTCGTCTTCTGCCTGAAAAGTTTTCACGCCAAAGCTTTTGTGACGCGCGAGTTCGTGAAGAATGTCGGAGGCGGGAGTTATGGGATACGACCCATAAAACAACGGCCTGCCCGCAAGTTGCGAAGCGGCGACGAATCCGAGCGCGGTCGCTTCGTTACCGGTGATCTTCCGGTATTTGCCGGGAGTGATCTTCGCCTTTTTGATCGTGTAATGCGTGGTAAACAGTTCAGTGGTGTCGGCGAAGTTGTACCCGGTCTTCAAGGCGATTTCGTTTGCCTTCGCCAGCTCGGGGTTCTTCCCAAACTTATTGGTGATCCAGGCCAGCGTGTTTTCCATCGGACGATCATAGAGCCAGTAGAGCACGCCAAGCGCGAAGAAGTTTTTGCAGCGATCGATTTCTTTGCGCGACAGCTCAACATTGCCTTTCAAGGCATTCATGTTGAGAGTTGTTACCGGCAGTTTATGGACGCGATACCCAGCGAGCGTGCCGTCCTCCAGCGGATTTGAAGTGTAGTTTGCATACTTCAAGTTTTCAGCCGTGAAGCCATCAGTATTAATAATGAGCGTGCCGCCCTCTTCCAAATCGGCAAGATTGACTTTTAGCGCCGCCGGGTTCATCGCCACCAAAACGCTGGGTTGATCGCCCGGAGTTTTGATGTCCTGGCTGGAAAAGTTCAACTGAAAACCGCTGACTCCCGGCAGGCTTCCCGCAGGAGCGCGAATCTCAGCAGGAAAGTCAGGCAGAGTTGAAATGTCGTTACCGACGACGGCTGACGTGTTGGTAAACTGGGTTCCCGTTAACTGCATGCCGTCGCCTGAGTCGCCGGCGAAGCGGATGGTCACGGTTTCAACTTCTTCGAGGTGCTTCTCAGGGTGTTCTATCGGGGGTTCGATAATAGTGCTCATTTGTTTTGTTGAAGATTCCCTTCCGTATGAAAAGTAAATGGTGAATGGAAAATGGTAAATGGTGGAAGAAGGCTTTTCTATTCACCATTTACTATTCACCGTTCACCCCCCGTCAGTGCTCTCCATCACCTGATCAGGGTTTGGCGGCAAATTCATGGTTGCCTCGGGATAGCTTTCAGCCAGATAGCTAATCACGTCGAAAACGGAAATTGAGCCGACGAGTTTGCCATTCTTGACGAGCGGAATATTCCGATATCCCTTTTCATTCATGATGCCGACAGCGTCGCCAATTGTTGCTTCCGGCGTCAAAGTAGCAACCACTGGCGACATCCAGTTGCTGACCGGGGCGTTCAGATCCGCATTCTGTCCGACGATCTTCGTCAACAGATCTCGTTCCGTAAAAATACCCACCACCGACCCATCTTCTGCGCAAACAATCGCACATCCACCTTCGTCTCGTTTCATGGTCTCGATCGCGCTCTGGAGTGGCGTCGCCGGACTAATACAGACGTAATCGTCAGTCTCCATTGAACTAACCCGGTCTTCCCGCGCTTTGCGGGACGAGGTGGTTTTCGCGATGACTACGGCGGGAGTTTCCCCGGCAGTTGGCTGTTCAGCTGACATCGATTAAATGCCCCGGACGATGGAGTAATAGCGGAACATATCCTGATCCACCGTGAATTCTAACAGTAAAACTGAGACGGCTAAAGCGACAAGCTAGAGTTGCCGCAATTCTGTAGGCTATCGGCGTGCCGTTGACTATGCCTTGCTACGCACGGCGTAGAGCGCTTTGAGTTGTTCATCGTAAGGCGACATCTCAACGAGCTTGTCTATGATCTCCGGTAAGACCTCAAGCGTTTGGTCGATTTCTGCTTCAGTATTGTAACGGCCCAGTGAAAATCGAATCGAACCCTGGGCGGCAGTGTAAGGCACGTTCATGGCACGCAGAGTCGGCGACGATTGCTTTGTTGTTGAATGACAAGCCGAACCGGTGGAAACGCAGATGCCGGCCTGGTCCAGATGAACGAGAATGTTTTCCCCTTCTACATACTCGAAAGAAATGTTCGACGTGTTTGGCAAACGTTTCGCGGCTTCCGTTGTTCCGTTCACGCGCGCGTTCGGAATCCGGCGAATTATGCTCGTCTCTAATTTGTTGCGCAGAGTTTCAATGGTGGAATGGCCGTCGAAGTTGCTTGCGAGTTCGCAGGCCGCGCCGAGTCCAACAATATTCGGCACCGCTGACGTCCCGCCGCGCCGCCCGTTTTCCTGATGCCCGCCAATGATGAATGGCGGTAACTTCACTCCGTCGCGGACGTATAGCACGCCAACGCCCTGCGGAGCATGCAGCTTGTGGCCCGACAATGCGAACAAATCCACGTCGAGCTCTTTTAGGTTGATTGGAATCTTGCCAACCGCCTGTACGCCGTCAACATGAAAGACAGCGTCGGAATGTTCGCGAATGATTTTTCCGATCTCTGCGATGGGAAACAGCACACCAGTTTCATTGTTTGCTAGCATCACCGAAACGAGTCCAGTATCGCGTCGCAAAGCCTGGCGCAAATCATCTAGTTTCAACTCGCCGCGCTCATCGACGTCCAGCCATGTCACCTCGCAGCCTATTTGGGCAAGGTGCTCGCAAAGGTTGCGTACCGCTTCATGTTCGACGCGCGTAGTAATGATGTGACGGCGCGTCGGGTTCTGCTCGAGAAATCCGCCGATGGCCCAGTTATCCGACTCCGAGCCGCAGGAAGTGAAAACAATTTCTCTCGTCTGCGCGGCGCCGACTAATTCTGCGACCTGTTCGCGAGCACGCTCCACTGCCGACTTCATTTGCCGGCCCAAAGAATGTGCTGAAGAAGGATTACCGTAGACTTCCGTAAGGTAAGGCTGCATCGCTGCGAAAACTTCCGGCGCGATGCGCGTGGTGGCGTTGTTATCGAGATAGATCATAAGAAAACGGGTAAATCGTAAATGGTGAATAGTAAATAGTTAAGAAGCGGTAAAGCGTAAATGGTGAATAATAGTAGATCGTGGGTTCGATTTAACCATTTGCTATTCACCATTTACCATTTACCGCATTCAGGATTTCTTCAATCAAAGGGTAGCATGAACGACAGCCGCCGCCCGCGCTGCACACGGCAGTGACCTCAGCAATCGTTTGCAAATGGTGAGCTTGAATCTCACGTTCGATAGTTCGTTCGGAGACGCAAAAACAGGTGCAGATCAAAGCTTCTTCGCCTTCCCATTCATCTCGAGCGGAATCGCTGTAGTTGCGGATAGCTTCGACCAGCGCTTCACAAGCCGGCAAGAAACATTCAATTCTTTCTACCGGCAACATACCGAGTTTTTCTCTTAACTCGTCCGGCCGTTGACCGATAGCTGCAGCTTCCGCGGTTGTTTTTCCAATCACCTCGTCAAGTAACAGTGATGTCGAAGCAACCAGAACGCTGCAGCCTGTCGCTTTGAATTTGGCGTCAACGATATGCTGCGTTTCATCAACCTGCAGCGAGATGCGCAAGACGGCCCCACATTGAAAGGATGCCCCACGCCCAATGAAGCTGGGCTCGCGGGTTTGCCCCACATGCTTCGCATTGAAGAACAATGCGCGAATCTGATCCGGCGGGCATCGCATGCGGCAATCATTCCAGACTTCAAAGCTCCCGACAAACGTCGCCGAGGGCGCGCTTTTTTTGGAGTGCGCTGACCTGTCAGCGCTTTTAGTCGATCGCGACCTGTCGCGATCATGTTAGCTTGAGACCCACCTGGCTCTGGGTGCCAGGCCGCCCAGGACCAAAGCGCTGACAGGTCAGCGCACTCCCAAAAGAAAACATCAGTCTCCGATGTTACGCAATTTAGTGCCTGCTGAGCCGACTGTTATCATGTTGAGCAAGCCATGTTCGATCAGTTTCGTCAGCGCAGCAAGGAGCTTGAGCACCTCGACAAAGGTGATTACACGGCTGAAGAATATGAGGGCTGTATTGTTGAGTTGCAGCAAGTAAATCGCTGGTTGGGTGACGCACGCGCGTTGCGACATTCGCTGCTGGTGGAGATCGAGAAACTAAACTTGCGAGACTTTTCCGTAATCGACGTTGGCGCCGGTTCGGGTGAGTTGTTGGGAGTTATAGCCTCCTGGGCCCGGGAGACAGGACGCGACACGCAGCTCATCGGCGTTGAACTCAACGCGCGCTCAGCAAAAGCCATCGCTGAACGTGCGAGCACGTTTCCGGAAATGAGTGCTGTGCGCGCAGACGCTTTTCGGCTTCCATTTGCCGACGATCAGTTTGACTATGCGCTGTGCTCCCTCTTCACGCATCATTTTCGGGACGCTGAAGTGGTGACGATTCTGCGCGAGCTTCAGCGGGTGGCGGCGCGAGGCATTTATGTGATCGATCTTCATCGTCATCCGATTGCTTATTTGTTTTACACCACCATCGGCCACTTGTTTTTTCACAATCGTCTCATTCGCGAAGACGGCGCGCTGTCGATTCTTCGAAGTTTTAAACCTGAGGAGTTATTAACTCTGGCGCGGCGCGCTGGAATCGATGATCCGCATATCAAGCGACACTTCCCTTATCGACTGGTGCTCGCTGCGTGAGACTCAGGGACAGCAAGTCTCAGAGGCATAGCGAGCTTTTCTATCGAAGTTCTTACTTCAGTCTTGTTGGGAGAGGCACCACAGAAGTGACGTCACTGTCCGCAAACATCTTCGATGTGGCAATCGCGGGCGCCGGTCCAGCGGGCACAAGTGCGGCAATCCATCTGGCATTGGCGGGTGCGCGTGTGTTGCTTGTCGAAGAGAAAAAGTTTCCGCGTCAAAAGTTGTGTGGGGAGTTCATCTCTCCTGAGTGCATGGGACACTTCAAGCGACTCGGTGTTTTTGATCAAATGATCTTTGCGGGTGGCGCCTCTGTGTCGGAGACGGTGTTTTACTCGCGGCGAGGAAACAGCGTTGCGGTTCCGAGCGAATGGTTCAAGCCCGGAACGCAGGCTCTGGGGTTGAGCCGCAGCGAAATGGATCATCAACTGCTCGAGCGAGCGAAAAGAGCTGGCGTCGAAGTTTTGGAAGCAGCGCATGCATCGCGACTTCTCTACGCGGACGAAAAGGTCCACGGAATTCGCGTAAAGAAGGGCGAGGCGACGCGAGATTGCGAGGCGTTGATCACGATCGATGCGACGGGCCGAACACGATCGCTCGCGCGTCAGCTGGATCCGCAACGCGCGAATCGAAGAAGACATATAAATCCGTTGGTGGCCTTCAAAGTTCATCTTGAGAATACGCGGCTGACGGCGGGCGCATGCGAAATCTATTTTTACAAAGGGGGTTATGGCGGCTTGAGTACGGTCGAGGGTGGCATTAGTAATCTTTGTTTTATCGTCGCGGCAGATGACGTCCGCTGTCATGGCTCGAATCCTGATGTCGTGATGCGTGAAGTGGTGATGAAGAACTCTCGCGCTACTTACACGCTTGCGGAAGCAACTACGCGCACGCCGTGGTTGAGCGTATCGCTGGAGACGTTTGGCCGCAGGAGATTGGCGCCGGCGCCGGGATTGTTGACCATCGGTGACGCCGCCGCGTTTATCGATCCCTTTACTGGCAGCGGCATGCTGATGGCGCTTGAGAGTGGAGAGATCGCCGCCGGCGTGATCGCCGGAAATCTTTCCGCGCTCAGCACAAGCGTAGGATTAGCTTCGCTCGCGGACGACTACCGCGCAGAATACCGCCGCAACTTCGATTCACGTTTACGAGTCTCGGGCTTGCTCCGGCGAGCGGCGTTTGTTCCCTATCTCGATGAAGCGGCCATCCTGCTCTTTGGAACGAGCGCGCATCTTCGGCGCCGGCTCGCGCGTGCCACTCGGCATTCAGGCAGCGCTGAAGCAAGACCATCAGGTGTTTGATTCTTTTAACTCCTGACATCGCAACAATCAATCGTGGTCAATGAATCGTCCTGCTGTGAACAAAGTTCTCCTGCTTCCTTTCTAAAACGAATGGTCAAATCTACCCAACGTTGAGCGATCTGTAAGTCATTCACCAATCACAGAAATGCTTGCCAGATGGGCACTTTTGGAGTAAAAAGGCGGAGCGTAATTTGGAAGTCCCCGGCGCCTTTCTCAAGGTTCATGATTGACCAAAGGCGGACCGAACGCTCCCCGGGCTTGCCGTGGATAGACCGAACTTTTGCAGTCGTTACTTCTGAGAATCGTCGTCCGATTACTATCAGTAAATAGTCGGTTCTTACCTGGTCGTTTCAGAGTCCCTAACTAGCTAAGGAGAAACAATGATGTTTGCGTCCTCTACGCAGTGGCTTAACCCTTCTCTTCGAACCGCGGCTCTCTTGCTCGTCACATTAACTTGTGGGCTGCTCGGATCGGGCATCGCGCTCGCGCAGACGCAATCGAATGCCGCCGACCTGCAAGGCGTGGTACGCGATCAGAGCGGCGCGGTGGTGAGTGGCGCAACAGTGACTGCTCGTAATGCGGCTACAAACATCAGCAAAACGACCACGACTAACGACGATGGTGCATACCTGATTTTGAATCTTCCTCCAGGTGACTATGAAGTCGCAGTTGAAGCCGCCAACTTTAAGAAAGTTGTGTTGCCGGCAGTGACAGTAACGGTCGGCCAGCGCGCAGATTTGGATGTAGCGCTCGAAGTGGGACAAGTGTCGGAGATAGTTACTATCACCGGTGCCAACACTGAATTGGTCGAGACCGCGAAAACTGCTGTGGCCACCACCGTCGATCAGCAAAGGATAGACAATCTGCCAATCAACGAACGCAATTATCTGGCGTTCGCCTTGACGACTTCTACTGTCAGTCGGGACAACGGCCGGCCGATTGGACCAGCGCCCACCACCGGTTTGAACTTTGGTGGTCAGCGCGGGCGTTCGAATCTTGTTCAGGTGGACGGCGCTGACAACACCGATAATTCGGTGAACGCGTCGCGCTCAACGGTTTCGCAGGAGGCGGTCCAGGAGTTTCAGGTAGTGACGAATTCATTTGCGCCGGAGTTTGGACGATCTTCCGGCGGCATTGTGAACGTCGTTACCAAGAGCGGCACCAATGATTTTCACGGAAACATTTTCGGTTTTTTGAGAGACAAGAGTTTCCAGGCGCGCAATCCGTTTGCGCCGATCGCGAAACCGGATTTCAGACGAACTCAATACGGCGTCACGCTTGGCGGACCCTTGGATCGCGACCGCACGTTTTTCTTCTTTGCATTTGAACAGCGACGACGTGATGAGTCGGGGTTCTTTACCAGCAATGTGCGAGGAGATCTGACAGCCTCAGCAACTATCCCTGTGATTCCCGGCTTGAATCCTGTGGCCCGGACTTTCACTAATATCAACGCTGCACAAGCGAATTATATTAATGCCTTGGTGGGGGTTGGCGGCTCGGCCGTTTGTTTGGCAAGGACCTACGCTTTCTTCGCATCGAGCGGTGGAACTACCGGCCTGACCGGCACCAATCCGCTCACCAGTCCAAACGATGGCAGTCTCTGTCCCGCAATTTCTCCGATTCTTCCCAGCGCTAACCCCATCGGCTCGCGATTCCTCTTAACGGGACTGCCCGTCCCCATCGGCACTACCGGTCTGAATGGATTACCCATCGCATTTCGTCCGCTGAATGATTTGCAAAGGATATTTCCAGTTACTGATAGAACCACGTTCAATTCGCTGCGCCTCGACCACATGATTACCAAGGATCATCAATTCAGTCTGCGCGGCGGCTACAATCCCAGTTTAATAACTGGTATCCAGGTGGAATCGCAGAATCAGTCGCTGGGCCAGAACGATTTTTCTCGGACCGGAATTCAAAGACTGATCGACTCTACAGTAGTCGCAAGTTTGACCTCTACGCTCGCGGGCAACATGGTCAACGAAGCGAGATTCAACTTCGGCGAGCGTCGCGCCACTTTCACGTCCCAGAATAGAGAGGCAGTCGCTTTCAACATCACCGGCACTGCCTTCATCGGCCGCGAACTTTTTTCTCCAGTGATTCGCACTGAAACGCGATACGAGTGGACTGATAACCTGAGCGTGATCGCAGGCAATCACAGTTTCAAATTCGGTGCTGATTTTGCCTTCGTCAGAATTCCTTCAGCACTCTTTGAACTGAATTTTGCGGGACTTTTCAACTTCGGCGAATTCAATTCCCGAACCCTGATATCGACGCTGCCAAATTTTCCCGGCACCACAACGCCACCGCCCAACTTTACTCCGGTCCAATCCTATGGCCTGGGCATTCCTTCGGTGTATGTACAGGGCTTCGGCAACCCGGTGAGCAGAATATCAAACCGGCCCATGGCATTTTTCGCCCAGGATTCATGGAAGATTAAGCCAAACCTGACCTTAAATTACGGCGTGCGTTACGACTACGAGTTAACGCAGGCAGTCCCACCGGAGCCGCAATTTAGAGATCCATTGTCCGGCATCACGCTTTCTCAAGCTGATCTTTTGGCGGCGCAGGATGCGCTGAACGTTCAGCAAGGCTTCCCGCGCGACAAGAATAACTGGGCCCCCCGATTGGCGGTTGCCTGGGACCCACAGAATAACGGGAAGACGGTTATTCGGGCGGCCTTTGGTCTCTTTTATGATCACCCGCTGCTGGCGATCGCCTTCAACTCCGATATTGCCGACGCAGCCCAGCAGCAACAGGCCACTCTGACATTCAACAGCCCGGCAGTCACGACGTTTCTTAACGCTGCTCAAATCTTTCAGGGGACGGTGGTGGTCTGCAACTTCCCAGGCGCTATCCCAGGCGTTAACTGCACGCCCGGGGCTGCCTCAAGCGCGCAATACCAGTTTGGGCGCCAGCGTTTCAACGACCAGACCTTCCCGGGATTCGGCACCATTCTTCCCTTCACGCTCTTTCCGGCAAAGAATTTTGAATACGCCTATGCCAATCAGGGAAACCTCGCCGTTGAGCGACAATTGACGAAAGATATGTCACTTTCGGCCAGCTACATATTCGTCGGTGCGCATCACCTGCCGCATCCGCGCGACATCAACTTGATGCGCAACGATCTCCTGATCGAGAATTTCCGTCGCTTCTTCAGCGTTGCGCCGCCCGATCCAACCTCGGCGCAATTCTTCTCATTGCCGCTGACCAACTGCGCGCCCAGTGCCGCTTGCCCGTTGGGCTTCACGGTCGTGATTCCCGGAATCCTCGGTCGCAACGCGGCGGGACAGGGAATTGTTTCGCCGATAGCTGCAAACTTCTTCCGGCCCAACGCCCCAAACTATTTCTTTGTGCAGGCATTGACCGGTCTTCCGCCGGCAACGTTTAACGCGCTGCTTGCCGCGAACAACACCTTGCGGACGTCGGGCGTTATCTCGCCGTTCGGCGATGTCAGCTCGCAGCTCTCGGAAGGTAATTCGACCTACCATGCGTTGAACCTGGATTTGAAACGGCGCTTCGCCAACAACTTCCAGTTCCTGGCCTCGCTGACCTGGGCCCATTCGATCGATGATTCTTCCGACTTGCAGACGCTGCTCAAGCCGCAGAACAATCTCGATTTCCGCGCTGACCGCGCCGACTCGCTCTTCGACCAGCGACTGCGGTACGTGTTTAGTGCGATTATTACTTCGCCGGCGTCGTGGCGAAATTCCGACGGGATGCACCGCTTCCTGTCTGACTTTACGATCGCCCCGATTCTTGAAGTCGCTTCCGGCCGTCCCTTCAACATCATCACCGGCGTCGATACCAACGGCGATCAGCAGAGCTCAAACGACCGACCCAGCGTGCGCTCAGACGGCGTGCTTACCTTGGCACCGTTCTTCCAGAACGGAAGCCTGGGACGCAACATGGGCATCACGCATAAATTCGCTTCGCTCGATCTTCGCGTTTCGCGCGCGGTGCGGTTCGGCGAACGTGTCAGGTTGGATCTGATTGCTGAAGGCTTCAACATGTTCAATCGCTTCAACGAAGCCTCGGCGTCTCCGTTGTTCAGCGACGTTAATGCCTTTGCTCAACGCGCCGGCAATGGCCGTTACTACAGCCGGCCAACGGCGTCATACGACCCGCGGCAGTTTCAGTTTGGCGTGAAGCTGAACTTCTAACAGGTAGGACAGACACTCTTGTCTGACCTAAGCTCAGTGGACATCCGGACAGGCCGCGAATGCCTGTCCTACTTAAGCGATCGGCCTCCTGTGGCCGGTCGCTTTTCTTTTAGGGGGTTAGTTAGTAGTCTTTTGCTGCGAAGCTGGATTTCGGCAAACTAAAAGCGCAAGGGCAGCATCGGAGACATGTCTTTCGGAGCGCTCTATTTACCTCGAACTAAATCTCTCCCCGGAAGAATCATCTATGAGTAAACGATCCATCTACCGTGTTTTGGCGTTAAATTTGTGCCTGATAATTCTGGGCGGAACTGTTGTAGGACAGTCCAGCCGGCCACGCCGGGTGAAAGCGCAACCGCCGGCCAAACCTGCTGAAGAGCCGCTGCTCCGGCCCGAGTCGAAACCAAGTCCGACGGCCAGGAACAATTCAGATCGGCCGTTGATTGATGTTCAGCCAGTAAAACCAGTCGTGAATACGGTTGGCACTGGCGACACCACTCACGCCTATCAGTTGCTGCAACAGAAACAGTTTGCCGCGGCTGCAGCCGAAGCAAAACAGATCGCGGCGCAGTTTCCCAACGACTCTGAAGCCTGGAAGATTGCCGGTTTCGCGGAGCTGGCTCTCAAGCAGTATGAACCGGCGATTGAGGACTTGCAGAAGGCACTGAATCTGCAGCAAGTCGCCAAGCGGCAAGATCCAAACACCGAGGACGCGTTGGCGCAGGCCTACGTGCTGGCGGAAAAATTTGATCGCGCACTACCGTTGCTGGTTGCAGCCACGACGCGGCCGGGCACTCAACCCGATCCCTCGCTGCTTTATTACCGCGGGCTTGCCGAATACAAGAACGGGAAACCGCTGGACGCGGAAAAAACTTTCAACGCCGTCGTAAAAGCAAATCCCAAAGATACCTTGTCCCTTTTCTATCTGGGCCAGATTGCGCTCGGCAAGAATGATCTTGACGGGTCGATCGCCTTATTAAATCGCGCTACCGTAAATGATCCGCGTTTCGCTGCTGCCTGGACCTTGCTGACCTCGGCATATTTGCGCCGCGCCGCGCTCAACTCAGCAGATGCTGCCAAGGCTTCGTCCGATTATCTGGGAGCTGTGCGCGCCGGCGAAGGTTTGATAAAAGTCAGAACCGATGCTGAAGCGGTAACGCTTTTCGGCCAGGCCTTGATTGGTTCCGAACAATACGTGCGGGCCGCAACCGCCCTCGAAAGGGCTACGCTACAGCCAGACGCCAAGGGTGTCACATTTTACCTGCTCGGAATTGCTCAATCGCGCGCGAAGAACTTTCCCAAAGCCATTGCAGCCCTTCAGACTGCTGCGCAGAAGTCACCGGACGATGTGAATATCTATCGTGAGCTTGGTTATGCTTACGAGGTAACGAAGCAATATGCAAAAGCATTAGCCGCGTATGAAAGAGGATTGGCGCTGGCCCCGAGCGATTCCGATTTCAAGGAATCAGCT
Organism: Pyrinomonadaceae bacterium; assembly: GCA_035941655.1. Taxonomy (GTDB): domain Bacteria; phylum Acidobacteriota; class Blastocatellia; order Pyrinomonadales; family Pyrinomonadaceae; genus PSRF01. The sequence goes on along the minus strand of DASZDU010000215.1, from coordinate 7,959 downwards.
GAGCGTGTGCGACCTTTCGCGAAATGAAGCATGTTGTTGGAGGTTAAGATGAAATTTACTGGAACGCTCTTGTTAACGGCTGTAATGGCGGCCACGGTTTGCGCTCAGCGACCACGTGCGATTGAAAAAACTGCACCCACAGACGCTACCAAAGCAACGCCGTCTGCGGCTCCGCAAACAATGAAAGCCAAATACGAGGGCGGAGTCTTTGGTTACAACAAAACGATGGAAGGCACTCTCAGCTTTGACGATACGAATCAACGTCTGCTTTTCCGCAAAGATCAGAAGGCAATCTTTTTCATACCTTACAAGGCGGTCAACTCGGCTTTTGCCGACACACAAAAAAGGCGACCGACCGCAGCCACCGTGGCTCAGCATGTCCCCTTTTACGGCTGGCCGTTGGGTTTCATTAAGACCAAGGTTCGTTATCTAACTCTTCAGTACAGCGATCCTGATACCAACGTGTCAGGTGTGACCAGCTTTCGTTTGGAAAACAAAGACGTGGTTGACTCGGCTGTATTTACGCTCGCCAGTAAAGCTGGCCTGGTTCCGCGCGGTGAGATTTACGTCAGGAAGAAAGACGACGCCGAGGCAAAGCAGACCACTCCATAGTTTAATCATCCACTCACTGAGATTCGTCGTTAATCGTTGAACCCTTACGCTAGGATCAGCAATCAGAACCGGGAGCGGTAGCGACCGGCCAAAGATTCAACTGTCTCGGCAGCGCAGTTGCTAACCGTGGTGCTCGTCGCCGCCAAACCTCGTGCAAATCAGGAAAGTCAGTCCTTTGGCCGGTCGCTAACGCTCGCGGTTCTGATGAACAAGTAGTCTTGCATCGTCCTGAACTGTCTCACCCGCGGTATCAATAGCATTGTTTTTGAGGCTGGGACTACGATTTCCAATGTGTCTCAATCCTGCCGCGAGTTCAATACCGTAAAGGCCTATCTCATAACCTTTCGAGTCGTGGCACCTGGCTTCACGGCGACAACCGCGGATCAGTAGACCGGGCTCATAATCGTTACGGTAGTCCGGTGCTTCAACCCAATGTGCAACGACGAAAACTCAATCGCTCCAGACTAAAGAACCCTCCTGTCAGACTATCATCAAGGCAACGACATGCAGTAGAGGAAGGCATTCGCGAGACTTGCAAGATTCGTAAATGGGATTTGTGGACGATGAATGTGAGAACCAACCACATACATTCGGTAGTGAGCGCTCAATGTAAACCAGAAAAAGTACTGTTGGCGTTGAAGGCAAACGCAACCCGCAAATTAAGAGAAGCCGGTTGTTGGCAAAGTAATGATAGTCCGTGGGCTGACCGCGGAAGTAAGAGATACTTATGGACCGACGAAGATGTGGTGAATGCCGTCGCCTACGTGGAATACGATCAAGGTGAACCCTTACCCTGAGATCAGCAAATCGGAACGCGAGCGGTAGCGACCGGCTAAAGACTCAACAATCTCGTCACGCAATCAGGCAACAATCATCATTAAATGGTGCCAGATCGCCAGAGTTCAGCGATAAAAAAGAGACGGTCTAAACCATACCTTGTGCCGATCAGGAAAGTTGGCTCTTTGGCCGGTCGCTACCGCTCGCGGTTCTGATGGAGCGCAGTGAGTAGCGATGATCGATGAGGCTGATACACTCAACTGAATCTTTGGCTAGCCGCTATTGCTCCCGGTTCTGTATTCGTCGACCCCCACCGACCCAATTGCTTGTGCCGGTTTCCACCGCGCGGCTCATCCTGCCGATGCGTTGGTCCCCTCGAAGTATCAGCTCGCAGGCCTTGAGGGCGTATTCTTCAAAATTCTCGAGGCGGGACGCTAGAATGATCCAGGCCTTGTTGTTGGAGCGCGAGCGCCACAATTGCCGTTTGGACAGGCCGGGAAATTCCTTTGCCAGACTATCGATGTGTTCCCTGGTCGTATACAACCACACGCCGTTAGAGCCGGGTTGTTTAAGACTGTCGCGAAGTGAGCAAAGTAACTTATCGTCGAAATAGATTGACGTCATTCCAAACATGTGTTTGATGGTCGGCCGCAGCGAACTCAGCTCTTCCAGAACAAATGGAAAAGGCTCCCGTTTCTTCAACGAAGGATAATCTTTGGCGACTCTTCTCATTCTGAATGACTGCGATTAATCAATCGTCATGGAATCTCCATCGCGGATCGGTCTGATGTCCGATAAGCTTTAGCTTGTCGAACGCCGCGACAAAACTAACGTTTATCGGACATAGGATTACGGTAGACTGGCTCCAACGTGCGAGTGGTTTGGTCGGTCACACTAGCCGCAGGCTCAGTCAGCACTCGCTCCGGGCGCTCATCAAGTTCTTTGGTGGCCGCTTTTTTGAGTTGAGTAATAGCGATTGTTTCTTTCTCGCGTTCGCTGATCAAGCCCTTCGATCTTAGTAGCACCCAGATGAGAACGGTTTCAGCTGCGAGCAATAGCACAAAGCTAAACAGCAGGACCAACAGGATCAGGTGATTCTCAAACTGCAGCTCGTGCTTCATTACAGCCATGAGGCCGATAAGAAGGGCGAGACCACCCACCGAAACCCCCACGATTGCCCAGACCAAAGACTCAATCAGCTGGGAGCCTTTAGAAACAGCGGATTTTTTCGGAATTAGCTCTGCGCCGCAACGATTGCAATAGCTCAAGCCTGGTGTGACTGCGGATCCGCAGGATGAACAGTACATTCGCGTTACCTCTCCAATACCATACGATCCAGTGTGCAGCCTGGTTGCACTGATAGCCGAACTCGTCTCGTAAGGACTTTCAGCTCTTCTTGGAGTGCGCTGACCTGTCAGCGCTTTGGTTCGCCGGCGGCCTGACGCCGGCCTCGGGCATTGAATTCAGTGTACCAAGGTTGCGACAGGTCGCAACCAATTGAAAGCGCTGACCGGCCAGCAGTGCCAGTTACTCCACCAGCAGATTTTTTGTTTCAGTTTCGCGCATGGCTTCCTCGAGTTCCTTCTGTTCGATGCCCGCTGTTGCCTGATAACTTATGAACTCGGGAATCAACAGTGAAATCAGCGCCGAGCCCACGACGCACAAAACCCCTCCCGAAACAATTGAGGTGCGAACGCTAAAGAGGGTAGCGACGATGCCGGCTTCTGCGTCACCGAGTTTTGGGCCAGACGTATAGCTAATCATCTCCAATCCGGCCAGACGTCCACGCAGGTAATGTGGAATCGTCTGGCTCCACATTGTCATGCGAAACACCGCGCTAACCATATCGAACGCTCCGGCCAGCGCGAGAAAGAATAGCGCCAGATAAAGGTTTTCCGCGAATCCAAAAAATATGATCGCGACACCCCACAAGGCGGCTGCCACCGCCACCACCAAACCGTGCCGATTGACCTTCTTCGCCCAACCAGAAGTCAGGGTAGCGACGAGTGCGCCCACTGAAGGCGCTGCGTAAAAGAAGCCAACAGTTCCCACGCCAAAATTTGCCGACATCGCAGGAAAGAGCGCCGTCGGCATGCCGAAGAACATAGCGTTCATATCGATAAGGTAGGTGCCAAGAATTTCTTTGCGTCTCCAGGCGTAGTGCAGACCTTCAACCACAGACTTCAATGTCGGACGATCTGCAGATTGGATCGGCGCAGGCACGGCGCGAATGAGAAACACCGCTATTAACGAGGCGACAAAAGTCATCAGGTCGATTCCGTAAGCAGTACCGGCGCCGAATCTGGCTAGAATTATTCCGGCGAGCGACGGACCGAGGATTGTGGTTACGTTCCAGCGTAGAGCGTTAAGCGCGCTGACTGAGGCCATCAATTCCAGCGGCACTATTTTCTGCAACAGCGATTCAAACGAAGGTCGCTGCAACGCGCCAAGTCCAGCTTGAGCTGCGGCGCAAACAAAGAGTAGCCACACTTGTGGCCGCGGTAACAGCGCATTGCAGACGAGTATCGCAGTCACCAGCGTCTGTCCGATCTCCGTTAGCCGCAACATTCTTCGCTTGTCTATGAAATCGGCATAGGCTCCGCCGATGAAGGCCATAAACAAGATCAATACGAATTCCGAGGCGCTCAACAGTCCAACTAGAAGAGTGGAACCGGTTAACTGATAAACCTGTACGGGCACGACTACAAAACTCATGGCCGTGCCGAAAGCGGAAATGAGTTGGCCAAAAAAAAGCAGACGGTAGTCGCGGGAGATACGTAGCGGCGTGATGTCGATGAGCATTATTTACGGCAGCGAGATCTTCAACGCAATGAAGTCAGTACCACCACGCGGTAGCGGGTGGGTTCTGGAACGTATGCCAGGTACTGAAAGCCACAAGACCCACCCGCCACCGCGTGGTGGTACTGACTTCATCACAGACAATGAGAATCTACCTCGTCAGACGGTAAATCAAAACGGCGGCGCGTTTGATCTGTCTAGGCAGCGTGTCGAGGTCGGCATATTCACCGTGCGCATGGGCGCCGCCGCCGGTTGCGCCTAAACCATCAAGCCCCGGAATTAGATGAGTGACGTAGGCAATGTCGCCGGCGCCTCTTTCTCCGGCGCCCAGCGGCTCAATCTTTTCGAAACCAAGATCCTGGCTAACGGCATCGAGTTGCTTCAACAGGTTCATATTCCCTTCGCTGGGCGACATTGCCGGAATGCCGTCAGCGAAAGTAATTTTCGCAGCTGTACCCGGTAGGCTTTTTGCCACAATCTCCCTCATCTTTGCGCGCGCAGTTTCCTTCTGCTCCTCGCTGATAAAACGCAAATCGCCACGGACAATTACTCTCGCCGCTACCACGTTGGTCTTTCCCGCCGTCGTAAGGTTTTGATCCTTGAGGTCAACCTCCGTACCGCCTGAGATCACCGACGGATTGAAAGTCAGATACTCAGGCCCACGCAACGTCTCGTAAAATTGATTGAGGATCCGCGCCGCTTCGAAGATGGCGCCGCTGCCCATGCTTTTGAAAATCTGTGACGAATGTCCGGTCTTCGCCGTAACTTCCAGGACCCAGTCGCTGCTGCCGCGCCGCGCAACTGTTGCGATGTTGCTGCCGCCGTTTTCAAAACTCAGAGCCAAATCACTGCGCCGGGCAGCCGCCACCATGTCGCCGCGACTCACCGCCACCGGATCTCCAGAATCCTCTTCGTCGCCCGTCAGCATCACAATAACCTGCGCGTCTTTTAGCGCGCCGGTTTCGCGCAGCGCTTTCAGCGCGAATAGCAACACAACATCGCCGGCTTTCATGTCTGAGGAACCAGTACCAAATCCCTGGTTACCCTGACGTTGGAATTTCTCTCCACGCAACACGGTGTCGATATGCCCGAGCAGCAGGAGACGCTTGCCTTTCGTGCCCTGCTTTTCCGCGAGCAGGTGACCGGCGCGTTTCATCGCGACCGGCATGTCGATCCAGCGCGCCGTGAAACCAAGAGATTCGAATTCTGTTTTGAACACGGCGCCGACTTGCCTAACGCCGGCGAGGTTTTCTGTCGGGCTTTCAATGTTCACAACTCTTTCGAGCAGGCCGATTGCTTCACTCGCATGCGCGTCGATGTGGTCGACGAGCTTCTGTTCGTCGGGTGAAATCTTTTGTGCGTGAATGAGTAGCGGGGAAAGGATGAAGACAAACGTGATGAGCAGCGGCAAATGGCAAGGCCGCCGAGAGGAGCGTCGCGTGGGCATTTGAGTAATCACTCGTTTTCCTTTCGGGGAGCTTCTAACTAGCTAGTTTGTCCCAGTGGTGTATCAGCCGATGATATAACCGACGTTACAAAGATTGCTCAACATCAGAACCGAGCGGTAGCGACCGGCCAAACATTCTCATTTGGTGATATTTGTTTTAGGAAACTCGGCGTATTGCAAGTTGACTCTTTGGCCGTTCGCATCCACCACCCCACGCGGGCTGCCCGCGCGGGGACTCCGGTCCGCTCACGGTTCTGATATCGCGATGACCGGTTTGCCGTGTCATTTCTTGTTCGCGAAGAAATCTTGCGCTGCCGCGTCAGTCTCTTCCTTGCTCATCTCTTTGAGTTGTTGATTGATGCCCCACTCATGTCCAAACGGATCGCGAATTTTTCCATAGCGAGCTCCCCAAAACATGTCCGCAACCGGCATCAGCACGGTTGCTCCGCGCGAGACGGCGAGTTCAACAATCGTGTCCGCATCGTCAACCATGATCGTGATGCGCACGCAGGTCCCGCCCAGCGTCTGCGGCATTTTACAAGTGCCGCCTTCCGCCTCCGTAAATTCATCGCTAAGGAAAAGTTTGTGTCCGTCAAGCACGATCTCGCCGTGCATCAGGCGCTTGCCATCAGGCGCCATCATGCAGTCGCCCTCTTCGGCGCCGAAAACTTCTTTGTAAAACTTAAGCGCAGCTTGGCCATCGCTGACTATCAAGTGTGGAACAAACTGATCTGCTCGTTGCATGTCAACCTCCTGGCTGATAAAAACGATCTCAATAGTGGCGCAACACTCCAAAATGCCTTTCGTCAAGCCATGCGTCCACGCCAGTAGTCGGGGCGTTGATTGAAGTGCATGAGTACATAGATGAAACCCGATCCGGGTCGGTCTCCCAACGATAATAAATTGAATAGGGAAATCGCTTAAGCAAGTATCTACGGATTTGAGGTTCTTCAACTACCGGCCAGGTCAGTGGAGAGGCGAGCAAAGTTTGGATGGCGGCTTCGACTTCCGCCACAAACGACGCGGCTACTAAAGGTGATGCGTGATCCAGATAATAACGGGTGGCAGCTAAGTACTCTTCCGCGGCGCCGGAATGAAAGCCATAGCTTGCCATGCTAGCTCGAAGGGAGGTGTGGTGCTAGCAAACTTCGCACTCGCGCCAGAACCTCGTCACCCGGAATCAGCACTGCGTTTCCTGATTCTACCTCGGTTATTCGTCGCCGCACCTCCGAAAGCTGTGCCCTGGTGATCTCTGGAGAAACATCCTCAGCCAAGCTCGCAATCAAACGCTCGGTGAGTTCGGCACGAACGTCTGGAGGCAAGGCCACAGCATCACGGAAGATTTCTTCAGTTGTCACCATGGTTCAAAGATTATAACTGCTTGCGGTTTGTGACAAGCAGGAATGGGATATCCGCATTCTGCTGGTTTGCCGGTTTTCCGTTCAAACATCGAATGGATCTTTGTCCGTCAGATACGCAAGCAATTCCTGCCGGTTGGGACGCGTTGCCAGCCATTGGCGCACCCGCTCGATCTCGGTGTAGTCATCCTCGCCGAATCTCGACATATAGATTCGTTCCAGTCGTTTCTTCCTCGCCCCCTTTTCCGCTTCGTCCTGCCAGAACGATGTGAACATCGAATGCAGGTCATCATGAAGGTTGCGTTCTCTGAGGGCCTCCCATTCGTTCTTGTCCAGCCAGCTGCCTCGGCAACCCTCGCAATGATCGATCGTAAAACTGAAACCATGTCCGACGAGATACTTGACCAGACGAAAGCGACATTCAGGGCAGTCGATATGCGAGCCTGATTCGGCCAGTGACAATCCGCTGTCCTGGTCCCAACGCTCGGGCAGGTTTGGTCCGCGCGCCTCCAGCCACTTCCAATATTCCGCTCCTCTAATCCAGTTTCCCTGACACTGCGGGCAGCTAAAAAATCTGAGCCCAGCTTCAGGTTCGGTGGCGGCTAGCTCAGCAGATTTACAGTGCGGACACTTCAGGGCCGCTCTTTCTTTCGTCGCGATTGAGTTGGATTTCATAGTTTGCATATCAAACATCTATTTCCGCTTCGCCTCCCAATTTGAAGTGAAGCCTTCGGTAGTGAACTCGCCTGCCAACTTCCCGTCCTTCAGTGTCCCATTAACCGCAATCGATTCGTGCTTCTTAAAGTCCAGCGTGAAACTTAATTTGCCGTCGGACCACGAGCCGTCGCGGACCGTCCCGGGTCCCGTGTGATCGGAGAAGGCGGTGCCCGTGACTTTCGTTCCTTCGAGTTTGAGATCAAACGTCGACGGATGTGCCTTGCCGTTCACAAAGAAGGAAACGTCCCA